>JBBSKC010000048.1:0-17029 GCA_038256675.1 Solirubrobacterales bacterium | reverse complement strand
GGGTCCGTGAGCGTGGAGGTCGCCCAGGAATGAGGCTTTCCAGCCGGAGAACGGGAAGAAAGCGACCGGGGCGGCGACGCCGATGTTGACGCCGACCATGCCGACCTCGACGTCGTGGCGGAACTTGCGCACGGCCGAGGCGGACTCGGTGAAGATCGAGACGCCGTTGCCGAACTCGCTGGCGTTGACCACGTCGATGGCCTCTTCCAGAGTGCCGACGTTCACGACGGTCAGGACCGGACCAAAGACTTCGACTCCGAGGATCGGGTCTTCCTTCTTGACGTTGTCAAGGATGCTCGGGCCGATGAACGCACCTTCGGGGTCGCCACCGGGATCGCGGCCGTCGACCACCAGTTCGGCGCCGTCGTCGACGGCCTTCTGGACCCAGCCGCCGATGCGGTCGCGGGCCTCGCATGAAATGACCGGGCCGACATCCACGCCTTCGTCGAGTCCGTTGCCGACGTTCAGCTTCTTCGTCTCTTCGATCAGGGTCGGCACGATGCGGTCATGGGCTTCACCGACCGTGACGATCACCGAGCCCGCCATGCAGCGCTGGCCGGCGGCACCGAAGCCGGAACCGATCAGGCCCTTGACCGTGGGTTCGACCACGGCGTCGGGGCAGATCACCATGTGGTTCTTCGCGCCACCGAGGGCCTGGACCCGTTTGCCGGTCTTCGCCGCGCCTTCGTAGACGAGCTGCGCGACCGGAGCGGAGCCGACGAAGGAGATCGCGTCGATCCCGGGGTGCTCGAGGATCCCTTCGACGATCTCGCGGCCGCCGTTGACCAGGCTGACCACGCCGTCGGGCAGATCGAGCGAATCGATCGTCTCGAAGACGAGCGACTGGGTCATCGGTACCTGCTCGGAAGGCTTGAGGATGAAGGTGTTGCCGCAGGCGATCGCGAATGGCAGGAACCAGAAAGGCACCATCGCCGGGAAGTTGAAAGGAGCGATCGCGGCGCAAACGCCGACCGGCTGGCGGATCGTCTCCGCGTCGACGCCACGGGCGACGTCTTCGAGGATCCGGCCCTGCATCGTGGTCGGAATCGCGGTCGCCGCTTCGACCATCTCGATCATGCGGCCGACTTCGGCGGTCGCGTCGGGCAGGGTCTTGCCCATCTCGAGCACCGCGGTGCGGGCGATCTCGTCCTTCCTGACTTCCAGCTTCTCGCGCAGTTCGAAAAGCTTGCGGGCCCGGGCGATCGTGCTCACCCCACGCCAGACCGGCAGGGCCGCGCGGGCGGCCTTGACCGCGTCATCGAGGTGAGATGCGGAAGAAAACGGGACCTGGGCGATCGTCTCTCCGGTGGCCGGGTTCAGAACCGGATGGAGTTCAGCACCAGCGGCTTCGACCCAGCTGCCGTTGACGTAGTTCTTGAGCGTCTTGACGGATGGTTCGGTGGTGACGGACAAACTGGCCTCCTGGTTGGACTTGCTAAACAAGCCTACTCGGGGTATCGAAGCCAAAAAATAGACACCTTCAACGTCGACTCCCCAGAATGTGACTAAGTGTCACTTCTGACTCCGGATAGGGTCCGAAGGCATGGACAGTCGACCACGTTGGCCTGCGGCGAGCCGGAGCACCGGCATGTACGAGTCGTACTACCTTCGGGCGGCGCATCCGGACGAACCGATCGCGGTCTGGATCAGGTACACGGTCCAGAAACCGAAGGGCCAGGATCCGAAAGCCTCACTGTGGTTCACCCTTTTCGACGAGTCGGCCGGGAGGCCTTTCGCCGAGAAGCTGACCGTCGACCGCAATCAGCTCTCTCAACCGAATGCCGGCTGGATCGAAATTGCCGATTCGACCTTCGGCTCCAGCCGGATCGAGGGTTCGAGTGGCGGGGCCAGCTGGTCGATCCGGGTCGGAGAGGCGGCGCGCCCGCTGGAGCATCTCTCCCCTTCCTGGCTCTACCGTGCGCCGCTGCCCAAGACGAAACCGGAGAGCCCCGTACCGTTCGCTCGTCTGTCAGGTGAAGTGACCGTTGGCGACCGCACTTACGTTCTGGATCACTGGCCGGGAATGCTCGGCCACAACTGGGGAGCCGAACACGCCTGGACCTGGATCTGGCTGAGCGGCGCCGGCTTCCGGGAGGACCCCGAGGCCTGGATCGATGTCGTCATGGGCCGGGTCAAGGTCGCCGGGCGAATCACCCCCTGGGTGGCCAACGGCGCGATCTCGACCGAAGGCGAGCGCCACAGGCTCGGCGGCATGCTCCGCCGGGGGGTCAGCGCTGACTCGGAGCCCGGACGGGCGCGCCTGGTCCTGCCCGGCCAGGGCGGGGTTGAAGCCGTGGTTGAGACGACAGCGAAGCGCGAGATCACGGCAGCATGGAACTACAGTGGCCCGGACGGCCACCTCCACGATGTCCTCAACTCCTCGATGGCCGAGCTCGAAGTCGCCTTCACCGACGACTCGGGCACGGTTCACACACTGACCACGAATCACGGCGGCACCTACGAGCTGGGACTGCCGGAGCGTCAGGAGTGGCTCGAGGTCGAGCCCTATCCTGATCGATGGTGACCCCCGACTCGTCCAAAGTCCAAAGGATCTACCTCACCCTGATGCTCGGCAACACCCTTGCCGCGTCGTTCATCTGGGGCATCAACACGATCTTTTTGCTCGATGCCGGGCTCTCCAACTTCGAAGCGTTCGCGGCGAACGCGTTTTTCACGGTGGGAATGGTCGTCTTCGAGATCCCGACCGGGGTCGTCGCCGACACGATCGGCCGCCGCGTGTCCTACCTCGCGGGAACCCTGACTCTGATGGCGACCACCCTGCTCTACGTCTTCCTCTGGCAGGTCGAAGGGCCGTTCTGGGCCTGGGCCGTCGTCTCGATCCTGCTCGGCCTCGGTTTTACCTTCTTCTCCGGCGCAGTTGAGGCCTGGCTGGTCGACGCGCTCGTCGCCACCGGGTTCACCGGCAGTCTCGAAGCGGTCTTCGGACGCGGTCAGATCGTCACCGGGATCGGCATGCTGACCGGTTCGGTGATCGGTGGCTTCGTCGCCCAGGTAACCAGCCTCGGTGTGCCGTTCGTGATGCGGGCTGCAGTGCTGGTGATCATGTTCGGCTTCGCTTTCACCGCGATGAAAGACATCGGCTTCTCGCCCAAGAAGAGCTCTGGAACGATCAAGGAAATGAAGCTGATCACCAGCGCTTCGGTCGAATACGGCTGGAGGGTGCCGTCGGTCAAGTGGTTGATGCTCGCTTCTCCCTTCACCGCCGGCGTCAGTTTCTACGCCTTTTACGCCCTTCAGCCCTATTTGCTGGAACTGGCCGGCGACCCCGAGGCCTACGGGATCGCCGGGATCACCGCGGCGCTCGTCGCCGGTGCCCAGATCCTCGGTGGCATTGCCGCGCCTCGGATCCGCGGCCGCTTCCGGCTTCGAACCTCCGCCCTGCTCTTCGCGGTCGCGATCAGCAGCGTGACCTTGCTGCTCATCGGCCTCTTCGACAACTTCTGGGCGGTCATCTTCCTGGTCGCGATCTGGGGCCTGCTGTTCGCCGCCGCCTCACCGATCCGTCAGTCCTACCTCAACGGGATGATCCCCTCGAAGCAGCGCGCGACCATCCTTTCCTTCGATTCGATGCTCGGATCTACCGGAGGCGTGGTCTCCCAGCCGGTCCTTGGCCGTTCCGCCGACGTCTATGGTTATGGAACGTCCTATCTGATCGGTGCCGCGATCTCCAGTCTCGCCTTGCCCTTCATCTACTTGTCGCGCCGCCAGAAGTCCGGCGCCGACCCCGGGGTCAGCGGGCCGACAGCCGGCAACCCGGCCGATCCCCCGGTGGAAACGCCACCCGAAGCAGAGAAACTGTCCTGATGGAAGTCGCCGAGTTCAGCGGCACCGTGATCTTCGCGATCTCCGGCGTCTTCGCCGTGGCCGAGCGGCGACTCGACTGGTTCGGGGCGATAGTGGTCGGCATAGTCACGGCGATCGGTGGCGGCACGATGCGCGATCTGATCCTGGGCAACACGCCTGTGTTCTGGATCAATGACCAGATGTATCTCCTGGTGGCTCTGATCGGTGCGATCGCCGCGATCGCCCTGGTCCGGTTGGTTCATCCGGAACCCGGAAGTTTCGATCGTGGCCTGAAGCTCGCCGACGCCGCCGGCCTGGCTCTGTTCGCCGTGGTCGGCGCCGACATCACGCTGGACCTGGGGTTCAGCGGCGTGACCGCGGTGTTGTGCGGCTTGCTGACCGGGGTCGGCGGGGGCGTGATCCGTGATCTCCTGGCCGGGCAGACCCCGCTGATCATGCGAAGTGAGGTCTATGCGACCGCCGCCCTGGCCGGGGTGGTGATCTTCGTCGGCCTCGAAGAGTGGACCGCCCTCCCCCAGACGGTGAATTCAATCGTGGCGATGGGGGTCATCTTCTGCCTGAGGCTCGCCGGAATCCAACGCGACTGGACCCTGCCCCGGGTCTCCCGCTGACCTCACCGGACTGGGTCGGTTTTGCCGTCCTGGCAGCGGTGAAACCGACCCGGACGGTCGTTACTCAGGAGACCGTGAGGAAGGTGCCGGCGATCAGCAGTCCCACTCCGATCAGGCGCGTCGGGGTGATCCGGCGGCGCTCGAGGCCGAAGACGCCGAAGCGGTCGAGGATGATCGACGAGAGAAGCTGGCCGGTGACGATCGCCGCGGTCAGCCCTGCAGCGCCGATCGTTCCGACGGCCGACAGGGCCGAGAGAACGGTGACCACCCCGATGAACCCGCCACACAGGTAGTACCACCGGACCTCCCCCACCCTTTTCATATCTCTGCCGAGTCGGGCCGAGATGACGATGACCGCCAGCAGGACTGTGCCGGTCATGAAGTTCATCAATGCGGAGTTGAGTCCGCCGATGTGGTCTGCCAACTCGGCGTTCAATGGATGCTGGACACCGACCAGAGCGCCCGAGATCATCACGGCGACCACGGCAAGAAGCCCGGCCTTGCCGGCTCCTTCGAGGTCGGTGGCGTACTTCCTGCGGTAGACGACGAGTCCGGTGCCCACGAGTAGCAGGATCGCTCCGAGTATCCGCAGTTCGGTGACCGGGACCGTGTCCACGCCGACCCAGCCGAAGTCATCGACCACCAGCGAGCAGGTCAGCTGGCCGGCGATCGTCGCCGCCGCGACGGCACCGGCGCCGATCCTCGAGATCGTGACCGTTGAAGTCGCGACGAAGATCGCCCCGCTGAATCCTCCGAAGAGGCTCGGGAACGAGGCATCGCCAATTGACGAAAAGTGGCCGAGCTCCCCACTGACGAGGCAGAGCAGGAACAATGCGGTGAGTCCCACCAGGAAGCTGATCAGGGCGGCCGGCAGCTTCCCGACGGTGCGCCCCAGACCGCTGTTGAGAGGTGCCTGAACCGCCAGCTGCGCACCGACCACGGCGACCAGGATGACCGTCAGTTCGTGGTTCAACTGGAACGGCGGGTCACTTCGCCGACAGCCAGTCGGGTCCGGCGCCGGCGTCGACCTCCAGCGGAGGCGTGAGGTCGAAGGCCGCGGTCATCTCGCGGCGGGCGAGTGCGATCACCTGGTCAGCTTCATCCTCCGGCCCTTCGAAGAGCAGTTCGTCGTGGATCTGAAGGACCAGCCGGGAGCTGAGTCTTTCCTCGGTCAGGGCGACCTGGCTGCGAATCATCGCCACCTTGATGATGTCGGCCGCGGTGCCCTGGATCACGGTGTTGATCGCGAGGCGCTCCCCCTGCTTGCGGGTGTTCGCCTGGCTCGAATTCAGTTCCGGCACCGGACGGCGACGGCCGAACAGGGTCTCGACGTATCCGGTCTCGGTCGCCGCTTCCACCACCTGGTCGCGAAAGGCGTCGACGGCGGGGAAGCGCTCGAGGTATCGCTTGACGAACTCGTCGCCCTCGGCGCGCGGAATGTTCAGCCGGTCGGCAAGACCGAAGCCGGTCAGGCCGTAGACGATGCCGAAGTTGACCATCTTCGCCTTCGAGCGCTGGGCATCGTCGACGTCGGCCGGGTCGATGCCGAAGACCTGGGCCGCGGTCGCCGCGTGCACGTCCTCCCCTTCGAGAAAGAACTTTTTCAGCACCTGCTCGTCGGCGATGTGCGCGAGGACCCGCAGTTCAACCTGGCTGTAGTCGGCGGAGACGAGCAGGTTGCCCGGTTCGGCCACGAAGCAGGCGCGCAGCGGGCGACCGACTTCGCTGCGGATCGGGATGCTCTGGAGGTTCGGCTGGATGCTTGAGATACGGCCGGTCGGCGCCGAAGTCTGCAGGAAGGTCGTGTGGACCCGCCCGGTGTCGGGGTCGATCGCCTCCGGCAGCGGATCAAGGTAGGTGTTCTTGAGCTTGGTCAGCTCCCGCCACTGCTCGATCAGTTCGACGATCGCGTGCTCTTCACGGATCTGGGCGAGGACCCGGGCATCGGTCGAGAAGCCGGTCTTGCCACGGCGCTTCCGGGTCAGGCCGAGCTCCTCGAACAGGACCTGCCCCACCTGTTGCGGCGAGCCGATCGTGAACTCGTGCCCCGCGTGCCCGTGGATCTCGGTTTCGAGCTGGGCGATGCGTTCCGACATGCCGGAGCTCATGTCGGCGACCTTCTCGCGGTCCAGCTTTACGCCGACGCGCTCCATCGCAGCCAGAACCCGGATCAGTGGCTGCTCGATCTCCTCGAACAGAGGCACGAGCCCGGCCTCCTCCAGCCGGGGCTTCTGGGTCTGGGCGAGGTTCCAGACCGTGGCTGTTATCTCCGGTGCGATCGAGCCGTCGTCCTCGGTGACCAGGGTCATCTGACCGTCCTCGTCGTCGAGCCCGGATGGCGCCAGCCCCGCCGCGACTGCCAGGTCGTCGAGGGCGTAGCTCCGCCGGGTCGGTTCGAGCAGGTAGGCCGCGACCATCGTGTCGTGGTGGATGACCGGTCCTTTCGCGGTCGACTCGAGCGCCGCGATCAGGCCGGTACGGCCGCCGGCGATCGCTTTCAGGTCGTGTGCGATCAGCGGGCGTCCGCTGATCGCCTCGACGAACTCCATCATGCCGTCGTCGCCACCAACGACCTTCTCGCCGTCTGTCGCCGCCCAGCCGCCGTACATCTCGACCGCGATCGGACCGTCGGCCAGATCCGCAACGGTGCCTTCCGCCAGCTCGACCTCGGTCGGCTCCGGTGGCTCCTCGGAGACGCCGGGAATCTCTTCGTCTTCGCCGAGTGCCTCTTCGAGTCGCGAGAGCGCCGCCCTGAGCTCGTACTCGGTCATGAAGTCACGCAGGCCCTCCCGGTCCGGGACGGTCGCCATCAGCTCGACCAGGTCGATGCCGGTCTCCACTTCGTAGTTCATCGTGGCCAGCACCTTCGAAATCCGGGCGTCGTCGGCGAATTCGGTCAGGTTCTCCTTGCGTTTCTTGCCGGACACTTCGTCGATACTGTCGAGGATCTTTTCGAGGGATCCGAACTGGTCGAGCAGTGCCGCCGCGGTCTTCTCGCCGATCCCCGGGACCCCCGGGATGTTGTCCGAAGTGTCGCCACGAAGGCCCATCAGGTCGGTGACCAGCTCCGGATACACGCCGTAACGCTCCTTGACCGCTTCCCGGTCATACATCTTGATGTCGGTGACGCCTCTCGATGTACTCATCACGTGGACCGTGTCGCTGACCAGCTGGTAAGCGTCGCGGTCGCCGGTGACGACTACCACGGGGATGTCGTTACGGGTCGCTTCGGCGGCGAGGGAGGCGATCACGTCGTCGGCCTCGTAGCCATCGACCTTGATGTTGGTGTAGCCGAAGGCCTCCACCATCTTCTCCATGACCGGCCACTGCTGCCGGAGGAGGTCCGGCTTGGGCGGACGGTGTGCCTTGTATTCGGGATAGACCACTTCGCGACCCGACATGCCGGCGTCCCAGGCGACCACGACCTGCCGCGGCCGGTAGTCGCTGATCAGCTTGACCATCATCGAGGTCAGCCCGAAGATCGCGTTGGTCGGCCTGCCGTCCGCCGTCGCCATCGAATCAGGCAGGGCGAAGAAGGCCCGGTAGGCCATGCTGTTGCCGTCGATCAGGAAGAGTTCGGGGCTCTCGGGGGTATCGCTCACCGCCCGATCATATGCCCCGGCCCGAGCGTCCTTTAAGCTGCCCCCATGGATATCCGGGGAGGATCGATTCGAACAGCGCTGGCCGTGGCGACCATCTGCGTCACGACGGCCAGCGTCACCGCAGCAACGGCTTCGGCGGCCGGCGGCGGGGTGCGCTCGTTCGTCGTGAAGACGCCACACGTGAAAGGTCCGGCCAAGTTCGACAAGGCATACGTCAACGCCTTCGGCAGGAAGAATGCGAAGAACGTCCTGATCCTGATGCCCGGCACCTTTGGCGGCGCCGGGGACTTCACACCCGCCGCGAAAGCGCTGGTCAAGAAGGACAGGACCCTTCAGGTCTGGGCCCTCGACCGGCGCGAGCAGGCCCTCGAGGACACCTCGATGCTGGAGAAGGGCGTCAAGGGCGAGGCCACCCCGCAGGAAGTGTTCGACTACTACCTCGTCGACAGCATCCTGGGCGACGGCTACAAGTTCGTTGACACCTCAGCCATGGACTACGCCGAGAACTGGGGCATGAAAACTGTGCTCAACGACACCCGGGCCGTCGTCAAGCGCGCCCGCAAAGCCGGCAAGCGGGTCGCCTTGGGCGGACATTCCGTCGGCGCCTCCCTCGCGATCTCCTACGCCGCCTGGAATTTCCATGGCCGGCCCGGTTTCAAAGACCTCGACGGTCTCGTGCTTATCGACGGCGGCCTGCTCGGCAGCTTCGACCCGTACAACCTGCCGCAGGCACAGGAAGCCATGGCAAAGATCCAGGACGAAACGATCGGCCCGTTCTCACGACTGATCGAAGATCTGCCGGCCGAAACGGCCGGACTCTTCGCGGGCGTCGGCGGACTCTTCGCCAAAGTGGCCCCCAACGAGCCAGCAACCGAACTCCAGAACTACCCGGTTCTGCCCGACAACCTGAAGCCGCCGTACCCGGCGACCAACCAGGGCCTGTTCGGCTATGACTTCGACCGCGACACGTCACCGCCCGAACTCAGTTCGCTTCATGTCAATGCCGGACACCTCGCTCCGGAGGGCCCGGGCCCGGCGGACTGGGTTGACGGTGGCATCACCTCGATCAAAACTCTGGCTGACACTTTCTCGCAGCAGCCGGTCAACGCGGTCGACTGGTTCTTCCCGACCCGGATCACGATCGACGCCAACGGCGCCGACCAGATGAGGCAGAACTCGGTCGCGAAGTACCTCGGCCTGCGGCTGAAGTACACCGGCAAGGTGAACCTCCCCTTCTACGTCATCCAGACCGACGACACCGACGGCGACGTGCTCAAGGGCGCTCGCAACTGGCTGAAACGCACGAAGACGCCGAAGCGCCAGACGAAGCTGGTCAACGCCGACCCGAGGATGAGCCACCTCGACCCCCTGCTGGCCACACCCAGAAAGAACGTGTTCATCAAGACCGTGACCCCGTTCCTGAAGAAGGCATTCGCGACGCGCGGCAACCGCCGCCACGCAAAGTAGGACCTGGCGCGGCGGCGGCGCAGCGAAGCGCCGCTACATATGATTGGGCGATGCCTCCCGTCAGTGCCCAATACAGCGTCACAGTCCGTGTCGAACTCGACGCCCGCCAGGAGCCCCTCGGCAAACTGACCGCGGCCATCGCGGGTGCCGGTGGCCAGCTCGTGGGCGTGGACCTCGTCCCCGGCGCCGGTGGCGAAGGCAAGCGCGTCCGTGAATTCACGGTCGACGCGATCGACCAGGAACACTGGGAACGTATCCTCCGCGGAATCGGCTCGATCCGCGGTTCGAGGGTGGTCGAGTACACCGACCGAACGATGCAGATGCACCGCGGCGGCAAGATCTCGGTCGAGAACAAGTACCCGCTGAAGACCCGCGACGACCTCTCGATGGCCTACACCCCGGGCGTGGCCCGGGTGTGCTCGGCGATCCACGAAGACCGCAGCCTCGCTTTCGAATACACCATCAAGAAGAACACCGTCGCAGTCGTTTCCGACGGCACGGCCGTGCTCGGACTCGGCGACATCGGCCCCGAAGCCGCGATGCCGGTCATGGAGGGCAAGTGCATGCTCTTCAAGGAGTTTGCCGACGTCGACGCCTTCCCGATCTGCCTGAGCACCACCGACACCGACGAAATCGTGCGCGCGGTCGAACTGATGGCCCCGACTTTCGGCGGCATCAACCTCGAAGACATCTCGGCGCCGCGCTGCTTCGAGATCGAGGACCGGCTGAAAGGCCTGATCGACATCCCGGTCTTCCACGACGACCAGCACGGGACTGCGGTCGTTTCGATGGCCGCGCTCTTCAACGCGATCAAGATCATCGGCAAGCCGATCGAGGACATGCGCTGCCTGATGGTCGGCCTCGGTGCCGCCGGCGTCGCCGTGACCAAGATGATGCTCGCGGCCGGCATGACCGACATCATCGGCTGCGACCGCAACGGCGCCCTCTCGACCACCAGGTCCGACTACGAATCCGGCGAAATGACCGGAATCAAGCGCTGGTACGCCGAGAATTCCAATCCGACCCATGTGCTCGGCGCCCCGGACGACGTGATCGAAGGCTGTGACATCTTCATCGGACTCTCTGGACCCGGTGTGATCCAGGCCGACTCGCTTGGCAAGATGAACGACGACGCGATCGTCTTCGCCATGGCCAACCCGACCCCGGAAGTCATGCCCGAAGAGGCGGCCAAGTACGTGCGCATCATGGCCACCGGCCGCTCGGACTACCCGAACCAGATCAATAACGTGCTCTGCTTCCCCGGCATCTTCCGCGGCGCCCTCGACGCCGGCGCACCGCAGATCACCGAAGAAATGAAGCTTGCCGCTGCCCGGGGCATCGCCGACGTGGTCGCCGACGAAGACCTTTCCGAGGACTACATCATCCCCTCGGTGTTCGACCGCGATGTCGCCCCGAAGGTGGCCCAGGCGGTCGTCGAAGAAGCCAAACGCTCCGGCGCCGCCCGTTTCGACGTCGAGACCGGTTCGTTCGCGACGCTGGGCCGCTAGGGTCTCGCCGCCTTGCATCCCCGCGGAGCGTGGATCAAGACGTCAGGACCCGATCCTGGGAAGACTCAGCCTTCGTAGTGGCCGGGCCACTCTTCGTACGGGATCCGGGTGGTCTCCAGGATCTCGCCGATCGCCGACCAGGCGAAGGGACCACCGAGCCGGGCCAGCGGTTCGAGCTTTTGAATGTCGGGGCGCCCGTCGGTCAGCACCGCTTCGTCGATCGCGACGTGTTTGAGCCGTCCGAACACGACGACTGAGTCACCGCCGAAATCCCTGGTGTCCTCGGTTGAACATTCGAGGGCGACCGGTGAACTCGCCACGCGTGACGGCCTGACCGTGACCGACGGTTCCCGCTCGAGTCCGGCCGCCTCGAACTCGTCGACTTCCGGAGGAAAGTTCGTGCCCGTGGCATTGATCTGCTCGAAGTTGTCCCGGTTGGCCAGATTGACGACGAATTCACCAGTTTCGACGGCGTTTCTGAGTGAGTCCTTGCGGCCGACCGAGGTGAACTGGATGATCGCTGGTACCGCGCTGGCCACCGTAAAGAGCGAATGTGGTGCGAGGTTCTCGACGCCATCGGCCGAGATCGTGGAGACCCACGCAATCGGCCGGGGAACGACGACCGAGGTCAGGGTGCCGTAGAACCGCATCGCCTGTTCTTCGTCGTATGGAATTTCCTGCCTCACGGTCGGCTCACAGTACCGACGGGCACGGACCGGCGTCAGAAACTGGCAAGGCCCCAGCCGTAGATGACTTTGTCCTCACGGTCGGCGGTCACCTTGTTGGCCCGGGCCGCCGGACCGGTGGTGACCGTGTCACGCACGCCGTTCCGGCTGTTCAGGATGTTGTTGCCTTCACGCCCGAGCAGCGACGACTTGCCCTGCTGGGCTTTCAAACGCTTGCCGAGGATCAGGTGGTCGTCGTGGGCAGTTCCTTCGAGCTTCTCGACGGTTTTGTCGATCTTCAGCGGATTGGCGCAGCCGCCGTTCCTCCACCTGGCGTATCCGCCGGCGATGTTCGCCTCGACGCCACGGTCAGCCCCGGCGAAGATCGTGCTGTCCGTGTCGTCACCGCCGATCGTCTTGCCGCCGGCACAGGGGTTGTGGACGTGGATGCCGTCTCCACCTTCGCCGCCGAGCGCGGTCACGTCGTCATTGATGTAGAGCACGTCGAAATTACCCCGGCCCTCGATCACGCTTCCCGCACTCTTCCCGATCGTCGTCGAGATGAAGTCCTTGCTGGGGCCGCCGACGATGTGATTCTTGCCGTCACCACCGTTGATGGTCGTCGTGACGTTTCTCGGGATCGAGTTCTCGATCGTGATGTCGTCGCCGCCGTCGTTGCCGTAGATGAGCATCCCGTGGAGGGTGTTGGCCCCGGCGGGGCACCTGAAGTCCGTAAGGGTCTTGCCCGCCGGCACACAGAGGCCGGCTGGAACCGCACCACCCGCGACCGAGACCCGGTACGCGCCGTCGCCGTACCCGACCGAGACCTTGTCGGCAAAACGGCTGCCCATCAGCGTCAGGACTCCGCCTTCGTTGATGTCGAGCAGCGGCAATCTCGAACCGGAGTCACCAGGTGAATCGAGGTTGCAGTTCTCGGCTTTGGAAAAACCCAGACACGCATTGGTGCCGAGTCCACCGTCGCCGGTGTCACCATCGCGTCCCTGACCGATGAGGATGTCGTTGCCTAGCCCGCCTTCGATCACGTTCTTCTGGCCGGGGACGCCGGTGATCTCGTCGTCGAACGCCGAACCGATCACGTTCTCGATTCCGTCGAGCTGATAGGTCGTCTGACCGAGCGACTTGCCTTTGTTGAGCTCGACGCGCACACCGGAGAAGTTGACGTTGCCGGCCGGAGTATGGGTCGCATAGGAGATCGTGTCGGTGCCGGATCCGCCATCGATGTCTGCGAGCCCCTTTGAGGCCGTGACGATCAGGTCGTCGCCGCCGAAGCCGCGAATCTTCTTGATGCCCGAGTTGGTCAGCAGGACGTCATCGGCATCGGTGCCGTAGGACCAGTCGTCACCTTCGCCACCGTCGATGTAGGCCGGACCGTTGGTCGGGTACTTGTCACCGCGCATACGGTCGTTGCCCTGTTCGCCGAAAATGCGTTCCACCCTGCCATCGTCAGTCCGGCCACCGTTGAACCAGATGAAATCGGTTCCGCCGCTTCCGTGGACGTCGGAAACCGCGTTGCCGAGGCTGTAGATGCGGTCCGACCCGGTGCCACCTATCAGGCGATTGCCTTCTCCCGAGTAATCAAAGATGCGGTCGTTGCCACCGAGTCCCAGAATGGTGTCCTTGTCGGAAGCCCCCCGGGGGTTCTTCTTCGGACCTCCATAGAGAAAATCGTGTCCCTTGGCTCCGATGATCCGGTCGTTGCCGAGTCCACCGAACGCCCGGTTCTTGTTGCTGCTCCGGTGAAGGACGATCCGGTCGTTGCCCGGTCCGGCATCGGTCAACGACCTGCCCTTGCCGGCGCGGATGATCTGGCGGCCACCACCGGCACAGATCCGGCTGTAGGGCTTCGCGATGACCGTCACGTTCCTGCCCGAGACGTATGTGACGTCTTTGAACTTGAGGCGGACCGTGCCGCCATCGGCTTTCACGACCCGGTTCACTTTCTTGCCGAAGCATTTTTTCGCCCCGGCGTCGGCAGGGCCGACCGCCAGTACGACGAAAAAGACGCAGCTGAGCGCGAGCGCCGTGCTTGTCCGGAGAGCTCTTCTACGAGACAAACGCCCTGATTTCGCGGCCATCCCTGCTTCCTCACCGTTCCTGGTCATCTATTCCTGAACACCGGACCTGCCAAAAAGTCCCGTCTGGAACTAATTTCCCTGAAGCCATGCTACGTGTCTCAAACGCGTACGGGATCCGTCTAAACTACCCAACATGCCCAAGAAGCCTACTCCAGAAGCCACCGGCCGCACGATTCTCGTCACCGGGGCTTCCGGAATGATCGGTTCGGGTCTGGTCAACGCCCTTATCGACCGTGGTGACCACGTCATCGGCCTGAGCCGCAATCCCGAACGTGCGAGCAAGGCTCAGCCGACCGCTGAATGGCACTCCTGGGAGCCGACCATGGAACGCCCGCCGGAACAGGCCCTGGAAGGGGTCGACGCCGTGATCAACCTCGCCGGCGAGCCGATCAACCAGCGCTGGAATGACGAAGTCAAGGACCGGATCGCCAAGACGAGGATCAAGGCCACCAAGAACCTCGCCGACACGATCGCCACGGTGAAGAACCCTCCGAAAGTATTCATCTCGGGCTCGGCGATCGGTTTCTACGGCGATCGCGGTGACGAACTCCTTTACGAAGATGCCATCCCCGGGGAAGACTTCCTCGCCGGCGTGGTGGTCGAGTGGGAAGCCGCGGCGAACTCGATGAGCGACGGCGGGGTCCGCGTCGCCACGATCCGGACTGGGCACGTACTCGATACCCGGGGCGGGCTGCTTGCCGAGTTGCTGACACCGTTCAAGCTCGGCGTCGGCGGTCCGATCGCCGGCGGTGACCAGTACATGTCGTGGATTCACCGGTGGGACGAGATCGGCATCCTGCTCTGGGCGCTCGACAACGAAGGCGTCAAAGGCCCGATCAACGCCACCTCGCCCAATCCCGTGACCAACAAAGAGTTCTCCAAACAGCTAGGCAAGGCGGTCGGCCGTCCCGCGATCATGCCCCTGCCCGGCTTCGCCATGAAGGCAATCCGCGGCCCGGAGTTCGGCCAGGTCCTGACCGAAGGCCAGCGGGTCTACCCGCGGAACGCGATCGACCTGGGCTACGAGTTCAAGCAGCCCGAACTTGCCGGCGCCCTGGCCAACCTCCTCAAGTAGGGCGCCACGATGGTCGGAATCATCGGCGCGGGCAACATCGGGCAGGCGATCGCCACTCAGATGCTGAGCGCCGGTCAGGAGGTTCTGATCGCCAACAGCCGCGGCCCGGAGACCCTGGGCGAAGTGATCGATCAACTCGGCCCCGGCACCAGAGCCGCCACGCTCACCGAAGCGGCAGCCTGCGACGTGGTCGCCGTGGCGATCCCCTGGGATCACATTCCGGGCGCGCTCGGAAATCTGCAGGAATGGGAAGACCGGATCGTGATCGACGCCAACAACGCCGTTACCCAGCCCGACTTCCAGGCCGCCGACCTCGGTGGACGCAGCTCAAGCGAGGTCTTCGCCAAACTCGTACCCGGCGCCCGGGTCGTCAAGACGGCGAACATCCTGCTGGCCTCAGTCCTGGCCGAGGATCCCGTCGTCGAGTCCGGCAGGCGGGTCCTGTTCATGTCCGGCGACGATGCCGGAGCGAAAGACGCTGTCGGTGGCCTTTTCTCCACTGCCGGCTTTCGAATGGTCGACCTCGGCCCGCTGGAGAACGGGCGGCTCCATCAGGTCCCGGGGGCACCGCTGGCCCGCAGCCTCATCGCCACGGACTGACGCTTCCGGAGGCTGAAGTCTTCAAACCACTTGAGTGAGCGGCCGGTGTAGATGTAGACGGGTGTGCGACTCCCGCCCGCACCTGAAGAGGTCTGCTTGAAAAGCACGAAGTGGAACTTGTCCTTCCGGGTGTTCGCGGGAATCCGGGGTCGGATTTCGAAGCCTCTGGTCTGCCCCGGGGCTATTGAATCGAAGGTCCTGCATTTCTGGCCGCGTAGAAACTTCCTGACGAAATCTCTCTTCCTGCCTCGATTGCGCACTGGGCAGACACGCACGTTTAGGGCCGACTGGTCGCCGAAATTGCTGACTCCGAGCGCGACCTTGGCCCTCTTGCCCGGCAAGGCGTTGACCATGAACGACGAACTGAGGTAGATCTGCGCCTGCGGAACGTGCGGTCCGTCTTCGTAGGTCAGTTTCTGGATCCGCGCGCCCCGCCTGTCGAGGACGAAGAACTCGCCATCAGCACCGGTGGCGATCGAGTCGATGAACCGGAACCGCCCTGGACCTGCACCGGCGCTGCCGACCTGATCGAGGAACTTCCCGTCGGCAGCGAATACCTGAACTCGTGAGAGCAGACCATCGTCCGCATACACCCGGCCGACACCGTCCGTTGCGATCACCGAAGTGGTCAAGAACTCACCAGGACCTGCGCCTTCGCGTCCCCAGGATTCGATGAACCGTCCCTTGGGGCCGAAAACGTGGATCTTGTCTCCTGGATCCTCGCTTGCAAATAGTCGTCCGTCCGGACCGAACGCAACTTCATCGAGCGAGTAGAGGTACTCCGAACTAAAACCACCGAAGTAACCCAGGTATTCGCCGGTGGGTGAGAAGCGAAGCACCTGAAAGTTGAACGGATCGGTCAGGTAGACCTCACCGGAGGGGGCCACCGAAATTCCGTGAGAGAGCGACTCGCCCAGAGAGTTGTCGCCGAGATTGGGGTCGATGTGCCATGTCTTCAGGCGCTCACCTTTCGCGGTGAACCTCTCGACGCGGTCGGCCGATGACACGAGCACAACCCCGTCGGGAGTAACCGCAAGCGCTTCGGATTCCCTGGAAGTGATGCGCCAGGTATCCAGGCGCTCGCCGTCTGAACTGAACTCGATCACTCGCTGCCTGCGTGGCGAAAGCAGCAAGATTGTGCCGTCGGGTCCGGTCGCCATATCAGCCTCATCGTTGGTCAATCCAGTGTCCCACTGGGTTTCGAAGGTGATCGTCGCCGAAGCGCTCGAGGCCGCGAAAAGTCCGGTCAGAATCACGCCAAATGTGAGCAGAACAGTTTTCATCCGAAGAAGACTTCGGCTTCGCGGTAGAGCTCGGGCGGCACGGTCTTCAGCTCGGAAACTGCGTCGGCCAGGTCGACCAGGTCGATGTTGGTCGAACGCAGTGCCGTCATCTTGCCCCAGGCGCCATCGTTGGCGGCGCCGACGGCATGGAGGCCAAAGCGCGTGGCGAGGACCCGATCGAAGGCTGTGGGCGTACCGCCCCGCTGGACGTGCCCGAGGACGGTCGCCCGCGCCTCCTTGCCCGTGCGGGACTCGATCTCGCCCTCGAGCCAGTGGGCCACGCCCCCCAGGCGCTCG
>JBBSKC010000047.1:0-17254 GCA_038256675.1 Solirubrobacterales bacterium | reverse complement strand
GGTCGGCTTCTTCGAAGGGGGTGCGGTCCCGGCGATGATCCTGCTCGCTGTCTCCGCGGTGCCGTTGTACCTGCTCATTGGCCGGGACCGCTGGTCAGGATGATCGAAGTCAGGTGCGAGGGAGTTTCGAAGTCGTACGGTTCGGTGCTGGCCGTCGATGACCTTGCGCTGGACCTCGTACCCGGGGGCATGCTGGCTCTGCTCGGCCCGAGCGGCTGCGGCAAGACCACGACCCTTCGCCTGATCGCCGGGTTCGATCGCCCGGACGAGGGGTCGATCTCGATCGGCAGCCGGATTGTGGTCGGTCCCGGCGAGTTCATCCCGCCCGAGTCGCGAGGAGTCGGCGTCGTATTCCAGGACTACGCACTTTTTCCGCACTACACGGTGGCCGGTAACGTCGGCTATCCGCTGGGTCGCAAACCCGATCCGGACAAGATCGGCGAAGCCCTCGACCGGGTCGGGCTCGCGCGGCTGGCCGGGCGTTATCCACGAGAGCTGTCCGGCGGCGAGCAGCAGCGTGTGGCGCTGGCCAGGGTCCTGGTCTCCCGGCCCGGCGTCATTCTCCTGGACGAGCCGCTATCGAACCTCGACGCTTCGCTCCGGGTTCAGATGAGGGCTGAATTGAAGGGCCTGCTCGAAGAGACCGGCGTGACTTCGGTGCTGGTGACCCACGACCAGGAGGAAGCGCTGGTCATGGCCGATCGGGTCGCCGTGATGAATGAAGGCCGGGTGATCCAGGTCGGCGAGCCCCGGGAGGTCTACCTGAGGCCCTCGGGCGAATGGGTCGCCGAATTCATGGGGGAGGTCAACCGGTTCTCCGGTACCGCAGTCGACGGCCAGTGCGAATGCGACCTCGGTCGGATCGACGTACCTGACGACCTGTCCGGACGGGTCACCCTGCTGATCCGCCCCGAAGCCCTCGCCTTCACGAACGGCCCCGAGGGCCTTCCCGGCCGGGTCGTTGAGACCGGGTACTCGGGACCCTCCCAGCTGATCACGGTTGAGACGCAGGCCGGCCGGATCGTGGTCCGCGAGGCCGGGTTCCACGACCGCAAGCCGGACTCACGGGTGATGGTGAAACTCGAAGGACCGGTTTCGGTCCTTCCAGCTACTGGTGTTGCTCGTACTTCTTGACGATGCGCATCGAGCCTTCGGGGCAGGCGTCGGTGCAGAGGTAACAGAGCACGCATTCGTCAAGTTGACCCTTGACGATCTCGGTGCCTGAATCGCTCGCCTTGAAAATACCGACGGTGCACACCTCTTCGAGCTTTTTGGCGAGTTCAGGATCCGAGGCGGCGGGCTCGTCGAATTCGATGTCGATGAAGACGCTGTCGAGTGCTTCGGGGCTCATTACTGAATCCTCTCTTTGACGGCTTCCGGGATTTCGTCGATCCGCTCGACCACCTTGATGCCGGCGGCCTCGAGACGGATGATTTTCTCGGTGGCGGAATCTTCCTTGCCTTCGACGATTGTTCCGGCGTGGCCGAAGCTCATGCCCTGCATCTCGTCGTCATCCATGAACTTGCCGGCCATGAACGCCACAATCGGCAGGCGCGAGTTGTTTTCCTGCTTCCACTCGCTGAGCTGGGCTTCCATGCGGCCGCCCGGCTCGGTGTAGATCACGATCGCCTTGGTCTGCTCGTCGGCCTCGAAGTAAGGCATCAGCTCGGCGTAGGTCGAGCCGATGATCGCGTCGCCGCCGATCGAGACGGCGGTCGAGACGCCGAGTCCGGCCGCGGTCAGCGACGAGGAGATCTCGGTGGTCATGCCGCCGGAGCGGGACATGACGCCGACGACTCCCGGCTTGTAGGACTTGGCGGCGTCCAAAGCCGGACCGCCGATTCCACCCATTTTGCAGACCTCGGGAACGATCAGGCCGAGGCAGTTCGGGCCGATGATGCGTGCGTCGTGGAGGTTCGCGAACTCGACCATTTCGGCGACGTCACCGCGGGGGATGCGCTCGGTGACGATCACCAGCAGCTTGACGCCGTTGGCGATCGCCTCGATCACGGCGTCCTTGGTGAAGCCGGGGGGCACGGTGACGATCGAGCCGTCGATCGGGCCGCCGTGGTTCTCCACGGCCTGCTCGACCGTGTCGAAGACCGGGACGCCGTGGACCTCGCGGCCGAGGCGGCCGGGGGTCACGCCGCCGACGATCTTCGAGCCGTAGTCGAGGCATTCCTTGGTCAGGTTGACCGCTTCGCGTCCGGTGATTCCCTGGACGATGAAGGTCGTGTCTTTGTTCAGAAGGATGCTCATGCGTCTCCCTGGATCTTGGCAACTGCTCGGCCGGCGGCATCCCAGAGAGAGACCGATCGGTCGCAGTACTCGACGCCGTAGTAGTCGAGGATCTTGTTACCTTCGTCTTCCCAGGCACCGGGGATGCGGAAGATCGCGATCGTCTCGGCCGGGTCCTTGCCCAGTTCGAGGCAGGCCTTGATCACGCCGCGAGCGACGATGTCGACCCGGGTGTTGGAAACGATCGACATCATCACGGCGATCTTCTCGACGCCGTCCTTCTTCAGGACTTCCTTGGCGAGGCCGCACGCTTTGGCTACGGAGGGGTTGCCACCGATCTCGGAGTAGTTGGCCGGCTTGCCGCCCTGGTTGCGCACCGCGTCGGTCAGGGTCAGCGAACCGCCGCCCGCGCCGATCACGAGGCCGAGGTTGCCGTCGAAGCCGTGGTCCTTGCCCTGGATGACGCCGCGGTGGTCGGCGGCGTCGATCGCCTTGACGTTCTTCTCGAAGTCGGAGGGGACGTAGGTGTCGCGGGTGTCTTCCTCGGCGATGCCGAGTTCCTTCCGCAGCACCTTCTTCTGGCGGCCAACCGCTTCCTCTTCCATCTCCATGTGGGCGTCGAGGGCGACGAAGCTGCCGTCGGTGAGTTCAGCCAGCGGGTTGATCTCGGCGAGGATCATGTCGTTGTCGCGAAACAGGCGGGCGAGCTTGGCGAGGATCGGTGTCGCGCGGTTGAGCTGGCTGCCGGTCACGCCGGAAGCGGCGATTACCTGCTTGGCCTCGTAGTCACCGACGGGGAGGAGGTTCGAGATGTGGCCACGGCCAACGTGGTCGGGGTGCTCTTCGGCGACCTGTTCGATGTCGATGCCGCCCATGTCGCTGAACAGCATCAGCGGCTTCTTGGCGGTGCCGTCCCAGACGACGCTGGCGTAGTACTCCTGCTTGACCTCGGCCTTCGGGTCGACCAGGACCCCGACGGGCTTGTGCCCGTTGATCTCCAGTTTGAGGATGTCCTCGGCGTGTTTCGCGGCTTCATCCGGGGTGTCGGCGAACTGCACGCCGCCGGCCTTCATGCGGCCTCCGGTCAGAACCTGGGATTTGATCACGGTGGGGCCGCCGATTTCTTCGGCCGCCTTCCGTGCCTCGTCAGCTGTTTGGCAGAAGCCGTACTTGGTGACCGGGATTCCGGCCAGCTCGACGATCTTTCGTGCCTCGTATTCGTAGAAGATCATGGACGGGGAAACCTATTCGACCCGCTCTGGAATCAGTATTCCGACGCGCCCGGTAGGAATCGCCGATGGGCGGGTGGGCCGCATCATCGGCGGCGCAGGTAACGTCCCGGCGATGGATGGTCGCACCCGATTGCTGCTCGTACCGCTTCTGGCCGGGGGGATCCTGATGTCCGGATGCGCCGGGACGGTGATCGACGCCAACAAAGCCGAGCCGGCGATCCGGTTCGACGTCCAGGAGGCGACGAATACGAAGGTCGAGTCGGTCGACTGCCCCGAGGACATCGAGGTCGTCGCCGGTACGCGCTTCACCTGCCGGGTATTCGCCGCGGACGGTGCGGTGGCGGTCGCCGAAGCCGAGATCCTGAACGAGGATGCCGATGTGCGCATGCTCCGCCTGACGAAGGGATAAGGATCGGGTCCTGACGTCTTGATCCACGCTTCGCGGGGATCAAGGCGGCGAGACCCCAGGGTTTTCGGTTCGGGTGGTCGGGGAATGAGTGTGCCGATGTCACCGCACAGGGGAGCACATCTGCGCAACAATCCCGGTGTAGGTGCGGCCGACGGCCTCAATTCCCCGTTCCCGTAATGGACCGGGCTTCAACCAAGGAGTAAAAGACCGCCAGTGAGTGAAACGACCGAAGTAACTGCGCCGACCAACAACGCCAGGCTGCTCGCCTGGGTAGACGAAATAGCGCAGTTGACTCAGCCCGATTTGGTCTACTGGTGTGACGGTTCGGCCGAGGAGTACAACCGCCTCGCCGAAGGACTCGTCGCCGCGGGGACATTCGAGAAACTCTCCGACGCCAAGCGTCCGAACTCCTACCTGGCCAGCTCCGATCCGGCCGATGTCGCGCGGGTCGAGGACCAGACCTACATCTGTTCCGAAAAGGAAGAAGACGCCGGACCGACCAACAACTGGAAGGCGCCGGCCGACATGCGCCGGACACTCAACGCGTTCTTCGAAGGATCGATGAAGGGGCGCACCATGTATGTGGTGCCGTTCTCGATGGGTCCGCTCGGCTCCCCGATCGCCCACATCGGCGTCCAGCTGACCGATTCGCCTTACGTCGCCGTCTCGATGCGCATCATGACCCGCATGGGTGCCGGCGCCCTGGACGTGCTCGGCTCCGACGGTGAGTTCGTTCCCTGCGTCCATTCGCTCGGCATGCCGCTCTCCGAGGGTGACACCGACGTGCCCTGGCCCTGCAACGCCGACAACAAGTACATCGTTCATTACCCGGAGACCCGCGAGATCTGGTCGTTCGGCTCCGGCTACGGCGGCAATGCATTGCTCGGCAAGAAGTGCCTGGCTCTGCGCATCGCTTCAGTCATGGCCCGTGACGAGGGCTGGATGGCCGAGCACATGCTCATCCTCAAGCTGACCAACCCGGACGGCATCGCGAAGTATGTGACCGGTGCCTTCCCGTCGGCCTGCGGCAAGACCAACCTCGCCATGTTGATCCCGTCGATCCCCAACTGGACGGTCGAGACGGTCGGCGACGACATCGCCTGGATGAAGTTCGACGACGAAGGCCGCCTGCGTGCGGTCAACCCGGAAGCCGGCTTCTTCGGCGTCGCTCCCGGAACCGGTGAGAAGACCAACCCCAACGCCATGAAGACGATCGCCGAAAACTCGACCTTCACCAACGTCGCGAAGACCGATGACGGCGACGTCTGGTGGGAGGGCATGACTTCCGAAGTCCCCGACCACCTGATCGACTGGCACGGCAACGACTGGACGCCCGAGTCCGATGCTCCGGCCGCGCACCCGAATTCCCGCTTCACGACGCCCGCTTCGCAGTGCCCGACCATTGCTCCCGAGTGGGAAGACCCCGCCGGCGTGCCGATCGACGCCTTCCTCTTCGGTGGGCGCCGCGCATCGGTCATTCCGCTTGTCACCGAGGCCCGCGACTGGAACCACGGCGTCTTCATGGCCGCAACCATGTCTTCGGAGACCACTGCCGCCGCAACTGGTGCAGTCGGCAAGCTGCGCTTCGATCCGATGGCGATGCTTCCGTTCTGCGGCTACAACATGGCTGATTATTTCCAGCACTGGCTGGAGATCGGACAGACCGAAGGCGCCCAGTTGCCGAAGATCTTCTACGTCAACTGGTTCCGCAAGGATGACGACGGTAACTTCATCTGGCCCGGGTTCGGCGAGAACAGCCGGGTCCTGGAGTGGGTCTACAACCGCTGCAAGGGCGAGAACGAGACGATCGAGACCTCGCTCGGACTGCTTCCCCTAACCGAAGACCTGAACCTTGAGGGCATAGACATGACCTCGGATGACCTTGAGGGCATTCTGAGCGTCGACGATGAAGCCGTGAAGGAGCAGTTGCCGCAGATGGAAGAGCACCTGGCCAGGTTCGGAGACGATCTGCCGACCGAACTCACCGAGCAGTTCGAGGCACTCAAGCGGCGCCTGGCCTGAGGCCGGGCGATGCTCGCGGTAATCGGCGGAAGCGGCCTCTACTCGGTGGAGGGGCTCGTCGTCGATGACCGGCGAGTGGTCAACACGCCCTACGGAGACCCATCGGGAGAGGTCGTGACGGGACGGATCGGGGATTCCCCGATGGTGTTCATCAACCGCCATGGCGAGGACCATTCGATCGCTCCGCACCAGGTCAACTTCAGGGCCAACCTGAAAGCGCTTCAGCAGAGCGGGGCGACGCGGATCCTCGCCGTCTCGACCGTCGGCGGCATCACCCCCGAATACGGACCGGGCGTCCTCGCCGTTCCGGATCAGATCATCGACTACACCTGGGGTCGCGAACAGACGTTCAGCGAGCCGGGAGGGCCGATCCTGCACGTCGATTTCACGCAGCCATACGCCACCGTCTGGCGCGCCCGGGTGGTTGAAGGCCTGTCGGGTCTGGGGCTTGAGCCAGGGGTACTGGTCGACGGCGGCACCCTGGCGGTTACCCAGGGCCCAAGGCTGGAGAGCGCCGCGGAGATCAGGCGCCTGGCCGACGACGGCTGCGACCTGGTCGGCATGACCGGAATGCCGGAGGCGGCACTGGCCCGGGAGCTCGATATCGAGTATGTGACGATCTGCCCGGTGGCCAACCGGGCCGCGGGACTCTCCGGGAAGCCGCTCGACTTCGACGAGATGACCGGGGTCCTCAAGGCGGCGCTGGTCCCGCTCAGTGAGCTGATCACGGGGCTGGCCTGACCAATGGCGCCCGAGTTCCAGGCAAATTGAACTGCCGGCGACCCGCGCTCGTCCTCATCGCTGCGGTCCTGTTCGGGCTGCCCGGGGGCGCGCTGGCTGCCGAACCGTTCAGATCAAACAAGGGCATCTCGTATTCGTCCGTTGCTCACGATCCTTACGAGAATCAACTTGATGTCTACGCCCCGACTACTCTCCGATCGAAGCCGGCCCCGGTGGTGGTCTGGGTTCACGGGGGAGGGTGGTATCAGGGCAACAAGGACCTCGTGGTGATCGAGAAGGCCAGACGATTCACCCGCTCCGGGTACCTGTTCGTTTCGGTCAACTACCGCCTCTCGCCGAGGGTGACCGACGCCGACAGTCTCGCTCCCGGTCGGGTCAGGTTTCCGGACCAGCCGCGGGATGTTGCCGCTGCCGTTGGTTGGGTGGATCGGAACATCGCCGACTTCGGGGGCGATCCCGAACGGATCGTTCTCATGGGCCACTCGGCCGGCGGCCAGCTCGTGTCTCTGCTCGCAACCCGGTCGCGGTTCCTGAAGGATGCCCGTGTAAACCCGGATCAGATCCGGGGGGTCCTCTCACTTGACGCTGTCGGACTCAGCATCCGGCTCCTCACGGCTCCCGCGAGCAAGGCCAGAAGCGATCACACCAAGCCGGTCTACTGGAACGCCTTCGGCACGCCGGCCGAGAACAAAGAGCTGAACCGATGGAAGCGTGCTTCACCGCTCGAGTATGCGGGTCCCCGTGATCCGCCGTTCTTTTTCGTGGTCCAGAACGATGAGCCCCTTCGCATCCGTGAATCCCGCCGGATGGCTCGGCGACTCCACCAGCGAATCGGTCGCAGCGTGCTCGAGGTGCCGATGACCCACCGGCAGATCAACCATCACTTCGGCAAGTTGCCTGACCGGATCGGCGAAACCCGGAGGGCGCTGGCCTTTGTGGACAGGGTCGTTTCGCGTGCAACTTCGGCAAGACCCAAGGGTTGATCAGGTATGGACCAGGTTGACCAGGCTCAGACAAGAATCCCGGCCCTTGCCGCTCTGATCGTTGCCGCGTCGGTTCTGGTGCTCGGTCTCGCCTTCGGGGTGGCAACCTCCCGGGCCGCCTATACCGTCCAGTCCGGAATCAACTACGCCGATAACTCTCCGGCGAATCCGGCCCAGAATCAACTTGACCTGTACCTGCCGGATGGCGCGGCCCCGGGAGGCCTCCGGCCGATCGTGATCTACGCGCACGGCGGCGGCTGGATGAACGGAGACAAGGACAACAAGATCTCGGACAAGGCGAAGCTCTTCACGGATGCCGGTTACCTGTTTGCCAGCGTCAACTACCGGCTGTCTCCGAATGCCAGCCCCGGTAACTACCCACCGGACCGGATCATGTTCCCGGACCACCCCCTCGACGTCGGTGAGTCCGTTGCCTGGATCGGGGACAACATCGCCGGATACGGTGGAGATCCCGACGCGCTGATCCTTCTCGGCCATTCGGCCGGCGCCCACCTCGTGTCGCTTGTCGGAAGCGACCCCTCCTACCTGAATGGCTTCGGTGCCTCACTTCGCCAGGTTCTCGGTGTCGTACCGCTGGATGCCGGCGCCCTCGATGTCGTCGACTCAGCGACCCAGACCCGTCCGCAGCCGACCAACAACAACTATCTGATCTGGAACGCCTTCGGCTCCCCTGCCGAGGAGGCGGTGACTCCCCGCTGGAGCCAGGCTTCTCCCGTCACGTTCGGCGATCCGAGCGACCCGAGGGAGTTACTCGTGACCCAGGCTGCAGCGCCGAACCGGATCATCGACAACCAGAAGATGGCGACAGCTCTCGGCCAGGACCCGGCAGGGGTGCTCAAGGTCCCGCTCGACCATGAGGGCATCAACGCCGAACTCGGCTCGCCCACTGACTCCACCGGGGAAACCGCGGCCGTGATGGCCTTTATCGCGGACCGGATTGAGTCGCGGGTCGATCCGAAGGCCTCGATCAAGAAGAGACCGGCCAAGGTGGTCCGGGTCGGCCGGAAGCGTGGGGGCAAGATGAAGAAGCGTCAGGTCCGCTTCGCTTTCATCGGTTCCGGGGTTACCAAGGGCTTCCAGTGCCGCCTGGACAAGACATCTTTCAGGTCCTGTGCTTCACCTCGGAAGTATTGGGTCGGCGGAGGCAGTCACAGCTTCCGGGTACGTCCGCTCTACCCGAGCGGTAGGCCGGGCCCCGAGAAGCTGGTCAAGTTCAAGGTCAAGGCAAAACACAAGAAGCATAAGAAGCACCGGAAAAACAAGGATCACAAGCGACACCACTGAGTCCGGTCAGCCGGTGAGCCCGTCCCGGATGAAGTCCGGAACCGGCCGTGATTCGTTCGACGCCGAATCGACGCAGACGTAAGCGAGGGTCCCGGCGGCGACCTCTTCGTCACCTCGCACGAGAGTGAAGGCGGTGGTCATCGACTTGGTGCCGATGTTTTCGACCCGGACCTCGGCGACGAACTCGTCATCGAAGCGGAGCGGTTTGAAATAGCGAAGGTTGGCTTCGACCACGGCCAGGTCGAGGCCCTCCTTCATCATCGCCTCATAGCCACCAAGGTGTTCTCGCCAAAGCTCGTTGATCGCGAGGTCCGCGTAGACCAGGTAGTTGGCGTTGAAAACCACGCCCAGCGGGTCACACTCGTTGTAGCGGACCCGCAGGGCTGTGCTGGCGGACTTGTACAAACGGGCCCTAGAAGCCGTACTGCTCCTTGAGCTCCGGATCCTTCTCGGCCAGCATCTCGGCCAGTTCGACCATCACCTTGCACTGCTTCCAGGTGGCGTCGTCCTGCATCTTGCCGTCGATCATGTGGACCCCTCGTCCGTCCGGGATGGCCTCGATGACTTTCTTGGCGAAGACGACTTCGTCGACCGGCGGCGAGAAGACCTTCTTGGCGACCGCGATCTGGGCGGGGTGGAGCGACCAGGCGCCGACGCAACCGAGCAGGAAGGTCGAGCGGAACTGCGTCTCGCATCCCTCGAGGTCCTTGATGTCACCGAAGGGGCCGTAGAAGGGGAGGATGTCATTGGCGGTGCAGGCATCGACCATGCGGGCGATCGAGTAGTGCCAGGGATCCTGCTGGGCGCTAACCCGGGCAGCCTCGGGATCGTCCGCAACCGGATCCTCCATCGAGCGGTATCCGGGGTGGCCACCACCGACGCGGGTGGTCTTCATCCGGCGGGAGGCAGCGAGGTCGGCCGGGCCGAAGCTCATGCCCTGCATGCGGGGGCTGGCGGCGGCGATGTCCTCGACATTGGTCACGCCCTGGGCGGTCTCGAGGATGGCGTGGATCAGGATCGGCCGCGTGACCTCGCCCTTGGCTTCGAGCTGGGCCAGCAGCTGGTCGACGTAGTGGATGTCCCATGGGCCTTCGACCTTGGGCACCATGATCACGTCGATCGTGTTGCCGACCTGGGTGACGAGCTCGGTCAGGTCGTCGAGGACCCACGGGCTCTCGAGCGAATTGATCCGGGTCCATAGCGGCGTGCCGCCAAGGTCGGCTTCCTTCGCGACCTTGAGCAGGCCCTCGCGGGCAGGCAGCTTCTTATCGACCGGCACCGCGTCTTCGAGGTTGCCGAGCAGGATGTCGGCCTGTTTGGCCATGTCGGGGACCTTGGCCGCCATCTTCTCGTTCGAAGCGTCGAAAAAATGGATCATGCGGGAGGGGCCGAACGGCACTTCGGTGATCGGATCGGGCGCGCCGATCGCCATGGGCTTGAAGAAGTTACGGGGGTTGCGCAAGGGGCTCCTTGAGGGTCTTGTCGGTCGAGTTCGGGTGCCGGAACGCTTGTTCCGGGCTTGAGCAGGCTATCTGTATTCGCAGAGCCGGGGATTCGAGGATGGCGGCGCCCTCGCTGCAGGCTGGAGAGCCCGGTCTGAAGCCCCTCAGGGGGCTTCCCCGGTATCCTGTGTTGTCGCACCGGTTCCGCTGACCGCGGACCAATTTCCGCGCCCCAGCAGCATCCCCTTACCCCTTTGCGCCACCGAACCTAAGAGGAGCCATGTCCGCAAACAGTTTCCAGGAGATCACCGACGACCAGAAGGCCATCATCGAGATGGTCCACCAGTTCGTCGACGAGCAGATCCTCCCCAACGCCGAGCACTTTGACGCCAAAGACGAGTTCCCGGAGGACATCGTCGAGCAGATGAAGGAACTGGGCCTTTTCGGGGCCATGATCCCCGAGGAATACGGCGGCATGGGCCTCGATCTCTCCACTTACGAGCTGATAGTCGAGGAGCTCTCTCGCGGCTGGATCTCGATCTCCGGCGTGGTCAACACCCACTTCATCGGCGCCTACCTGCTCGACAAGTTCGGATCCGAGGAGCAGAAGCAGAAGTACCTGCCG
This sequence comes from Solirubrobacterales bacterium, assembly GCA_038256675.1. GTDB lineage: Bacteria > Actinomycetota > Thermoleophilia > Solirubrobacterales > 70-9 > 67-14. Next base: position 6,257 of record JBBSKC010000047.1, on the reverse strand, counting down.
AAGATGGCGACCGGCGAAATGCGCGCCGCGTTCTCGCTTTCCGAGCCCGAAGTCGGTTCTGACGTTCAGGGCATCAAGACCACAGCCAAGAAGACCGACGACGGCAAGTACGAGATCAACGGCCAGAAGATGTGGGTCACCAACGGTCTCGGTTCCAGCCTCGTCTTTTTGCTGGTCAAGACCGACACCGACGCCAGCCCTGCCTACAAGGGCATGACCTGCTTCATCACCGAAAAGGAAGCCTGGGCCAACGAGAACACCGGCGAATATGCCGGCCTGACCGTGCCCACTCCCATCAAGAAGATGGGTTACAAGGGCGTCGAGTCGACCGAGCTGGTCTACGACGGTTACAAATGCCCTGCGGAGAACATTCTTGGCGGCGAAGAAGCCGGCCTCGACAAGGGATTCGGCCAGATGATGGACGCGCTCGAAGTGGGCCGTGTGAACGTCGCCGCCCGTGGCGTCGGCATCGCCCAGCGCGCCCTCGAACTAGCCCTCAAGTACAGCCAGGAGCGCAAAACTTTCGGCAAGCCGATCGCCCAGCACCAGGCGATCCAGTTCAAGCTGGCCGACATGGCCACCAAGCTGGAAGCTGCCCGCCTCGTCACCCGCAAGGCCGCCAAGATGAAGGACGCGGGAATCCGCTCCGACCTCGAGGCCGGCATGGCCAAGTTGATCGCTTCCGAGACCGGCAAAGAAGTCGTCGAAGATTGCTTCCGGATCCACGGCGGTTACGGCTACTCGAAGGAGTACGAGATCGAGCGCCTTTATCGCGATGCCCCGCTGCTTTTGATCGGCGAAGGCACCTCGGAGATCCAGCGCATGGTCATCGGCAAGAAGCTGCTCGAGCGCAACAAGATCTGATCTGGCCTCAGTTGACGGATCCAGGTTGATCCCGGGTCCGTTTTACTGAGACACTCACTTCATGGCATCCACAGCGCAGATGATCGAGACCGCCGTAAACCACCTCCAGGAGGAGGTTCCGGCGCTCAAGAAACTGAAGCTGGTCTTCGGGCTCGATCTGCGGGCTAAAGGAGACATGCAGACGTACCGGGTCGAGGTGCCCGGGCCGAAAGTGAGTAAGGGACGGGGAGAGGATGAGCGATGCCGGGTCGAGATCGACCGGCAGCAGTTCAACCAGCTGGCTGACGAGAAGAGCACAGTCGCTTCTTATCGCCGTGCTGCGGAAACGGGACACATCCGTTTCGAAGGTGATTCGAACGTCGCCAAACTGATTACCAGGGTGTTCGAATCCCATGAGCAGCGCGAAAAGCTGAAAAAAGTCCACTGAGCATCACAACCAAAGGAAACCTGACAAAACCATGAGCGAAGAAGCAACCAGCGATTTTACGACCGACCAGGCCACACGCGAAGAGTCTGGTTCGCACCCCTACGGCCGCTTCCTCGAAGAGTTCGAGGTCGGCGCCGTCTACAAGCACATGCCGGCCAAGACCGTGACCGAGGGCGATGACCACCTCTTCTGCCTGCTCACGATGAACCACCACCCGCTTCACATCAACGACGTTCACGCCAACGCCTCGCAGCAGGGCCGGAACGTAGTGGTCGGGCCGCTGGTCTACTCTCTGGCCGTCGGCATGTCCGTATCCGACTTCTCCGGCAAGGCGATCGCCAACCTCGCCACCGACGAGCTGAGCCACCCGCACCCGGTCTTCCACGGAGACACGCTCTTCTGCGAGTCCGAAGTCCTCGAGGTTCGCGAGTCAAAGTCAAAGCTGGACCGTGGCCTGGTCAAGGTCCAGACCCGAGTGTTCAACCAGGACGGCGTCCTTGTGGCCCAGTTCAAACGCACGGCATTGATTCCGCGCAAGGTCCACGGAACCCCGATCGCCGAAGAGGGCGCCGTCGAGTAGCGCCAAGATCGGAAAAGTGGTCGATAGCCGACCACTTTTCCGATCTCGATGGCTTTTGCCATGACGGCAGACCGCTACGGTGTACCCATGGACTTCAAGAAACTAGGACAACAGGTTGGTCAGCTCAGGAAGCAGGCCGAGGACAAGCTCGGTGACCGGGGCGAGCCCGACAACCTCAAGCGTGACGGCAAGGAACTCCGCAACATCATGAGCGGCGACGGTTCGCTGGCGGAGAAGGCCAAGGAGGCCAAGGAGAAACTGGTCGACCGCGATCCCGGCAAGGACTCGGACACCGCGACCGCTCCGGAGCCCGCCGACCCGAAAGCCGCCGCCGAGGCCGCCGCGGACGCGACCAAGCCAGCTGACCCGCCGGCGTCAAAGCCGAAACCTTCAGACTCCGCTCAGTGAGGGTTCTCCGAGGCGTGGGCCGGGGGGCGGGACTCTTCTGCCAGTGAAGTGATCTGGAGGGAGCCCCGAGCTGCTTCCGCGAGGACCTCGGACGCTTCCTCGGCCGAGCGGGCATAGAGCTCGACCAGCATGTGGACGGCGATCTGGTCGTCGTGGTGCTTGTGGAAACGGACGTGCGTGAAGAACTCCCGGGTGCCGGGATCGCCGAACGCGCCGTAAGTCAGGAAGTCGACCGATTCGGGTCCGGAGCAGGCCTCGACCTGGTCGCCCTCGACGGTGACCGTGCAGGAGGCGACCCAGGGGGTTCCCGCCACCAGGCGTTCCCAGTGGTCCTCGATCGGCACCACCCGGTCGCGGTCGAAGGTGAGATGCGGCTGGTCGTGCATGCAGTCGAGGCACTGGACCACCGACTCCTGGATCTCGTCAACCCCCTCGGCCGGCAGGCCGGTTTCCGGGTCGATCGTCCGGATCGCGTCGTAGTGGACCTGAACTTCCAGGTTGCGTGACCAGCACCGGTAACAGCGGAGCCAGGCGGAGATGCCGTTGTTCATGCGTACATCTTTGCGGTCGGGAGGGGTCGGCCGCAACCCCCCACTACTCGGCCTGGTTGATCGCGTCGATCAGCGCCTGCGGGGTCTGGGTGTCGTCGATTGGCGTGAGGTTGCCCTTGGAGTCGCGAATGGCGAACGAAGGCGTGCCGCTGAACCCCAGCTCGGTCGCTTCCGAATCGATCTTCAGCAGGAGGTCCTCCAGCGCCGGCTTTTCACGGTCGACGTTCCACTTGTCGATGTCCTCGATGCCGGACTTCTCGGCGAGGTCGGTCAAGAATTCGTCGGTGACGTATCCGGTGTTCTCAAGGCCTTGATTGGCATAGAAGTTCTCGATGAAGGTCCAGCCGAGGTCCTGCTCGCCGGCGGCGAGGGTCGCCTTGGCCGCAAGATTGGAATCCTCGCCGAGGATTGCCCAGTTCTTGTACTCGAAGTTGGCTTTGCCGGCCTTGATCGGGCCTTCGATCACGTCGGGAAGGATTTCTTCCGCGTACTGCTTGCATACCGGGCACTGGAGGTCACCGAACTCGACCAGGGTGACCTTGGCATCGGGGTCACCGAGAATCATGCCGTTCTGCTCAAGGCCCGCCAGCTGCTGGTTGACCGAGGAAGGATCCTTCGACGGGGCGTCGTCGCCGCCGGAGGAGACCACAACGATGCCGACGATGATGCCGACGATCGCGACGAAAGCCGCAGCACCGACGACCTTCATCAGATTTTGACGACGATCGCCGCCCTTCGCGTTAGCCTCTGCCTTGAGACGTTTTTCGCGAAGCTCTTTTCTCTTCTGCTGCGGTCCGGTAGCCATTGGCGGCTGATGCTATCTAAATGCCAGCAAACGGGTTCCGGTTTAGGCGATAGTTAGGTTTGCGGGCCTTCGGCGGGCGGTTCGGATTTGTAGTCATCGAGCCCGAAGTAGCTGAACATCCGGGTGGTGTTGACCACGAACAGCATGGTCATCGCGACCGCGCTCGTCACGCACCACTGGCAGATCGCCAGGATCTCCCAAAGCTCGAGATAGGTGAGGTAGACGCTGAAGCCGAAGCCGAACAGGGCGAGCACAAATCCGGCGACCCGGGCCCGGTCGCCGTTCCAGATCGAAGCGGCCATCAGCAATGCGTAGCCGATGAAACCGAAATACGAAATATGGATGCCGCCGAGTTCGGAATACTCACTCTTTTCCACTAGCTCGCAGCCGCCTCCGCCGCCCACGCACTGGGGAATCTCGTTGAGGATCTGCGTCTTGTAGATGACGTACCCCGAAACCAGGAGTCCGAGTCCGCTCAGGACGCCCGCCGTGATGCGAAGAACCTTTTCTCCTCCGGAACCTCTGAGCGCGGCGAACACGGCGGCAAGCGAGGCCACGGTGATCACGATGAGCAGAATCAGGACTTCGGTGGGGATCCCCCGCTGGAGGAGGGTCAGCTGATCGGACATTCAAAAGACCCTATACAGGCTGTACTGCGGGGTTCTCGGCCTGCCCGTGGCGCTGGGCCACCAGTTCGACGATTTCGGCCATGATCTCGTTCATGTCGAAGTCCTTCGGCGTGTAGACGCCGGCAACGCCGTTCCCGAGCAGGCTGCGGGCGTCTTCCGGCGGGATGATGCCTCCGGCCACGACCGGTACGTTCACGCCTTCTTCGGCGAGAAGTCGCACCACCTCCGGGACGAGTTCCAGGTGCGAACCGGAGAGGATCGAGAGGCCGACCACGTCGACGTCTTCCTGCAGCGCCGATTCGGCGATCTGCTCGGGGGTCAGGCGGATCCCCTGGTAGACGACCTCCATGCCGACATCACGGGCCCGCAGGGCGATCTGCTCGGAACCGTTCGAATGGCCGTCGAGACCGGGCTTGCCGACCAGGATGCGGATGCGGTGACCGATCTGCTCGGAAACCTCGTTGACCCGGTCGCGGGTCGCAGTGAGTGCGTCACGGTCGCCCGCCGGGGCGGCACCGCCGACGCCGGTCGGGCCGCGGTAGGCGCCGAAGACCTCGCGGAGTGTTGCCGCCCATTCGCCGGTCGTCGCGCCGGCTTTGGCCGCCGCGATGGTCGCCGGCATGATGTTCTCGTCGTCGCCGCCCGCGACCCGGGCAACCTCGGCCAGGGCGGCTTCGACCGCGTCATCGTCACGATCCGCACGCCAGGCTTCGAGGGCCTCGGTGCGCTCGCGCTCGACCTCGGGGTCGGGTTTCATGATTCCGCCATCGGAGCTCTTGGTGAGCGGCGATTCCTCGGTGGTGGTGAAAGTGTTCAGGCCGACCACCTTCTGTTCGCCGTTCTCGATCCTGGCGAAACGCTCGCGTTGCGATTCGACCAGGCGGGCCTTCATGTACGGGACGGCTTCGACGGCGCCGCCCTTCTCTTCGACGACGGCGATCTCGTCCTTGGCGCCGGCGGTGAGCTCGTCGACCAGGCCCTCCATGACCGTTGAGCCTTCGAAGATGTCCGGGTACTCGAGCAGGTCGGTTTCGAAGGCCAGTACCTGCTGGATCCGAAGGCTCCACTGCTGGTCCCAGGGGCGGGGGAGGCCCATCGCCTCGTTCCACGCCGGCAGCTGCAGGGCGCGGGCCCGGGCGTCGCGGGACATCGTCACGGCCAGCGCTTCAAGCACGATGCGCTGAACGTTGTTCTCCGGCTGGGCCTCGGTCAGGCCGAGAGAGTTGACCTGGACTCCGTACCGGAAGCGCAGCATCTTCTCGTCGGTGACGCCGTAACGCTCGCGGCCGATATCGGTCCAGATCCGGCCCATCGTCCTGAGCTTCGCGATCTCCTCGATGAAGCGGATGCCGGCGTTGACGAAGAAGGAAATTCGGCCGAAGACCTTGGGGAAGTCCTCGTCGGCGACCTGGCCCCGGGACTTGACTTCGTCCAGTACGGCCACGGCGGTCGAGATCGCGTAGGCGATCTCCTGGATCGGGGTCGCTCCGGCCTCCTGCAGGTGGTAGCTGCAGATGTTAATCGGGTTCCAGCTCGGGACCTCGTTCACGGTGAAGGCGACCATGTCGGCGATCAGCCGCATCGACGGCTCGGGCGGGAAGGCGTAGGTACCGCGCGAGAGGTACTCCTTGATGATGTCGTTCTGGGTCGTGCCTTTCAGCTCGGAGCGGTCGACTCCGGTCTCCTCGGCGGCTGCCACGTACAGACCGAGCATCCAGGCGGCGACGGCGTTGATCGTCATCGAGGTGTTCATCGTGCCGAGCGGGATCTGGTCCATCAGCGTCTCCATGTCGCCGAGGTGGGCCACGGAGACACCGACTTTTCCGACTTCGCCACGGGAGAGCACGTGATCCGGGTCGTATCCAGTCTGGGTGGGCAGGTCGAAGGCGACCGAGAGGCCGGTCTGGCCCTTCTCCAGGTTGCCGCGGTAAAGCTCGTTCGAACGCTTGGCATCGGAGTGGCCCGCGTAGGTGCGCATCACCCAGGGGCGGTC
>JBBSKC010000046.1:0-17392 GCA_038256675.1 Solirubrobacterales bacterium | reverse complement strand
TTCGCCCAGCCGATAGGGCGACCCGTATGTGGAGCGGTCATCGAAGCCCCAGTACGGCTCCTTGACGTTGAAGTTGAAGTCGGCCCCCAGTGGACCGGACTTGAACGTGACCTGGTACTCGAACTCAGTGTTCGCAGGCCAGGAAACAGGAGAAGAAGAGGTGACGATCTCGGAAGAAACAGGAAGGGTCTCGTCAGCAGCAGAAGCCGGAGCGGCAATCGCCGCCAGACACAAAACGACACCTAATGTCACCCAAAGAGTTCGTCCCACAATCAAAACCTATCGCTTCAACCATCGCCAAGTAGCGGGTTGAAAGAGTCTCGAGCCGCCGCCCTGTTACCACTAGACGAGACTTATAAGCAAATTAGACGCGAGAGGGCCGCGGGAGGCAGGGGGTCCGCGCGACCCTCATCGCGCCTGCGCGCCGGTAGCCAGGGAGGGATGCCGACGCGAACGCTTCCGGGGTTACACCGCCGGAAGCGGGCTTTGGAAACTAATTAAAAAGGTGGGGCCGCTACGGGCCGCCGCGTCCGATCCTGCTCCTTCCCTTTCTCCCTAATGCTTCAATACGGACTGCTACGTGATCTTATACACCTCTAAGGGTTTCTCGTCAAACCCGCTCCGGGGGCCTGTCGGGAAATCGTGGGAAAAGCGTCAGGAACCGACTGTCAGAGCCGTAAGTACGATGCGTTCCTGCTCGCGGATGTGGGCGACCGAATAGCCCTCGCCGGGGCTCGCCCGCTCCGGCCTGCCGATGTAGTTCAGGTCGAGGTGATCCGGCATGATGCTCGGCAGGCGCCGGCGCATGACGCTCCAGGCACCCATGTTGGTCGGTTCTTCCTGAACCCAGACGACTTCCTTGAGGTTCGGATAGGACCCGATCAGCGAGCTGAGCTGGTCCCGGGCGAAGGGGTAGAGCAGTTCGACCCGGGCCACCGCGACCTTGTCGGCGGATTCGCGGCTGTCGGCGGCGTCGATGTCGTAGTAAATGCGGCCGGAGCAGAGCACCAGGCGTTCGACCTTCTCGCGCCGCTCGGTGGCCTTCGGGTCATCGAGGATGAAATGGAAGTGCTCGTTGGTGAGCTGATCCAGAGTTGAAGCGGCGGCCGCGGCCCTCAGCATCCCCTTGGGCGTGAATACGACGAGGGGCCGGGCCTTCTTGATCATGGCCTGGCGCCGCAGCAGGTGGAAGTACTGGGCCGGAGTCGATGGATTCGCGACCCGCATGTTGCCTTCCGCCGCCAGAGACAGGAACCGTTCCACCCGGGCGCTCGAATGCTCCGGTCCGGCACCTTCGTGACCGTGCGGCAGCAGCAGGGTCAAGCGTGAGGTCAGGCCCCATTTTGATTCGCCGGAGGCGATGAAGCTGTCGATGATGACCTGACCGGAGTTGGCGAAGTCGCCGAACTGGGCCTCCCAGATGACCAGCGAATCCGGGTTGGAGGAGGCGTAGCCGTACTCGAAACCGAGGCAGGCGGTTTCGGACAGCGGGCTGTTGTGGAGCTCGAGCGGCGCCTTCGCGTCATCCAGGTGCTGGATCGGTGCGTACTTGAGGCCGGTCTTCTCGTCGTGCAGGACCAGGTGGCGCTGCGAGAAAGTGCCGCGTTCGGTGTCCTGACCGGTCATGCGTACATGGACGCCTTCGGTGAGCAGCGAGCCCAGGGCCAGCCCTTCGGCGTGCGCGTACTCGATGCCACCGGCGTCCATCACGTCGACCCGTTTTGCCAGCGGCTTCCGCAGCTTGCGGTGGATCGTGAAGCTGGCCGGCACGTCGATCAACTCCTGGTTGAGACTGCGGAGCTTCTCGTCTGACACCGCGGTCTCAACCGGCGGACTGGCGCTGCGGTCGAGCTCGCCGGTGGCGGCGCTGGTAACGGTCGGGTCTTCGTAGACCCCGGAGTCCATCTTCTCGCGAAGGGAGTCCAGCGTCTCTTTGAGGTACGAGCGCCGGGCGCCGGCGAACTCCTCGACCTCTTCGGCGGTCACCACCTTCTGCTCGACCAGCTGCTCGGTGTAGATCTGGGAGGCCGGCTTGTGGCTCTTGATCGCGGCCGCCATCAGGGGCTGGGTGTAAGCCGGTTCGTCGGTCTCGTTGTGCCCGTAACGGCGGTAACCGACCACGTCGATGACGATGTCCCGGCCCCAGTTCTCGCGGTAGGCCATGGCGAGGCGCATCGCCTGTGAACAGGCCTCGACGTCGTCGGCGTTGACGTGGATGATCGGTACGTTGAAGCCCTTGGCCATGTCGGCCGCGTACGGGGTGGAGCGCCCGTCGGTCGGATCGGTCGTGAAGCCGACCTGGTTGTTCTCGATTATGTGGATCGTGCCGCCCACCGAATAGCCGTCGAGGCTCTGGAGGTTGAAGGTCTCGGCGACCACGCCCTGGCCGGGGAAGGCGGCGTCGCCGTGGAGCACCACCGGCACGGCCTTCTTGAAGTCGTGGGTGATCTTGCTGCCCTCGAAATCGCTCTGTGAGAAGCGGGTGGCGCCGGTCACGACCGGATCGACGAACTCGAGGTGACTCGGATTGGGGTAGAGGTGGACGTCGATCGACTCACCCTCGACGTCTTCGAAAGTGCCCTGGTGCCCGTAGTGGTACTTGACGTCACCGGTTCCGCCGTGGGGGATCGCGGCGACGGCCTTGACGTCTTCGATCCGCTTGCCGCCCTCGAACTCGGCGAAGATCGATTCCGGCGGACGCCCGACGTTGTGGGCGAGGACCGACAGGCGGCCACGGTGGGCCATGCCGAGCACGACTTCTCCGGCGCCGCCACGGATGGCAAGCGTCGAGAGCTCGTCGATCATGGTCACGATCGCGTCGAGGCCCTCGATCGAGAACATCTTCTGGCCGAGGTACGCCTTCTCGATGAAGCGCTCGAACTCGAAGACGTCGATCAGGCGGTCGAGCAGTCGTTTCTGCTCGTCCCGGGTCAAAGGCTTGCGGTGGGCGCCGGTCTCGATCATCTCGCGCATCCAGACGCGCTGCTGGTGCGAGGAGATGTGCTCGAACTGGTACCCGAGCGAACCGGTGTAGGCGGCGCGCATCCGCGGCAGGGCCTCGAGAAGGGTCTCTCCCGGCACGCCGATACGGAGGATCGAGGCCGGGATCTTGGCCATCAATTCCGGTGTCAGGGCGACGGTCTCCGGGTCGAGAGCCGGGTCGCCCTTCGGCTTGGCGCCGAGCGGATCGAGGTGCGCGGCCAGGTGGCCGTGGGTGCGGAACGCCTTGAGCAGCGAGGTGGCCGCCTGAACCGCCTGGAGCAGCTCCGGGGTGGGCTCCGCTTGAATCGCGCTGGAATGCGACTCGGCCGAGAGCGGCGGGGCCAGCGAAGCCTTGGGCGCCGAGGCCGCGAGGATCGAAGCTTCGAAGCCGAGGTCGGTCGCGACCCGTTCGTAAAAGTCGTTGCCGCCACCGATCAGCCCGTCGAGCGTCTTCAGGAAGTTGCCGGACTCGGCGCCCTGGATGATCCGGTGGTCGTAGGTCGAGGTGAGCGTCAGCACCTTGGACACGCCGAGCTGCGCGATCCGGGCGGGGTCGGCGTGCGTCCATTCCGGCGGGTAGGCGATCGAACCGGCGGCGACGATCGTGCCCTGGCCGGTCATCAGCCTCGGCACCGAGGCGACCGTGCCGATGCCGCCGGGGTTGGTCAGGGTGATGTTCGTGCCGGCGAAGTCGTCCGGGGTGAGACGGTTCTCTCTGGTCTTGGTGATCAGGTCTTCGTAGCTCGCGTGGAACTCGGGGAAGTCCATCCGGTCGGCACCCTTGATCGCGGGCACCATCAATGCCCGGGAGCCGTCCTTCTTCTCGACGTCGACCGCGATGCCGAGGTTGACCTCGCTGTCGTTGATTACGAAGGCCTTGCCGTCGCGCTCGACGTAGTGGCGGGCCATCGCCGGCCATTCCTTCGCGGCGAGGACGATCGCCCAGGCGACCAGATGGGTGAAGGAGACCTTCATGCCGCGTTCGGCGAGCGCGCCGTTGAGACCCTTCCGCTTGGCGTCGAGCGTGTCGACCGCGATCGTGCGGAAGGAGGTTGCGGTCGGCGTCTTGAGACTTTCGTTCATCGCCTTGGCGAGCATGCCGGCCGGTCCGCGCAGCGCTTTCTCTTCACCGGTGGCGGCCGCGGTCGAACCGCCGTTGGCCGCGGCGAGCACGTCGCCCTTGGTCACCTTGCCGTCGGGACCGGTTCCGGAGATGCTGCCGAGCTTGATTCCTTCGGCCTGGGCGATGCGCTTGGCGATCGGGGTCGCGCGCCCGTCACCGACATCGACCGCGCCGTTGCCGGTCTTGGCCTCTTCGTTCCCGGGGTCTGCATCGGGAGCAGCGTCCGCGGCGGGCTGAGAAGGTGCCGCCGACCCGGACGGATCGAGCACGGCGAGACCCGCTCCGATCGCGATCTCGTCGTCGGGTTCGACCAGAAGTTCGGTGACGGTGCCGGCGACCGGGGCGGGGACCTCCGCGTCGACCTTGTCGGTCGAGACTTCGATCAGGGTCTGTCCTTCTTCGACCGTGTCACCGACGGCCACGTGCCATTCGAGCACCGTGCCTTCGGTGACTGATTCGCCCATCTCGGGCATGGTCACTTCGATCGGCTCGCCGTCCTCGTCCTCGGCCGCGGCATCGTCGTCCTTTGGGGCGTCGTCCTTCGAATCGCCCTCGGGGGTGCCCGTAGCACGGGCAGCCTCGTTCTCACCGAGATCGGCGTCGCCCTCCTCGGTCGGAGCGGCGTCGGCTTTCTCGGCGTCGGACGCATCGCCGCTTCCGGCGTCCCCGCCTGAAGGATCGAGTTCAGCGAGGGCCGCTCCGACCGCCACTTCGTCGTCGGGCTCGGCCAGGATCTTCGTGATCTTCCCGGCACCCGGCGAGGGCACTTCGGCGTCGACCTTGTCGGTCGAGATCTCGACGATCGTCTGACCCTCTTCGACCACATCTCCGACCGCGACGTGCCACTCGAGGACCGTGCCTTCAGTGACGGACTCGCCCATCTCGGGCATCGTGATCTCGGTGATTGTCGACTCGGCCATCGTGAGGAGTGTATGCAAACTGCGCGACCGGGTTGATTCCCTGAATCGCGCGGTGCAAAACCGCTCCCGCCACAGGCGTTGTAGTGTCCTGAAAAGTCCGGCACACAGTGCATTGGTCAGTGGTTTTGAAGCTCGGAGGAGGAGCGATGGATTACTTCGTAACCGGCGGTACAGGATTCATTGGGCGTTATCTGGTCGAAAGGCTGCTGAAGCGCGAAGGAACCATCTACCTGCTGGTGCGCGAAGGCTCCCGCGGGCGCTTCGAGGAACTGCTCTCCGGCTGGGGCGCGGAAGCCGACCGGATCGTGCCCGTGATCGGTGATCTCTCGCAGCCGTTCCTGGGCGTCTCCGAGGAGGAAATCGCCGACCTGACCGGCAAAATCGGTCATTTCTACCACCTCGCTGCGGTCTACGACATGGAAGCTTCCGAGGAGGAGATGCGGGCGGCCAACATCGACGGGACCGTCCACGCGGTCGAACTCGCGAACAAGCTGGAGGTCGGCTGCTTCGAGTTGGCCAGCTCGATCGCCGTGGCCGGGCTCTACAAAGGGACCTGGCGCGAGGAACAGTTCGAGGAGGCCGAGAATCTCGACACCCACTCGTACTTCCGGACCAAGCACGAGTCCGAAAGGGTCGTGCGCGATCAGTCGACCCGGCCCTGGCGCGCCTACCGTCCCGGCATCGTGGTCGGCAACTCGGAGACCGGCGAGATGGACAAGGTCGACGGCCCGTACTACTTCTTCAAACTGATCAAGCGACTGCGCGCAGTGCTGCCGCCATGGGTTCCCACGGTCGGTGTAGAAGGCAAGCAGATCAACGTCGTGCCGGTCGATTTCGTCGCCGACGCGATGGACCACATCAGCCACGTCGAGGGCCTGGACAACCAGGCCTTCCACCTGACCGACCCGAACCCGCTGACGGCCGGCCAGTTGATCAACCTCTTCGCGAGGTCGGCCACCGCCCCGCAGATGTCGATCAGAATCGATCCGGAGATGCTGAACATCATTCCGGCGGCGGTTCGCGGCGGACTGATGATGCTGCCGCCGGTCAAGCGCATCTCCGACAACGTGCTGAACGACGTCGGCATCCCGCGCGAGGTCCTGGTCTACGTCAACTACCCGACCAAGTTCGACTGCAAGAACACGCAGGCCGCACTCGAAGGGTCCGACATTTCAGTTCCACCGCTAGCGACCTACTCCGACAAGCTCTGGGACTACTGGGAGCGCGAACTCGATCCCGACCTGTTCAAGGACCGCTCGCTGGGTGGCGCGATCGGCGGCAAGATCGTGATGATCACCGGTGCTTCCTCCGGTATCGGCCAGGCTGCCGCGGAGAAGGCTGCGGCTGCCGGCGCAAAGGTTCTGCTGGTCGCCCGTAGCGCCGACAAGCTCGAGGCGGTCAAAGACGAGATCGAGGAACAGGGTGGTGATGCGTCGGTCCACCCCTGCGATCTCTCCGACATCGACGACATCGAGCGCATGGGCAAGGAAGTGCTCGCCGAGCACGGCCATGTCGACATCCTGGTCAACAACGCCGGCCGTTCGATCCGTCGCTCGGTAGCGCTCTCCTATGACCGCTTCCACGACTACGAGCGCACGATGCAGCTGAACTACTTCGGCTCGCTGAAACTGATCCTGACCCTGCTGCCGCGCATGCGCGAACGCAAGAGCGGTCAGATCATCAACATCAGCTCGATCGGCGTCCAGACGAACACGCCGCGGTTCTCGGCGTACGTCGCTTCGAAAGCCGCGCTGGACGCGTTCAGCCGGACTATCGGCTCGGAGATAATCGACGACCGGGTCCACATCACCTCGATCTACATGCCGCTGGTGAGGACGCCGATGATCGCGCCGACCAAGATGTACGACGCCTTCCCGACGATGACCCCCGACGAAGCCGCCGAGTTGATCACCGGGGCCATGATCACCAAGCCTAAGAAGGTCGCGACCAAGCTCGGCAACTTCGGCGAGCTGCTCTACGCGGTCTCACCGAAGGCCAGTGATGCCGTTCTCAATCAGGGCTACAAGCTCTTCCCCGATTCGAAGGCGGCCAAAGGTGACGTAGAAGGCGAGGGCGCGGACAAGGCGGTTTCGACCGAAGCCGTCGCCTTCGCGCACCTGCTGCGCGGTGTCCACTGGTAGCAGGCGGTGCCCCGGCCGCTCAAGCACTGGGGCTGGGGTTACGAGGACCAGCAGCGGCCTGACCACGAAGTCGAGGAGGCCGCTGCGGGTATCCGGGCCATGCTCGGGTTCGGCGGCGAGTACAAGCCGGCGGTCCCGCTGGACCGGGTGGAGCTGCGGGACTCCCGTCTGGAGGTCCCGGGTACCGGAACCAGCGGCCTGTTCACCGACGACCGCCACGAGCGGGCGGTTCATGCCATGGGCAAGGCGTACCGCGACATCGTTCGCGGCCACGCCGGCGAGTATCCGGACCCGCCCGACCTCGTTGCGTTTCCGGCCGACGAGGAGCAGGTGGTCGAGGTGCTTGATCGCGCATCCGACCTCGGTGCGTTCGTCATCCCCTTCGGCGGCGGGACAAGCGTGGTCGGCGGGGTCGAACCGAGATTTGGCGATCGGCCGAGCATCTCGCTCGACCTCACGCGGCTGGACCAGGTCCTCGAAGTCGACGAGGTTTCACTGGCCGCCCGGATCCAGGGCGGGGTCCGCGGCCCGGCACTCGAAGAGCAGCTGAAGGCTCGCGGCCTGACCCTTCGCCACTACCCGCAGTCTTTCGAGTACGCGACGCTCGGCGGCTGGATCGTGACTCGTGCGGGCGGGCACTTTGCGACCGGCGAAACCCACATCGACGACCTGACCGAATCGGTCCGGGCGATAACGCCGGCGGGTCAGTGGCAGAGCCGGCGGTTGCCCGGTACCGGCGCGGGACCTTCCCCCGACCGTCTGATGCTGGGCTCCGAGGGCATCCTCGGCGTGGTGACCGAAGCCTGGATGAAGGTCAGGCCCCGACCGGTATTCAAGGCGTCGGCCACCGTCGAGTTCCCGGATTTCGTGAAAGCGGCCACCGGAGCCGTACGCGAGATTGCCCAGTCGCGGCTCGGACCGAGTAACTGCAGGCTGATCGATCCGCTCGAGGCGATGACCATGGGTGCCGACGACGGCAGCGCGACCCTTCTGCTGCTCGGCTTCGAATCCGCCGACGTCCCGGTCGGGGAGCTGCTGGAGCAGGCGCTCTCGATCGCCGTGGCGAACGGCGGGACCGTCGCCAGCCGCAAGCTGGTCGAGCCAAAGGGCGACGATGAGGGTGCGGGCGGAGAGAGCCAGTCGGACAAGTGGAAGGACGCATTCCTCCTGGCGCCTTACATCCGCGACACCTTCGTCTCCTGCGGGGTGCTCTCCGAGACTTTCGAGACCGCGATCACCTGGGACCGCTTCGAGGCCTTTCACGCCGAGGTGATCGGCGCGACCCGCAGGGCGGTGGCCGAGGTCTGTGGAGCCCCGCCAGAAGGCGGAGGGGCGCCGAGGGTGAGCTGCCGCCTGACCCACGTCTACCCGGACGGAGCCGCGCCGTATTTCACCGTGATCGCCCCGGCGATCCGGGGAGGCGAGGTCGAGCAGTGGGACGAGATCAAAGTCGCGGCCTCACAGGCGATCATCGACCAGGGGGGAACCATCACCCACCACCATGCGGTGGGAAGAGATCACCGACCCTGGTACGACCAGCAGCGACCTGTGCTTTTCGCTGAAGCACTGGCGGCGGCTAAGGGCGCGGTGGACCCTGAGGGACTGCTTAACCCCGGCGTCTTGATCGATCAATCCTGAAGGGTTGCCGTCAGGTCACAGCCGAGACACTTCCTTTCACCCGTTAGTCGGTAGCCTTCTCCGACTTTGGAAGCTGCGACCTCTGAACACACTTTGACCGAGCGCGGTCCCCTTCGGGCCGCCCTCAAGACGGCTCGTCCTCACGAATGGGTCAAGAACGTCCTGGTCTTCGCCGGGCTGCTTTTCTCTGGCCAGGTCGACGACCCGTGGGCGATCGGCCAGGCCCTGATCACCTTTGCCGCGTTCTGCGCGATCTCGAGCGCGGGTTATTTCATCAACGACCTCAACGACGTCGAGCTCGACCGCCAGCATCCGAAGAAGCGGTTCCGGCCGATCGCCGCCGGTCAGCTTTCGATCCCGACCGCCTGGGCGATCGCTTCGGGTCTTGCGATCGGCGCGATCGCCGTCGCCTTTTTCGCAGTCAACTGGAAGGTGGGACTGTTCGTCACCGGCTACGGGGCGATCCAGGTCGCCTACAGCTTCGGTCTGAAGCAGGTCGTGATCATCGATGTCATGACCCTGGCCACCCTTTTCATCCTGCGGGTGATGGCCGGCGCCGAGGCGGTAAACACCGACGCTTCCGAGTGGCTGGTCCTCTGCACCGGGATGCTCGCCCTCTTCCTCGGCTTCACCAAACGCCGCCAGGAAGCGGTCTCCGAGCTTCACGAGGGAACCAGCAGCAGGCCCGTGCTCGAGCATTATTCGCTGCCGTTCCTCGACCAGATGGTGGCACTGGTCACCACTGGCACGGTCATCAGCTACGCGATCTACACGATCGATTCGCCGCTGGTCGGCAGCCAGATGATGCTGACGATCCCACCCGTGGTCTACGGCATCTTCCGCTACCTCTACCTGATCTACGACCGCTCCGACGATCGTTCGACCGCGGCCATAGTGGCCGAGGATCGCGGCGTGATCCTGGCTGGAGCGGTATTCGCGATCACGGCTTTCCTCCTGCTGTACGTCTTCAACTAGAAGCGGGGCGGTCCTTCCCGCCAGCGAACCAGACGATGCACGGTTTTTGCCCTCTTGACAACGGAGAAACCGCTGTTTATCCTGTCGGAAGAACATTATGGGAGACGGGTGAGGATGCTCTGAGACCCGGCGTAAGCCGGAAAGCATCCTGATCAACACTCTGATGTCTGCAGATTTCTCGAAGTGCAGGGCAGACATCCGGGCCGTTTTCAGGCTTTCCCGCCGTTCACAAGACATATGAAATGTGAGTCGTTTCAAGTTGTTCATTAAACGACATGAACGTACGGAGAAAAATTGAAGCCTGTCGCTCGTACCGCTGTCCGCCTGCTCGCCCTCTGCGCCGTTTTGGCAATGGGCCTGTTCACCGTTTCGACCGCCCAGGCGGCCGGGACCCCGAACCTGAACCTGAGCGCCAACGCCAGTAGTCCCCTTTATGGCGAGACCGGCACCGTCACGGTCACGGCTTCGCTCCCGAACGGTGAGCCCAAGGGCTACAACCTCAGCTTCCGCGTCGTCCTGCCGGCCGGGATCAGCTACGCCGGCGGAGCGCAGTACGCGCCTCAGGTCATCAACAACGCGCCGAGCGCGGGCAAGACGACCCTGATCTTCTCGAACATCTCCGACCTCGTCGCCAACTCGAGCCAGTCGATCGATTTCAACGTCACCCACAACCCCGCGCTCTACGAGGTCGGGGATACCTACGACATCGCCTACGGGGCTTTCGTCAACACCGATCCGCGGATCCTGCCGGCTTTCACCGCCTCCGGTGTCGCCGTGCCGGCTTCATCGACCGGCAGCGCGAGCGCGTCCACCCAGTCGAAGATCAACGCGATTAAGATCACCAAGTCCGAGCCGAGCCGCGAAGGCGAGATCCTCCGGGGAGTCCACAACAACCAGACGATCTACACGCTCAAGCTGCGCAACAACAGCATCAACCCCACCTTGCTCACGTCCATCGACGATTACCTTCCGGCCGGGCTCGAGTACCTCGGCTGCGAAGGTGATCCCGACAACACGAGCAACGCGCCGACCAACCCGGGCAGCACGGACGAGTACCCCGGCTCCGGCCCGATCGTCGTCAAGCCGGTCACCAACTGTCACGCCGCGCAGCTCGTCGAGACCGTCCAGATCGACCCTGACGGACCGTCCGGCCCGCTGGCCGACGGCGTTTACACGCACGTTCGCTGGAGCACAGGCACCCTGACCCCCGGCCAGGAGATCACCTACAGCTACCGCGCCGCGGTCCCGCTGACCAACAACACGCTCGACTGGAGCGGTGCCATGCCGGACAAGTTCTCCGGCAAGCAGGCGAACAACCTCGACAACAACCGCGCCACCGCGGACAACGAGGTCCAGGACGAGCAGAAACTGACCAACTACGCTGAAGGCGCTGGCGCCTACCAGAAGACGGTCGGCGGTTCGCTCAACGTGACCGATCACACATCGATCACCCGCACCGCCGAGGACCTGGTCGTCTACAAGACCAACCTCACCTCGAACACCCTCGCCCAGGGCGCCACCAACACCTGGGAGCTGCGTTTCCGGACCGGTGAGTACCGCTACAGCGAAGGCATCGTGGTCACCGACACCCTGCCCAGCGGCTTCTGCCCGCTCGGCCCGGTCAACTACACGACCGGCAACGATGGTTCGGACTCCGAATGCGATCCGACCGGAGCCAACCCGAGCGTTCCGTACACCGACGTGACCGAGAACGCCGACGGCACCTTCACCATCGAGTGGGATCCGTCGGCGCTGGCCAAACTGGCCCACACGACGACCGATGACGAGTTCGTCATCACCTTCCCGACCAAGACCCGCAAGAACTACCAGAGCAACTTCCTGCCGACGACCCCGATCCTCGCCAAGGACGGAATCGAGAACAAGGTCAACCTCACCGGCAACGCCTTCTCGCGCTGCACCGCGCCGGGCGCCCCTGACTGCTCGGTCATCGGCCCGAAGATCTGGAGCGACGGTCAGCAGCCCGAACCCGTCGTCGACGCCTCGTCGGCCGGCCAGTCCGCGCCGTCCGTCGCCCTGAAGAAGGAAGTCGCCGCGAGTGGTACCGACTGTCAGACGGCGACTTACGTCACCAGCATTCCCAAGTACCACCCCGGGGACACCGTTTGCTGGCGCCTCACTATCGACTTCCCCTCGATGGTCGACACCAAGGAGCTGCGGGTCACCGACTTCCTGCCGCGCAACTCGAAGTACGTGCCCGGCAGCTACCAGGACTTCACTCCTGGCAACACGACCGCCAACACCATCGACACCAGCCTCAGCGCCGACGGCGTCCTCAACTGGGACATCGCCGGCACCTACGTGCCGGTCGGCATGCAGAAGTTCCAGGTCGTCTTCAAGACCACGATCGAGCCGACGGGCGTGCTTCCGCCAGTCGACATCGAAGGCAACCTGATGAAGTTCGCGATCGAGAACACACCGGGTACGACCTTCCCGCTCCGCGACCAGCGCGACTTCGAGACCGACGCGCCGACCCTGACCCTGAAGAAGGGCGTCAGCAAGATCGACTCGACGAATTACAGCCCGCCCGCCGACGGACTGACCGTGCGCGGTGGCAACGACGTCACGTACCAGGTCGACGTCAAGTCGACTTACGACACCAAGGACGTCCAGGTCTGGGACCAGCTCCCGGCCGCCTACGACTGCGCCATGGTCTCGATCATCTCCGACAGCGGCACCTGTGTTGACGGTGGCGCCGGAGTGGACCGCATCAAGTGGACGGTCCCGGCGATCAACGACGGGGCGACCAAGTCCCTGACCTACCACGTGCTCATCCCTGGCACCTTCGGTCCGGAGAACACCTACACCAACACCGCCGGCGTCCGCCAGTACGAAGGCGAGACCAATACCGGCGGCCGTTACATCTACACGCCTCAGAACAACATCGATCCGCTCAACCCGCGCACCCCGAACATCGCGCGGGTCGATGACACCAGCAACGTCAAGACCCCGAACGTCGGCGTCGTCAAGAGCCGCACCACTTCGATCGGCGAAACCAGCAACGACATCAACACGCAGGCCACGATCGGCGAGTTCATCGACTACACGGTCAACGTGACCCTGCCGAAGGGCACCACCTTCGGCACCAACGCGAAGGTCACCGACACCCCGAACGCCGCCGGGACCCAGCCGATCGTCGGCACCCCGACCGCCACGCTCAACGGCGGTCCGCTGCCGGCCGGCTTCAGCATCAACACGGTTGGCCAGACGATCACCGTGACCATCCCGGACAACTACATCGTGCCGCTCGGCACCGACGCGGTCATCCAGATCCTCGCGAAGACCCAAATCATCGATGTCGCCGCCAACGTGCGTCCGCAGACCCGGACCAACCAGGCCAACGTGACCTGGAAGGACAACACGGTCCGCAGCCGGAACTCGAATTCGGTCAGCACGACGATCGTCGAGCCCCTGATCAGCCAGACCAAGACGAACAACGTCAACCCGGGCACCACCCTTCCGGGCGCCACGGTCACCTACACACTGACCACGATCAATTCGAACGCCTCGAACGTGAGCATCGCCCACGACACGGTCATCAAGGACGTCGTTCCGGTCGGCATCACCCCGGTCGACGGCGGCGGAGTTCCGGTCCCGGACGGCGGAGTCGTCCCCGGAACCGGTGGTTCCACCTGGAACGCCGCCACCCGCACAATCACTTCGCCCGCCCAGGACATCAGTCGCGGCGCGAGCGTCGTCTGGACCTACAAGGGCACGGTCGACATTCCGGCCGTCGGTGGATCTCAGCTGACCAACACCGCCGAAGCGAGGACCACCTCGATCTCCGGTAGCAACCCGGACGAGCGCACCTCGACCAGCCCGTCGAACAACGGGTACCTGGCGACCTCCAGCAGCACCGTGAAGATCGGCGCCACGTCGATCACCAAGTCGGTCACCCCGGCCTGGGCCACGATCGGCACACCGATCACCTACACGGCCAAGCTGACCATCCCGAAGAACCTCAGCCTGTTCAACGTGACCGCGGCCGACGTGCTGCCGGACTCGCTCGACTTCGACGGGTACATCGGCTCGAACTGCTTCTCCGGCTGCTCCGTCACCAGCCCGGCTCCGACAGTCCAGACCTACAACCCGACCATCTCCGGTGGTCTGACCAACATCGGCTGGGACCTCGGGAACGTCGCTCCCGGCGACACCGACCGGGTAATCGAGTTCACTTACAAGGCTCACGTCCGCGACACCCATCGCAACGGTGGCGCCCCGGTCCTGAACGGCCAGACCGCGGTCAACACCATTCACAGCCGGTCGAACCTGACCAGCAAATACAGCTTCAACCCGAACAACCTGCCCGCGGCCAACACCTACGACAACGTCTCGCCGAACGCGACGACCACGACTCCGATCCGGGAGCCGAACGTCACCCTTGACAAGAAGGTCAAGGTCGGTTCCGGTTCGTTCGTCGATGGCCCGGCTGAAGCCCAGGCCAGCGACAACCTGACCTACAGCATCGCGGTCAAGAACAATGGCACCAGCCCGGCTTACGACGTGGTCGTTACCGACAAGCCCGACGACGAACTCATCAATGTGGTCAACGTCGACGGTGCCGGTTTCGCCACCCAGAACTGGACCCCGGGTGATCACAACATGGCGTGGAAGATCCCCGGCCCGATCGCCCCCGGCGCGACGGTCACGCTGACCTACACGGCCAATGCCGTCTCGTCGGCCAGCCTCAGCACCGGTCAGACCGCGGTCAATACCGCCAAGGCGCCCAAGTACTTCGGCATCCCCGAGGCGGAGCGCACCAACCCGTGGATCTACCGCGAGTACTCGGGCAACAACGACACCGTGATCCTCAAGTTCGAGTTCCCCGAGATCTCGGTCACCAAGACAACGGGCAAGCCTGGCTTCCCGGACATCGCTGACGCTCCGGTCGAGCAGTCCTTCCCCTGGCGCATCGTCATCAAGAACAACGCCGACGTGGCCACGGCCTTCGACACGGTCGTCCGCGACACGCTGCCGCCGGCCTGGACCTACGACGCCGGGTCGACCTCGATAACCGGAGCGACCACCGCTGAACCGACCGTGGTGACGAACCCGGCCGGTGACCAGCTGACCTGGAACTTCTCCGGTCAGACGATCCAGCCCGGGGCCAGCGTCGTGATCACCTTCACGGCCACGCCGCAGCTCGCCGCGCGCAACAACCCGCCGGTCCAGACCAACGACGCCGAAGCCGACTCGAAGGACTCGAGCGGCAACCCAGGTAACGCCGACGGTCCGTACACCGACGACGACGACGCCAAGGCGACGCTCAAGTTCCCGATCGCCGATCTGGTCCTGACCAAGACGGCCCCGGCCGAGGTCGAATCGAACGAGACGTTCGAGTATGGCATCAAGGTCCTGAACAAGGGTCCGAACGCCGCGACCGACGTCGTGATCAACGACCCGCTGCCCGCCGGCCTGACCTTCGTGTCATCGGCCGAGTGCAGCTCCGCGGCCGTCTGCAACCTCGGAACGATCAATTCCGGTGCCTTCAAGACGGTGACCATCACGGTCAAGGCGACTTACGCGGTTGCCGGGACCACCGTGGTCAACACCGCGACGGCCACCCAGAAGGAATTCGAGCCGACCCCGGACGACAACACCGACACGGTCAAGACGATCGTGAAGGGCGAAGCCAACGTCGAGATCATCAAGACGGCCTCGCCGAGCAACCCGCGCCCGGGTGACGTCGTCACCTACACGCTGAAGGCCAAGAACATCGGCTCCGCGATCGCCCAGGACGTATCGATCACGGACTCGCTGCCGGTCGGCGTCACCTTCGTCTCGGCTGACGCGCCGTGTGTCGAGAACGCCGGAACCGTCAACTGCGACATCGGTTCGCTCAATCCGGGTGAAGAGAAGACCTACACGATCAAGGTCACGGTTGATCCGTTCAGCCCGGGCCCAATGGATCCGACCGCCGATCATCTGCTCGAAGTCCAGAAGGTCGAAGGACAGATCGACCTCGAGGCCGGCGAACAGAAGACGGTTTCCGTCACCTGCCCGAGCGGCTACTTCGCCTCTGACGGATCGGTCCGGATCGACCACATCGACCAGGGCACCGGCGACTGGACCGCACCTCAGGTGCTGGAGTCCTACGCGAGCTCGCTCGATACCTGGAAGGGCGTCGTGAAGAACACGGCGACCGGCCGGGCGCAGGCCAAGATCTTCGCGGTCTGCATCGAGAAGAAGACGGTCGACGGCGACCACAGCCACGATCTCATCGTCTCCGACCAGATCTCGGTCAGCGACGCCGTGCTCGCCGGCAAGAAGACGGCCACGCTGATGTGTGGCCCGGGCCAGATCGCGATCCAGCCCGGCTTCCAGTCGAGCAAGTCGGCCGACCTCGAGTACAGCGAGCCGGAAGGCAACGGCTGGAAGTTCATCCTCGATGTCAGCGGACCGGCCGATGTCACCTTCTCGATCCGCTGCATGACGCGCCAGGTCAGCGTGACCAATGGTCACACCCACGATCTGAAGCTCGCGCACATCCAGAAGGAATTCACGATCCCGGCCGGCACGGTCAATGAGGCGCAGCTCACGTGCGCCGACGGCAGCAAGGGCATCGTCGCCGACATGGACCTGGACGAAGGTCTGGTCTCGCTCGGAAACGACCCGCGACCGGTGACGCGTGCGTTCAAGATCTACAACCCGACGGACAAGCCGCTGAACGCCAGGCTGAGTCTGCTCTGCCTCGGCCTGCGGACTGGTGGAGAGCACCTGCCGCCGAAGACGCTGGTCAACACGGCGATGATCTCGACCGTCTCGTTCGAGTCGCAGACCGGCAACAACACGTCGTCGGCCACGGTCGTCGCCGAGGACACCGACAACTACACGCCGGTTCCGAACCCGCCGATCGTCAAGCCCACCCCGAACAACCCGGTCGCGACGACCAGGCTCGGTGGCGGCGTCTTCCTCAAGAAGAACAAGGCGACGGGCTCGATCACCTGCTCCGCCGCCTGCTCGGGAACCGGAAAGCTGTTTTCACTGAAGAAGGTGAAGGTCAAGGGCAAGAAGTTCCGCAGGGGCACGGTGCTCGCCGCCGGCCGCTACAAGCTGAACGCCGCCGGCACCAGGAAGCTCACGCTGAAGGTGAAGGGCAAGAAGAAAAAGCAGATTCTCAAGAAGAGCAAGAAGGCGAAGATCAAGCTCTCGAACGGCACCACGAAGATCGTTCGAATCAAGTAGTCACGATGTAAGCAGCACCAAGTCCAGTGAGCCGGAAAAGCCCTCCATCCCGAGGGCTTTTCCGGTTAAGTCAGGACTCGATCTTCAAATCCGGTGCGAGTTCGGTCTTGCCGTTCCGCTGGAACTGCACGTCGACGGTCTCGTTCTTGCGGTAAGTCCCGAACAGGCCGAGGAGCATGGCTGACTTGCGGACCACGTTCAGTTCTTCTTTGACGATCTCTCGGTTGAAGAGGATCTTCGTGCCCTGAACGTTGTAGTCCATGCCTTCCGTCTGGGCCAGGCCGTTGATGTAGACGATGATCGGAGGCTCAGCGCCTTCCGGCAGACGAACGACGCGTCCGGCCGCGTAAGAGCCCTTGGGGATCTTCTGTTCGGGCGATTCGTCCACTACTCCAGAGCTTCTCTGATTC
>JBBSKC010000045.1:0-17769 GCA_038256675.1 Solirubrobacterales bacterium | reverse complement strand
CCGGGCCCGACGTCACGCCGATCGAGTCAGGCATCGATCGGCGGTGGGGCGTTGCTGCTCGACCAGATTGCTCCGGCCGAGGCGGTGATCACCAGGCCGATCGCGACGATTTCGGTCGGTACCACCCCTTGATCCAGGAGCAGGAAACCGACGACCGCGGCCACCCCCGGTTCGATGCTCATCATCACCCCGAAGACGTTCGACGGCAGGCGCCGCATCGCCTCGAGTTCAAGTGAGAAGGGGAGCGCGGAGCTCAGGAGTCCGACCCCGATCCCGATCAGGATGACCGTCGGGTCGAGCAGTTCCATACCGCCGTCGATGATCCCGGTGGGTGCGGTCAGCACCGCGGCGATCGTCATCGCGACCGCGAGACCTTTGCCTCCGGCCGCCTGCTGTCCGAGACGCTTGCCGAGCAGGATGTAAGCACCCCAGAAGAAGGCCGCGACCAGCGCACAGCCGACGCCGACCGGATCAAGGTCATCACTCCCAACCCCGCCCGTCAGCAGCAGTATGCCGGCCGCGGCAAGCGCCGCCCAGAGCCAGTCCCGGCGGCGCGGAGATGTGATCAGCGCGACGGTCAACGGGCCGAGAAACTCGATGGTCACCGCGGTGCCCAGGGGAATGCGGTCGATCGCCTCGTAGAAGAAGAGGTTGACTCCGGCGAGGGCGATCCCGAAAAGCAGGGTGACCTTGCGGTGTTCCCTGGGGATCCGGAAGTCGGGGCGCCAGATGGCGATCAGCAGCACCGCCGAGACCAGGGCCCGCACGAAGACGACACCGGCTGCACCGATATCGGAGAACAGGTCGATCGCGATCGCCGACCCGATCTGGATCGAGAGAATCGAACCGAGCACCATGGCCACCGCGGCCGGTGTCGGTTGCTGATGGTTGGAGGCGGACACGTCCTCTAGTGAAGCACCCGCCCCGGCCTCGGTGCCGCGCGCTTCGCCACCGCCCCGTAAGGCGCGATAATCGCCCCATGGAAAAGCCCGCGGCGCCTACCCATGACCAGTATCCGCACCTCCGAAAGATCCCCACGAGGTGGAAGGACAACGACGTCTACGGTCACGTCAACAACGTCGAGTACTACTCCTTCTTCGACACGGTGATCAACGCCTGGCTGATCGAAGAAGGTGGGCTCGACATCCACGCCGGGGAGTCGATCGGGGTCTGCGCCGAGTCCGGTTGCCGCTTCCTGGCGTCGGTCGCTTTTCCGGAGCCGGTCGAAGCCGGTCTGCGGGTCGGCCGGCTCGGCACCTCGAGCGTGAAGTACGAGATCGGGCTGTTCGACGCCAACGGCCTGGCGCTGGCCGAAGGGCACTTCGTCCACGTGTTCGTCGACCGCGAAAGCCGCGAGCCGATGCCGATCCCCGACCCGATCCGCAAATCGCTCGAGCGCCTGGAGGTCGCAACCTGATGGAGGCCACCGCCGCGGTGCTCACCGAGATGGGCGCCGCGTCTCCTTTCGCCGAAACCGAGCCGCTCCGCCGGATGACCGTCGAGCTCGATCCGCCCGGGGTCGGTGAACTGTTGATCCGGGTCCGGGCCGCCGGCCTCTGCCACTCCGACCTCTCGGTGATCACCGGCAAGCGGCCACGGGCCATGCCCATGGCGATTGGCCACGAAGCCGCGGGCGAGGTCATTGCGACCGGTTCGCCCGACTCGCCGTTCAGCCCTGGCGACCACGTCGTGCTCGCCTTCGTGCCGGTCTGCGGCGAGTGCAGCTTCTGCCTTCAGGGCCGCCCGGCCCTCTGCGAAGCCGGTGCCGCCGCCAACAACGAAGGCACCCTGCTCGGCGGCCACGTGCGGATCCACGATCAGGACGGCAACGCGATCCACCACCACCTCGGGGTCTCGGCTTTTTCCGACCACATAGTCGTCTCGGAGCGTTCCGCCGTCGTCGTGCCCGACGACCTGCCGTTCGAGATCGCCGCGCTGTTCGGCTGCGCCGTCCTGACCGGGGCCGGAGCCGTGCTGAACACGGCCGCCGCCTCTCTGCCCGCCGCCTCGGTGGGGGTCTTCGGGCTCGGCGGCGTCGGACTTGCAGCGCTCCTGGCTGCCGCGTCCCAGGGAGCCGATCAGATCGTCGCCGTCGACCGGGTGCCGGCCAAGCTCGAGCTGGCGATGGAGCTCGGCGCCACCGACGCGATCGACGCCCGTGAGGGTGACGTGGCCGGCCGGGTCAAGGCGGCGACCGGCGGCGGCGTCGAGCTGGCGATGGAGACCGTCGGTAGCGAGCACGTGCTGGCCGAGGCCTACGGCGCGACCCGCCGCGGCGGCACCACGGTCACCGCCGGCCTGCCCCACCCCGACAGCAACCTCGAGATCCCAGCGCTTTCGCTGGTCGCCGAAGAACGCACCCTGAAGGGCTCCTACCTCGGCTCGTGCGTGCCCTCCCGCGACATCCCGCGCTTCATCGAGATGTACGAGAGCGGGTTGCTGCCGGTCGACCGCCTGCTCAGCCACCGCCTGGCACCCGACGAAATCAACGAAGGCTTCGACCGGCTCGCATCGGGCGAGGCGGTCCGCCAGGTCGTGCACTTCTGACCCGCTTCGAAGCACCGCCGTCGCGATCACGGCCTGTTACGGTCGGCGTATGAAAGCGACCATGATGCTGGCCGACTCTGCCCAGGCGGTCGGCAACAAGCTCTATATCCTCGGCGGTGGCTGGTCGATCACCGCGGCCGGCATCTCCCACGCGGTGGCAATCTACTTTCAGATCCCGTGGGATCTGAGCGACGACAAGCATGTGTTCGTGCTCCAGCTCCTGACCAGCGACGGTGAACCTGTTGCCGACCAGAACGGCACTCCGGTTCGAGTCGAAGGCGAGATCCAGACCGGTCGGCCGCCGGGCCTAAAGAAAGGCACGCCGATCGACGCCCCCGTGGCCTTCGAGTTCCCGCCGATGCCCTTCGAGCCGGACTCGAGGTACGAGTGGCGGCTCACGGTTGACGGCGAGAGCAAGGCCGACTGGCGGCTGCCGTTCTCGACCCGCCCTGCCTGATCGAGCCAGGGCGTCTTGATGAAGGCGTTCTTCTTCGGCCGTATGTCCCGGTCTTCTGGACCGCGCGAACCCGGTTTTCCCAATAGATTGAGCCAATGAAGCTTTACGTATGCTGGGGAACATTCCAGGTGCCGGGTGTCCGTGAGCATCCCTGCCGCATCGCCTATGAGGCCTTGGTTCAGGCCGACAACGAGCCAGAGGTCATCAAGACGCACAGCTGGGGCGCCATGCCGAGGGCACTTCAGACCCCGGGTCGCAAGCTCGTCGATGACGCAACCGGAAACCCCTGGGTGCCCGCCCTCCAGACGGACGACGGCGAGTGGATCAGCGGGTCCGAAGAAATCGTCGCCTGGGCCGAGCAGCACGCCAAGGTCTGAGCTTCGAGTCAGCCGTAGTTGAAGAAAGTGACATCCCTGAGTTGGTGCCGACTACCGAGGAGAGAGCATGAAGCGTTTTACGATTGTGGTCGCAGGTGTACTGAGCGCATTCCTCATTTCTTGCGGGGGAGGTTCGGACTCGGGTACGGATTCCACTTCCCCGTCACCTGACGATGAAACGTCGGTGTTGTCAAAAGCAGAGTTCATCGAAGCGGGAGACGAAATCTGCTTGCAGGTCGACGAAGACAGCGCAGAATTCGAAGATGAATACGCGGCTGCGGCCGGGGAAAACGACTATCAGGGTGTTGCCGACTCCCTCGAGGGTGTGCTGGTCGTCGTCACCGATGCCAGTGAACAATTCGAGGCATTGGAAGTCGACGGGGGCGATGCCGGGGTAATTGACGAATACAACGCGATTCGTGCAGAGGGCCTGACCGAGACCGAAGGCCTGATCGACGCGTACCGGGCCGAGGACGACTCGGCCATAACAACCAGGCTGGAAGACCTTGCGAATCTGACCAAGAAGGCACAGGAGCTTGCCCGGGGGTACGGATTCGAAGTATGTGGCACGAACTGATGGAGCAGTACCCCCGGCAGGATTCGAACCTGCGACATCCGGCTTAGAAGGCCAGCGCTCTATCCAGCTGAGCTACGGGGGCAAGGTGCTGCGAACCGCATCCTATTGCCGCAGTCCGTCCCTGCTGCCGGGCTGGAGCGGGTGACGCGAATCACTCGGAGGGACAGGCTTTCGGGTCCAGCTTGCCGGTCACTTCGTAGACGTAATCGGGCTGTGGGGTGATGTCCGGCTCTTCGACCACCAGTTTGACACCGGGGTTGTCCTTGATCCAGTTGTTCACCGGGTAGAAATAGTCCGATGTCGGCGAGTCCTGGGTGTTTTCGCTGGTGATGATGTAATCGAAGTCACCTTCGTCGATCTTGTTGACGAAGCCTTCGCAGGACGTGTAAAGGCGATAGGTGCCCTTGTCGCCCTCCTTGCCGATGTATTCGACGTGGTTCGATCGGTCCACCCCGTAGAAGCCGTACTGGCCGAAGTAGATCTCGCCCGAGCCGGCCAAGGCGATGCGTTTGTCCTGGAGGTCTCGGGTGAAGTCGAAGGCCTCCTGCGGGCCGCCTTCCTGGAGGAAGAGCGTCGAGCGGGTGTAATGCTTGTTCGCGTAACCGACCTCTTCGCCCCGTCCCCAGACCACCGCCACGAGAACGATCGCGGCGACCGAGGTCACGATCACGCTGAGCGGCACCTTCTTGTGTTCATAAAGCCAGGAAAGACCGACCGGGGCCCAGACGATGGCGCCCGTCAAAAAGATCGTTCCGAGGATGAAGCCCGGGTACCAGCGAGGCGACGTGAACACCGTGATCGCAAAGATGACCGTGAGGAAGATCAGGATCTTCTTTGCACGCCCTTCGGGCTCCCTGAGTGGCCTTGCGATCGGCAGCATCGTGGCGGCCAGCAACAGGCCGGGCAGCAGGTACCGCGTGTTGGTGAAGAAGCCGCGTGGCTCGCCTTCCTGGCCCGCCGCGGTGAGCGGCGTCAGCAGATAGACGAAGGCGGTGACCAGCGAGGCGGCGGCGAGCAGCCGGACCACCTTGTTGCGGGCACGGAAGGTCAGGTAAACCGCTGCGGCAAGGAGCATCACCATGATCAGCGGGAAGAGAATCCCGAAGGCGTCGTCCAGCCGGGGGAAGAACCAGTACCGGTAGATGTCAAGGTCAGTTATGTAGTGGAACACCGAGAAGCGGGGCCGGGGATCGAGCGGCATCTGGTCCGGCTGGGGCAGCTTGAGCGGGCCGAAGCCGATCGCCGGTACCGGATTGCCTCCCGTATAGATCATCGCTCGCACGTACCAGTAGCCACCGACCACGAACATCGAAGCGCCCAGATAGAACGCGGTGATCAAACGGCGCCCGCGACCGCTGATCAGGACCATGCCGAGGAAGATCACGCCGACCGGCGCCAGCATCGAGACCTTGATCGAGATCGCGATGCCGGCAGCGATGCCGGCGATGATCAAAGGGCCCCGATCGAGGAGCGGGGCGTTCGGATCGGGCCTGTCTTCGACCACGCCGAACTTCGGAGCCCGGCGCTGGTGCCCGTTGATCAGGAAGGCGGCGAAGGCGATCAGGAAGGCGAAGCAGACGATGTCGTTGCGGCCCTCACCGGGCTGGGTCTCGATCATCACCCCGGAGGCCAGGAGGATCGCACCGCCGACCAGCGTGGCAGGTCCCACTCCGTAGGGCCGGCCGACGCACCAGCAGGCGAGCAGGCCGACCCCGACCGAGAACATGTTGAAGAGCGGCGAGAGCCAGTCGCTCTTCATCAGCCCCATCATGGCCCCGTGCATCAGCTCGGAGCTCTGGGGGTAGAACCAGACCGCCAGACGCAGGGGATCGGTGTAATGAAGCGGGTTGGTCGAGCCCTCCTGGATGAACCGGGCGGCGGCCGGCATGTGGTACCAGGTGGTGTCGCCGCCGAACATGCCCTGATCGAGGCTGAGCTGCGAGGGGAAGGTCCACTCGGCTACGACGAACGAAGCGACACCGAGCGCTACCAGAAAGGCCCAGGTTGGTACGGCGGGAGCTGCGACCTCTTCGGGGTCGGGATCAGCGAAGCGGTGGCCGATCGCCGCTGCTATCAGAGGGAGTACGACGCAGCCGGCGGCGATCCATCCGAGGGTGAGGATCGAGAGCGTGCCGAGGATCTGAAGTGTGATGATCAGCAGTGCGACGGCGATCGTCATTTCGGCCAGCCGGGCGAGGGCACCGGAAAACTCGGGCACGATCCATCGGCGCAGCCAGTATCCGCCCAGCCAGACGGAAAGGACGATCGCCAGAATGGAGGCGGTCCCGACCAGATAGGAAGAGAGGGTCGGGGTCAAGCCCGACCTTTGAACTCAGCAGACACCGGCGCCATCCTAAATGAGTGGGGTTGGTGGACGGCAGGTGCCACCGGTGAGGCAAGCGTGGAACCATCGGCATAACCGACGGTTTTGTCCCCTGCCTTATTCCGGCGCTGGGATCTGCCCGGCCATCTGCGAGTACCCCGTGGCACTCGGGTGGATGCCCGTGTCGCCACCAATGGTCCACGGGGCGCCGAAAGCCGGGCCAGTGCAGAAGGACAGCGGATGGAGCGCCTCGAGGAAATCCTGAGACGGGATCGCCTGGACGCTCGGACCGTCCACCTTGTAGTCGAGCCACGAGCAGCTGTAGTCGGACTTGTAAAGCGGACTCATGTCGATGCCGACATCGAACCGTGGCGGGGTGATCACCTCAATCCGCTCCGGCGAGACGAGGTTGGCTTCGTCAGCAATCGTCTCGTTCATCAGATTGTCGATCATTTCGATCTGGACCGCGGTGTAGGCGACGTCCGCAGCCGGGACCGCCAGGTGGTACTGCATAAGGACGATCCGGGAATCCGTGTTGTTCACGAGCTGGGTGTAGAGCGCGTTCAGATTCTGGTCGAGGTTCTGTTTGTCGAAAGCGGTCTCGATGCATTCGCGGAAGTCCCCGAAAAGGTCGGCTTCGAGCGCGCAACCCATGTTGTCGAGGCCGAAGAGCATGTCCGAGAGCAGCGGATTCGCCCCCATCGTCATCACGATGTAGTCCGGGTTGTCCTGCTCGATCTGCTGGCGGGTCTTGTCGAACTGGCCTCCCGGCAGCCAGTCGACCGGGGCCGAACCGCTCACCGCGTAGTTCTTGTAGTCGGTGACGCCATGGGCGTTCGCCCACTGGGCTGCCCAGGAGATGTTGCGCGAGAGACCGAAGTCCGGCAGGTAGTCAGGGGCGGTGCCGATGCTGCTGTTCCGGTTGTACGCGTTCGACGAGCAGGCGTCGTTGTAGTTCGCGGCGGCCGGCTTGCAGTTGAAGAGCTGGCCGATCGTCATCGGTTTGCCGGTCTTGCCGAAGTAGCCGAACCCGGCGGTCACCGAATCGCCCATCGCCCGGATCGAGACGTTCGGGGCCGGGGTGGGATTGATCCTGATCTGGACCTTGCGATCGACCACGGACCGGCCACGGATGCCTCCGGCGAGCGTGAACTCATCGGCCCCGGTCTGGTTCCTGGCACCGATGAATTTGAAACTGTTTCCGGAGACGCTCGCCTGGCCCCGGTCGGTCTGGTCACTGACCCGCCACCTGACGTTGCCACCGCAGCGCGGCAAGTCGCCGGTGCCCGTTGTCGAGGTCGTGGTGAGGACCAGGGGCGGCGTCGAACAGAATCCGGTCCGGGCCCGACGGATGCCCGGCGACAGGGAAATCGAGCCGATGCTTTTCGTGGGCTTGGTGAAACCCGGACGGATGAACTGACTGTTGCTCTCGACCCGGAGGCGCGTGTGTCTCTTCAACAGGACCCTGGTCAGCTTTCGGCTGATCGACACTGCGTGGACGTAGCTGAAGTAAGGCCGCTGGTCGCCGGCCCGGAGACTGCCCGAGTGTGGCATGGCGCGCCACTTTCGGGTGATGGTCTTACCACTCCGGAACCTGAACTTGATCGTCCCATTCACCGGACGGCCCGATATGTCGAGTGGATAGTTGCCGGGAACCAGTAGTGCCGACCGGCCGTTGACCGGCTTCGCCAGGCTCGGATTCCCGGCAAGTGGCACAGCCCCGGAATTGTCGGCCTGGGCGGTCCCCACGAAGGCAAGCAGAAGCACGGTCGCAAGAATCGCGACGGGTGACAACTTGGATGGACGAGACACGTTCCGCACGTTACCCATCTTTACATCGACTCGCTGAGCCTCCGCCTCAGGCGTTAGTCACGGCCCCCTAACATGGGCCGAATCGTTTCAGGACTAAACTGCGGCCATGGGCGTGAGAGTGGACGAGAGCGAAGTCGGACTGACCTGGGTTCAGGATGAACCGATGGCGCGGGCCTCGCACGCCCTCGTCTCGGAGGGAAACGTCTGGATCATCGACCCGGTCGACAACCCCGAGGTCTGGGAACGGGTTGCGGCGCTCGGGACACCGGTCGCGGTCCTTCAGCTGCTCGATCGCCACAAGCGGGACTGCGCAATGGTCGCCAAGCGGCTCGGAGTTCCCCACGTTGAACTGCCCGACGAGATGAGGAACACCCCCTTCCAGTCGATCGACGTCGTCAACAACCGGTTCTGGAAAGAGAAAGCGCTCTGGTGGCAGGCGAAGCAGGCGCTGATCGTCTCCGAGGCCGTGGGCACCAATCCGATGGCCAGCCCGTCCGAGTTCGGCGCCGGCATCCACATCATGCTGCGCGCCAATCCGCCGAGGAAGCAGCTCGGCACCTACCTGCCCAAGCACCTGCTGGTCGGCCACGGCGACCCGATCCACGGGCCGCAGGCAACCAAAGCTCTCCAGGAGGCGATGGACCGCTCCCGCCGCGACCTGCCCCGGGCGATGATCAAGATGCCCGGCGCGATGCGCTCCTGAGCATTGCGTTCGGGGCCTCGAGCATGAACACGCTGGGATGGCTCGCGATCTCCTTCGGAGCAATACTCCTGCTCTATGCCGCCATTTTGCTGGGCCTCGTGGCTGCCGGTCGCCGCGAGCACGTCCGCGCCGTGGCCGGGTTCGTGCCCGACTGTCTCGTTCTGGTGCGCCGTCTGCTCAGCGACCCGCGCGTACCTTCCGGCCGCAAGTGGATGCTGGTCGGGCTGATCGGTTATCTCATGCTGCCGATCGACCTCGTTCCGGACTTCCTCCCGGTTGTGGGCCAGCTCGACGACATAATCATCGCGGTCCTCGTTCTGCGTTCAGTGCTCGTCGGAACCGGGCCCACGGTCCTCCAAGAGCTATGGCCAGGTCCCGAAAGCTCAGGAAACATGCTGGCCGGAGCCGCGTTTCGGTTCGACTCACCAAGTGAAAGTTGAACCTGCGATCGGGGCGACTGGATTCGAACCAGTGATCTCCTGCTCCCAGGGCAGGCGCGGTACCAGGCTCCGCTACGCCCCGCGGGCCGCGGAGTCTATCCCCAATCGTCTTTTACCAAGTCAATCCATGCTTGAAGCTGAGCTCTTAGCAACGTGTCTCCGACCGACACGGCCAGAACCCCGTACTGTGATCGCCACTTCCGGCCCTTGAGCTGATTGCTGTTCGACTTGCGTTGAAACTTCACCGCCTCCGGGGCGATGTCCAGATGCTCAGACCAGAACTTCTTGAGTTCGTCGAGCGATTGATCAGCGTGGTACTGAATCGAGTACCGGATCTTGTTTTGCGTAAATCGGCGGATCCAAGTGACGGCGAGTTTCACCACGGCTGGATCCGAATTGCAAATCGCCACCTCGTTTCTTCTTCTCTTGGACCCCTCGCCGATATACATGCAGACAAAGTCTCGGAAGGTCACCTCCAGAACCAGTTCGGGAAAGGCGGCCGCACCCTTGAGGTAGGCGGCTTCCCTTGCCTTCCGGTACCGATCCTGCATCGCCAGTGTGCCCTTAATTTGAGCCTCAGATCGAAACGATGTCGGCGGTTTCCGGTCGATCGGGATGTGGTTGACCCAGTAGTAGATCGTCGTCTTGGATATCGAGAGACACTCGGCCAGCTCGTCAATCGTGAGACCTTGCTCGGTCCTAAGATCGATCGCTTTCTGGCGGATGAATTCGGGGTGCGCCATGCCCCTATTCTCGCAGACCTGGCGAGGTTGAATGCGACAATACTGCAACAAAAACCCTGCTAATCGGGGGTTTTGGGCTAGGGGCCGTTGGCTGACTGCCAGGCCTTGAAGGCCTCGCGGGTCGTGTATTCGGGGGTGTAGCCGAAGTCTTCTTTCAGCTTCGCATTGTCGAGGACCGGGCGGTACTGGAGGAAGTCGGTCTGGTCGGGTCCGTGCGGGGTCCGGCCGAGCTTCTGGCCGACCGACAGACCGGCCTTCAGCGCGCTCACCGGGATCGGAAGCGTCTTCTTCCCCATCTCCCCCGCGATCTCGTCGACGGTCATCGATCCGTCGCCCGCGACGTTGAAGATGCCGGTCTTTTCGCCGAGCACGGCCTGAAGCATGATCGCGACGACATCCTGGTCCCAGATGAAGACGAACGGCGACTCGGAGCCGCGGATCTTGATCAGTCGCTTCGACTTGAACAGGGCCGTGATCTGGTTGTCGACTGACTCCCCGAGGATCGTGCCGATGCGCAGCACCACCTGCTCGAGGTAAGGGTCGCTCTCCCTGTATTCGACCAGCATCTCTTCGACCAGCCGCTTGTGGAGGCTGTAGGGGAAGGTCTCGGTGCCGCGCACCGGATCGGTCTCCTTCAGCCAGGTCGGATTGTCGGCGTGATAACCGTAGGCGGCTCCACTGGAAGAGACGATGATCCGCTTGACGCCGTGCCGGACGCAGGCCTCCAGCACGTTCTTCGAACCAGTGACGTCGACCGCGTACTCCTGCTCGGTGGTGGTCGACTTGCCCGGGTTGACGATCGAGGCGAGGTGGACCACCGTGTCGATCTCGTTGTCGAGGATCTGGTCGGAGATCACCTGCGCATCAGTCACGTCCGCCTTCGCGTAGATCACACCTTCGATCTCGTGTTCGGGCGCGGGGTCACGCAGGTCGGCGCTGACCACGTAATCGACCTCATCCCACTTGCTCGCCAGGCCGCGCACGACCGAATGTCCAAGGAACCCGTTTCCGCCCGTCACGTAAACCCGTTTCATGTCGCCACCTTAGTTCGCCGCACCGCTTGCCGAATTCGCGCCGGCAGCCGGGTCGGGCGAATCACCTCGTCCGGTCGGCCTTCTCGCCCACCAGCTCGAAAGCGCAAGGCCCGCGATCAGGTCCCAGATCCCCCACCAGCCCGCCACCAGGGCCATGCCGCCGAGGCCGTCGAAGAAGCTGAAGACCATGCCGAGGCCGAGGCCGGCGTACCTGACCCCAACCTCGAAAGTGATCGCGCGGCGGTTGTATTCCTCGAGCCGGAACGCGGTCGCGATCCCGTAGCCGAGTCCCAGCGCGAGGGTGTCGTGCAGGAAAACGACGAGCGCGACGATCGGGATGTACGGCCAGAAGACCCCGATGTTGCCGGCCAGGGCAATGACTATGAAGCCGATCAGGGCCCACACACTGAACCGCTTGACCCAGGGCTGGACCTTCGCCGTGAAACCGGGTTTCCTGTTCGCAATGGTCAGCCCGATGATGAAAGGCACCCCGATCACCAGCACGACGTGGGCCAGCATCGAGAGGGCGCTCAGGTCGACTTCCTGGAGGATTTTCGAGGCCTCCGGTTGCAGTCCGCCCCAGAAAGCGACGTTGAACGGCAGGAAGAAGATCGCCAGCAGGCTCGAGATCCCGGTCATCGAGACCGAGAGTGCAACGTTGCCGTTGGCGCGATAGGTGAGGATGTTCGACGTGCCTCCGGGCGGGCAGCACGCGACCAGGATCATGCCCATCGCGATCGAGCCTCGCACATCGAGCAGCAGCGTCAGCAGGAAGGTGATGGCCGGGAGCAGAAGAAACTGGGCCGCGATCCCGACTGCCATCGCCTTCGGCAACCGGCGTACCTCGCGGAAGTCCGAAGTCTTCGTGTCCATCGCGATACCGAGCATCACGATCGCGATCACGACGTTGAGGATCAAGAGCGACGAGTCGCTGAAATCGAGGGTTACGTCATCGATGTCCCCGATCGGCAGCATCACGAGGACTCACCGACGGGCTTCGGCATCAGACAGCGGCGGAGAAGATCTCCAGGTGCTTCTGGATCTGCTCGCGGTAGGCGTCCTTGTTCACGTAGTACGGAAGCCGATCGATCTGACGGTAGTTGTAACCGGCGAAGAGGTCGGGCTTCGGTCCGTGTATGCGTTGCCACATCTGATCCGCCAGGGCGGGGTCGTCCCGCTGCGCCTTGATGAACTCCGATACGAGGATCGCCTGGTTGTACCGGCCCTGCCAGCCGAGCCCGGTCGCCTCGACCATGCCGAGCACGAACACGTTGCGGTGCTTCGGCGTGAAGATGTTGAGGTACAGGTCGGGGTGGTTGCCGAGCCAGTTGAGATGCTCGGGATCGATGAAGTCGTAGTCCAGCTTGTAACCGGTCGCCAGCATGACCATGTCGTACTCGTGGCTGGTTCCGTCGACGAACTTCACCTGCGAGCCATCGAAGCGCTCGATGTCCTTGCGCACCTTGATGTCGCCGTGACCCGCGTAATAAAGCACCAGCGTGTTGAGCACCGGGTGGGTCTCGTATATCCGCCCTTCCGGTTCCGGGAAGCCGAGCCGCGCCGGGTTGCCCGTGATCAGTCGGATCACCCGCCCGTCAACCCGGGTCTTGATCCAGGCCGGCAGCGCCTTGCCTTCGTTGAGCGTGTCCGATGGCTTGCCGAGGATGTACTTCGGGAAGTACCAGTAACCGCTGCGAAGGCTCATGTCGACCGACTTCGCCCGGTGGACCGCGTCGACCGCGATGTCGCAGCCGGAGTTGCCGCCGCCGATGATCAGCACTCGTTTGCCATCGAAAACATCGGGCGTCCGGTAGGTACTGGTGTGGACCAGCTCGCCGTCGAAATCGCCGTCGAAATCGGGGATGCTCGGCTTGGAGAGGATCCCGTTGGCGATGATCAGGCCGGCGAAGTCTTCGGTAGTTTCGCCGTCCGGCCCGCGGGTCGTGACCTTCCAGTTCTCGCCCTCGGGCTCGGCCCGTATCACTTCGGTCTCGAAGCGGAAATGCTTCTTCAGGTCGAAGGTGTCCGCATAATCGTCGAAGTACTCCTTCATGTCCCAGTGACTGGGGTAGTCGGCGATGTCTTCCCTCATCGGGAACTCGTCGTACGACGTCGTGGTCTTCGAAGAGATCAGGTGGGCCGACTCGTACATCGTGCTCTTCGGGCTGTCGATGTCCCATAGCCCTCCGACCCCGGAGTTGACGTCGAAGCCGACGAACTCGATCCCGCGGCGCGCGAGGTTGCGCGCACCGGCAAGCCCGGCCGGACCGGCGCCGATCACCGCGTACGGCAGCACAACACCTGCAACGTCTTCTCGCTCACCCATGAGGCGTGATCCTACCGACCCTTTGCGGAGCAACCTCGACGCGGGCCTTTTTACCGGGGCTCCGACCGGGTAGGTTTGGGCCATGGCTGACGTCCGACCCTTCCCCGCCCTGCACTACAACCTGGCGACGGTGAGTTCGCTCGGCGCCGTCACCGCACCGCCCTACGACGTGATCGACGACGAGGAGCGGCAGAAGCTGCTCCAGCATTCGCCGTTCAACGTGGTCGAGATCGACCTGCCCAGGGCGAGCGGCGAGGGTTCCGATCCGTACCAGCACGCGGCCGACACGCTCGAGGAATGGGTGCTGAATGGAGTGCTGACCCAGGACCGCGGTCCGACGATCTGGGCGCTGACTCAGGAATACGCGGCCCCGGACGGAACGACCCACACCCGCAACGGAATCCTCGCGCGGGTCCGCGTGACCGACTACGGGCCCGGGCAGATCCGCCCGCACGAAAGGACGCAGCCCGGACCGAAGCAGGACCGCCTCGACCTGACCCGGGCCACGCGCTACAACCTCTCGCCGATCTTTTCGTTGACCTCGAAGGACGCCTGGCCGCAGGTCGCCGCCGAAACCGAGAAGGAACCGTGGGCCGAAGTCACCGACGACGAAGGCACGACCCATCGGCTCTGGCCGGTCCAGGACCCGGTCGTCCACGCGGCGGTCTCCGAAGTCCTGGCCGACGCCGAGTTGCTGATCGCAGACGGTCACCACCGCTACGAAACCGCCCGCACCTACATGGCAGAGGTCCCTGGCGAAGGCGCCCAGTGCTTCACGCTGATGGCGCTGACCGGCCTCGATGACCCGGGGCTGACCGTCTTCCCGACGCATCGCCTGCTCTCGGGCCTCGCCGCAAACCCGGACATCCAGGACCACCTGACCAACGGCATCTCGCAGGCGTTCGACGTCGAAGCGATCGACCTCGCCGGACTCGACCCCGACGGCATGGAAGGCGTCGGCTGCTTCGGCTTCGTCGACCAGACCGCCGGCCGCTACCTCAGGTTGCGACTCAAGGACCCGGTTGCGCTCGACCAGCTGATGGAGGGCCGCTCGGAGGCCTACCGTCACCTCGACGCGGCCATCCTCGAAAAGGTGGTCCTTCAGGACATCCTCGGACTCTCCGAAGAAGACGTCGAAGCCAAGCGTGGCATCGGTTATGCGAAGAGCATCGAGAGCTCCCTGGCACTTGTCGCCGAGGGCAGCTACCAGGCGGCGTTCATCCTGCGGGCGACACCGATCGAGCAGGTCCGGGCGGTTGCCGCGGCCGGCGAGACGATGCCGCCGAAGTCGACCTACTTCTACCCGAAGCTGCTTTCGGGCATGGCGTTCAACCCGCTGAGCTGAACCCGGTCCGGCGCTTGCCGGATGGTGAGCCTGAGCCAGCCCCGGATCATCGGGGCGATCTGCCGACGGCAACCGACAGACTAGGATCGACCCACGATGAAGATTTATACGAAGAAAGGCGACGACGGTACGACCGGGCTCTGGTATGGCGGCCGGGTCGAAAAATCCGGCACCCGGACCGACGCATACGGCACCCTCGACGAAGCCTGCTCCGCGCTCGGTGTGGCCCGTGCGCAGTGCGATGCCGAGCAGCGCGAACTGCACGACGACATCCTCGCCCTGCAGAACGAGCTTTTTGTCGCCGGCGCCGAACTGGCGACGGCGCCCGAGGCCGCCGAACGCCTCGAAGACGGCATCAGCCGGATCACCAACGACATGACCGACGCGCTCGACGCAGAAATCGACAAATACATGGCCCAGGTCGATCTGCCGCCGAAGTTCGTGATCCCCGGCGGCACCGGCCTGTCGGCCCAGCTCGATGTGGCCCGTACGATCATCCGCCGGGCCGAGCGCAAGGTCGTGAAGATCCAGCTCGACGACGAGCTCGCTTCCGCCGAGATCCTTCGTTTCCTCAACCGCGCCTCGGATCTGTGTTTCGCGATGGCCCGTTTCGCAGACGTCGAGGACCCGGAACTGTTCGAAGGCCGGCGGAAGCCAGATTGACCCGCGCGGTCGCCACAACCGGCTCGAAGCTGCCGACCGAGGTTGAACTCTCGAGCGGCCAGGTCATGACTTTCGACCTCGGTGAATCGGCGGGCGGAACCGGCTCCGCCCCGACCTCGACCGAAGGCGTGAGCGCTTCGCTCGCCGCCTGCACGGTCGGCACCCTCAGGGTCTACGCGGATCGCAAGGGCTGGGACCTGGAGGGTCTCGAAGTAGCGGTCGACACGACCTACGACGGCCCGAACCCCAAACTGTTCGAAGTGACCGTCGGCATCCCCGACCGCTTCGACGAGGATCAGACGGCACGCCTGCTCAAGATCGCCGCCAAGTGCCCGGTCCACCGGCTCCTGTCCGAGGCGACCGAGATCCGGGTGAAGCCGGCATGAACCTCGGTCTTGAGAACCGGGTCTGCGCGGTGACCGGCGCCAGCAGCGGCATCGGCTTCGAAGCCACGCGGCAACTCTGCTCCGAAGGCGCGAAGGTGCTGATGATCTCCCGCAACCCCGAGCAGCTGGCGGCGATGCACGAAGTAGTCCGGGCCGAGGGCGGTGACGCCGCGGTCCTGGTAATTGACATCACCGAAGAACACGCGGGTGAGCACGTGGTCGCCGCGGCGACCCAGGAGTTCGGCAAGCTCGACATCCTCGTCAACAACGCCGGCGCCGCCAAGTGGCGTGACCTCGAAGACGCGCCCGACCAGGACTTCCGGGACCAGTTCGAACTAAGCGTCATGGCTCCTCACAACTTGATGAAAGCGGCGATCCCCGGAATGCTCAAACGCGGCTGGGGCCGGGTGGTCAACGTCTCCTCGACCGCCGGAAAGCGGCCTTCTTCACAGATGCCCGACTACTCGGTCGGCAAAGCGGCGATGCTTTCGCTCTCCCGCCTCTACGCGGACAAGTACGCGTCCGGCGGAGTGCTGGTCAACGCGGTCTGTCCCGGGCCGACCGCCTCGGAACTCTGGCTCGAAACGGGCGGCCTGCTCGACCAGGCCAGGGAACATTCCGGCGCCGGGAATCGTGATGCGGTCCGAGAGGAAGTCGGGTCGAAGCGTCCGATCGGCCGGCTGGCGACTCCCGAAGAGATTGCCTCTGCGATCACCTTCCTCTGCTCCGATCGCGCTTCCTTCGTGGCGGGCGCCGCCTGGGGAGTCGACGGCGGCACCGTGCCCGTGATCATCTAGCGCCCTGGCCCCAACTCAGGCGTAAGTGACGACGGGTTACTTGTGGGCCTTGAAGGTGGTGTCGGCCGAGCAGAGACCCTCCACCTTCATCGCGCCGCTGACCTTGCCGCCCCTGAACTTGCCCTTCAGCGTGCGTTTGTCGTCATTGAGACTCACATTGGGGTCGCCCTTGAAGACGACCTTGAACGAACCGTCGCCCTTGATCTTGATCTTCGACCCCCTCCTGCCGGCCGGCGGATAAGCGAAGGAGATGATGAAGTTGTCGAGGTAACACGAGGCATAGACGGAAGCTTCGAAACTGGTTATGCGGTTGTTCTTCACCTTGACCTTCACGTCTAGCTTGCCTTCGGTCTTTCCCTTGTACGTGCCACTCGGAACGGCGGCCGCGTTTGCCGGTCCGAAAGCGAGGAAGAAAGCGAGTGAGACCAGGATCGCGGAAGTCAGTCGGGTCGTCATCGGCAGCACTCTATCTGTTTGGTCATGATCTGACTCGTGGATTTCGAATCGACAGACCTGTCCGAATTGCTTCTCACCGCCGACGACGCCCTCGGCCTGCAGGCACACGGAAACCGGGAAGCTGCGGTGCTGGTTCCAGTGACCGGCTGGCCGGCCGAACCCAAGCTGATCTTCACCGAGCGCCATGCCGACCTCAAGAAACACGCTGGCGAAATCTCGTTTCCCGGCGGCATGAGTGATGAGGACGACCGCGACCTCGAATGGACTGCCCTGCGCGAGACCCACGAAGAGGTGAGCGTCAGCCCGGACCGGGTCGAAGTCGTCGGTGCCCTTGCGCCGGTCGGCACCTTCGTGACCTCCTACCGGATCCAGCCATTCGTCGGGCTGGTCTCCGGCGACCAACCGCTGGTTCCGAACCCGACGGAAGTGGCGGCGATCCTCGAGTTCGACATCGACGACCTGGTCGACTCCTACGCGATGCGCCGCCTGGTTCGAAGGGGAGTCCCGATCAGGACACCCACCTTCGAAATGGACCGGGTCCTGATCTGGGGGGCTACGGCGCGGATTCTGACTGATTTTCTGGTGCGGATCAGAGCGTTTGCATAGTCGTTCTTCCGTGGGGGCGGTTTGGATTAAGCTTGCTTCATGGGAATCCAGCTGCTGACCAGCATTGATGGCGTCATAACTCCTTCGGATGAGGCGGTCGTTCCTCTTCCTGACGATGGGGTCTTTCGGGGAGATGGGGTGTTCGAGGTTCTGCGTTCCTATTCCGGGACGCTTTTT
>JBBSKC010000044.1:0-17905 GCA_038256675.1 Solirubrobacterales bacterium | reverse complement strand
TTCAGCCGATCGCCATGGACCCGGGTCTCCGGTTCGCCATCCGCGAGGGTGGACGCACCGTCGGTTCAGGAGTGGTGGCCGAAGTCATCGAGTAGCGACAGATTTCCCGGGGGCGGGTCCCGAAGCAAGTTGTTCTTTATCCGCCCTCTTTTTTCGCCCGAATTTAGGCGAGAAGCAGTACCAAATAACAGATACGACCTTTGAAGTACCCCAAGTAGTCGAACCACGCCGGACCCCCCTAAAAGTTTCGGGAACAAGGGAAAAGCGCAGGCGGCGGGGCACCTTGACATCAGCGGGACGCTGGCGTAAGCCGGGTCACGCCCACAGAACGAAGAAAGTAAGTAGAGAAGCCGAAGTGGCCGCAATCGCCGCACAGAAAATCAGGATCAGGCTCAAGGCCTATGATCACGACGCCATCGACCGCGCAGCCCGCGAGATCGTTGATACGGCCGAGCGCACAGGCGCCTCCGTATCCGGTCCCGTGCCCCTGCCCACGGAACGCAACATTTACTGCGTGATCCGTTCACCCTTCAAGGACAAGGACTCTCGGGAGCACTTCGAGATCCGGACCCACAAGCGGCTGATCGACATCAAACAGCCGACCCCGAAGACCGTTGACTCGCTGCAGCGCCTGGATTCACTTCCGGCCGGCGTCGACATCGAGATCCGGCTCTAGGCAGACATGTCGGCGATCCTCGGTAAGAAGCTCGGTATGACCCAGATCTTCAGGGAAGACGGCGAAGTCGTCCCCGTGACTGTGGTCGAAGCCGGTCCCTGCCCCGTCACCGGTATCCGCAAGGAGGATCGTGATGGTTACAAAGCGATCCAACTCGCCTTCGACGAAGTCAAGAAGGGCAAGCTGAGCAAGGCTGAAGAAGGCCACCTCGCAAAGGCCGACTCGGCTCCGATGCGGGTCGTGGTCGAGTTCCGCGACGCGGAGATCGCGGGCGAGGAAGAGGAAGTCACCCTCGGCCAGCAGGTCACAGTCAACAACTTCGAGACGGGCCAGAAGGTCAAAGTCGCCGGTATCACCGTCGGCAAGGGCTTTCAGGGCACCATCAAGCGTCACAACTTCAGCCGCGGCCCCGTGTCGCACGGCTCGCACAACGTGCGTGCCCCGGGCTCGATCGGCGCCAGCGCCTGGCCCGCCCGCGTCTTCAAGGGGATGCGCCTGCCCGGCCAGATGGGCAACAAGCGCGCCACCCAGATGGGGCTCGAGATTGCCGACATCGACGCCGACCGAAATCTGCTGATGATCAAGGGCTCGATTCCGGGACACCGCAATTCGATCGTGGAGATCCGTACCGATGGCTGAGACGAAGACCTCCAAAGCCAACAAAGTCCCGATCCTCGGCAAGACGACCAAGGCCGACGTGCCGGCTGACCTCTTCACCGAAGCGTTTCACCAGTCGCTGGTCCACGAGGCCGCCCGGGCCGACGCGAACTCGCGCCGCCGTGGCACCGCCTCGACGCTGACCCGTGGTGAAGTCTCGATGACCACCGCCAAGGCCTGGCGCCAGAAGGGCACCGGCCGCGCCCGCGTCGGTGCGCTCAGCGCTCCGAGCCGTTACGGCGGCGGCGCCACCTTCGGGCCAAAGCCGCGTCATTACACGGTCAAGGTCAACCGCAAGGCCCGCCGCAAGGCGATGCGCTCGGCGCTCTCGGTCCATTCCGAGCGCGGCAGCGTGGCCGTGGTCAAGGCTTCCGACTTCGAAACCCCTTCGACCAAGTCTGCCGCCGAGGCTCTCACCAAGTGGGGCGCCAAGCGT
Organism: Solirubrobacterales bacterium; assembly: GCA_038256675.1. Lineage (GTDB taxonomy): Bacteria > Actinomycetota > Thermoleophilia > Solirubrobacterales > 70-9 > 67-14. Next base: position 16,136 of record JBBSKC010000044.1, on the reverse strand, counting down.
TCGACGCTGGTGGTAATCCTCGGCGACGAGACCGGGCTGCTGCGGTCCTTCCGCAACATCCCCCGGATCGATGTCATGGAAGTCGGAGCCGTCGGCGTCGTCGACGTAATCGGAGCCGCCTCGATCGTGATCTCCGAAGGCGCCCTCGAAGTTCTCGAGAAGCGCGCCGGCACCGAGACCCAGGGTGCAGACACCAACACCGAGAAGGACACGAAGTAATGGATCCCCGCAGCGTCATCATCCGTCCCGTCATCTCGGAAAAGACTTACGCCCTGATCGCCGCCGGCAAGTACACCTTCCGGGTCGATCACCGCGCGCACAAGTTCGAGATCAAGGACGCCGTCCAAAAGGCATTCGATGTCGAAGTGGTGAAGGTCCGGACCTCGAAGGTCCGTGCCAAGCCGAAGCGCCGTGGCCTCCACTCCGGCAAGAGCCGCTCCTGGAAGAAGGCGATCGTGGAACTCGCTCCGGGCGAGACGATCGACCTGTTCGAAGGCGCAGCGGTAGAGGGTTAAGAAAGAGACTTATGGCAATCAGGAAGACAAAACCGACGAGCCCGGGACGCCGCTTCGCGACGTACTCGATGCGCGAGCAGGTGACCACCGGCAACGAGCCCGAGCGCACGTTGGTCGAAGGCATCAAGAAGTCCGGCGGACGCAACAACAACGGCCGGATCACCAGCCGCCACCGCGGCGGCGGTGCCAAGCGCCGGTACCGGCAGATCGACTTCAAGCGGCGGAAAGACGGGATTCCGGCCAAGGTCGCGACCGTGGAATACGACCCGAACCGTTCGGCCTATATCGCGCTGCTGCATTACGCCGACGGCGTCAAGAGCTACATCCTGGCCCCGTCGACGATCAGCGTCGGTGACGCGGTGCAGTCCGGCCCCGGCTCGGACATCCGTCCCGGCAACTGCCTGGCGCTCAAGGAGATGCCGGTCGGTACGGTCATCCACAACGTCGAGCTGCGCGCCGGCGAGGGAGGCAAGCTCGGGCGTTCCGCCGGAACCGCGATCCAGCTCGTCGCGAAGGAAGGCGACATGGTCACCCTGCGCCTGCCTTCATCCGAGATGCGCCTGGTCCGTGGCGAGTGCCGCGCGACCATCGGAACACTTTCCAACACCGATCACCAGAACATCAAGATCGGCAAGGCGGGACGCAACCGGCACAAGGGCAAGCGCCCGCAGAGCCGTGGCATCGCCATGAACCCGGTCGACCATCCGCACGGCGGTGGCGAGGCCCACAAGACCCCCGGTGGCCACCCGGTCACTCCCTGGGGCAAGCCGACCCTCGGGTATCGCACCCGCAAGAAGGGCAAGCCATCCGATCGCTACATCGTGCGCGGCCGACGTCGCGGGAAGAAGAAGGGCAGATAGACCATGGGTAGATCAACCAAAAAGGGCCCGTTCGTCGAAGAACGCCTGATGAGCCGCATCAACAACATGAATGACGCCGGCGACAAGCAGATGCTCAAGACCTGGTCGCGCCGCTCCACCGTCTTCCCCGAGATGGTCGGTCACACGATCGCCGTCCACGACGGCCGCAAGCACGTGCCGGTCTTCATCTCCGAGTCGATGGTCGGTCACAAGCTGGGCGAGTTCGCTCCGACCCGCACCTTCCGTTCCCACACCGGTGGCAAGGACTGATCATGGCCGCCACCAAGAAGAAGAAGACGGAAGTGGAAGTGCCGGTCCTGGTCAACGCGACCGCGAAGTACGTGCGCGTTTCGCCGCGCAAGGTCCGGCTGATCGCCGACCAGGTCCGCGGCAAGCACATCGACGACGCCCGCTCGCTGCTCCAGTTTTCACCCCGGTCCGCCGCCGAAGACGTTTCCAAGGTGATCGAATCCGCGGCCGCCAACGCCGAGGCCAATCACGACCTGATCGGTGACGAGATGGTCGTCCACACGATCCGGGTCGACGAAGGCCCGACCCTGAAGCGGTTCCGGCCCCGCGCCATGGGCCGTGCGACCCCGATCCACAAGAGAACTTGCCACATCACCGTGGCGCTGACCCCGGAAGACGAGGACTAGAAAAAGCTATGGGACAGAAGATCCATCCCGAAGGCTTCCGAGTCGGCTACATCCATGATTGGAAGTCGAACTGGTTCGCCGAAAAAGAGTTTGCCGACCTGCTGATGCAGGACCTGGCCATCCGTGACCACATCGAGACGAAGCTGGCCCACGCCGGCCTGTCCGATATCACCATCCAGCGTCGCGGCGAAGTCGCCGTCGACATCCATACCGCGCGCCCCGGCATCGTCATCGGCAAGTCCGGTTCCGAGGTCGACGCCCTGCGCAAGGACCTCCACAAGATCACCGGCCAGCCGGTCAAGGTCAACATCCGCGAAGTCAAGCGCCCGGAACTCGACGCGAAGCTGGTCGCCCAGTCGATCGCCGAGCAGCTCCAGAACCGCGTCGCTTTCCGCCGCGCGATGAAGCGTGCGCTGACCTCCGCCATGCGCTCCGGCGCCAAGGGCGTGAAGGTTCAGATCTCCGGCCGCCTGGGTGGCGCCGAGATGGCCCGCACCGAGGGCTACTCCGATGGCCGCGTTCCGCTGCACACGCTGCGCGCCGACATCGATTACGGATTTGTCGAAGCCAAGACCGGCACCGGGCGCATCGGCGTCAAGTGCTGGATCAACAAGGGCGAAGTCATGCCCGAAGGCTTCGAGTCGGCTCGCCTCACCGAACCGGAGCCGCAGCAGGACAACCGCGGACGCGGTGGAAACCGTGGTGGCCAGGGCCAGGGAGGTCGACGTTAAGTGTTGATGCCGAAGCGGGTCAAGCACCGCAAAGTCATGAGGGGGCGCCGCAAAGGCAACGCCAAGGGCGGGACCCAGGTCACGTTCGGCGAGTACGGACTCAAGTCCCTTGATCGCGGCTGGGTGACCAACCGCCAGATCGAGGCAGCCCGTGTCGCGATGACCCGAAAGATCAAGCGTGGCGGCAAGGTCTGGATCAACATCTACCCGGACAAGCCGATCACCAAGAAGCCGGCCGAGACCCGCATGGGTTCCGGCAAAGGCAACCCGGAAGCCTGGGTCGCCGTGGTCAAGCCCGGACGCGTCATGTTCGAGCTTTCCGGCGTGTCGGAGGACCTCGCTCGTGAAGCGATGCGGGTCGCGGGACACAAGCTTCCGCTCAGAACCAAGTTTGTACATCGCGAAGGAGCAGGCGAGTGACCAAGGCGTCCGAAATCCACGCCATGCACGACATCGAGCTCGTCGAGAAGCTCAAGGAGGCCCGCCAGGACGCGTTCAATCTGCGCCTGCGCCACGCCACCGGTGAGCTCGAAGACTCGGCCGGGCTGCGTCGTGCCAAGAAGGAAGTGGCCCGCCTGCTGACCATCGCGCGTCAGCGAAACGTCGACCTCGAGCGCGAACAAAGCTCAAGCACCAAATAGTCAGGCAGAACTTGATGTCAGAAGAAGAAAAAGAAAACACAGAAGAGACTCCCCCGGAAGCGACTTCTCCCGAGGAAACCCCGGCTGAAGAAACTCCGGCCGAAGAGCCCGTGGCCGAAGAGGTTCCTGCCGAGGAACCGGCCGCTGAAGAAGCGCCGGCCGAAGAAGCTCCGGCCGACGCGGCCCCGGCGGAAGCCGAGCCCGAAGCCGAGCCGGATTCCGCGGAGCCAGACCCTCTCGACGACCTCCCCTGGAAGGAACGCCGCCGCATTCTCAAGTCGCGCGAGTCCGGCGAGGCCGGCCCGTCGCTGACCGGCGAGGAGCGCGACGCCCGCCGCCTGGAGGAACGCCGGAAGAAGGCTGCCCAGCGCCGGAAGCGCCGCGCCGACGCCAAGACCGATGCCCCGAAGGGTTCAGGGGTCGGTACCCAGATTTCCGAAAAGGTCCGTACCGGCAAGCCCAAGGAGCGTCAGGGCCTGGTCACTTCGAACAAGTCGGACAAGACGATCACCGTCCAGATCGACAGCGCCCGCCGTCATCCCGTCTACGAGAAGATCGTGCGCCAGCGCCACAAGATCCATGTTCACGATCCCGAGAACGAAGCAAACGTCGGCGACCTCGTGCGCGTGATCGAGACCCGCAAGCTTTCCAAGACCAAGCACTGGCGCCTCATCGAAGTGATCGAGAAGGCCAGGTAGACCATGATCCAGCAGGAATCCAGACTGCGTGTGGCCGACAATTCCGGTGCCCGCGAAATCCTCTGCATCCGGGTCAAGGGTGGATCGCACCGCAAGTACGGCTCGATCGGTGACGTGATCACCGCGACCGTCAAGCAGGCCAGCCCCCAGGGCGCCGTACGCAAGGGCGAAGTCGTCCAGGCCGTGATCGTGCGCACCAAGAAGGAGCTCGGCCGCTCCGACGGCACCTACATCCAGTTCGACGAGAACGCCGCCGTCCTGATCGACGACGCGAACAACCCCCGGGGCACCCGAATCTTCGGCCCGGTCGCCCGCGAGCTGCGTGATCGCAATTTCATGAAGATCATCTCGCTCGCCCCGGAGGTGCTTTGACCATGAGGATCCGCAAGGACGACAACGTCCAGATCATGGCCGGCAAAGACGCCGGCAAGCAGGGCCTGGTCACCAGGACCGACCCCAAAAAGCAAACCGTGTACGTTGATCAGCTCAACCTGGTCAAGCGCCACCAGCGCGCTCAGCCGTCAGCCTCGGGTCAGGGACCGGGCGTCGACGGCGGGATCATCGAGAAGGAGGGGCCGATTCACGTATCCAACGTGATGCTGCTCGACCCCACAGACAACAAGCCCACCCGGGTCGGCATTCGCCAGACCGATGACGGCAAGCGCCAGCGGTACGCGAAGCGCTCGGGCGAAGCGATTTAGGACACACAATGGAAGCTGCAACAAGTACAGAACAAGTCATTCCGCCGCCGCGCCTGCGCGACACGTATAACGACGAGGTATTGCCCGCGCTGGTCGAGAAGTTCGGCTACTCGACGCCGATGCGTGCTCCGCGTCTCGAGAAGATCACCCTGAACATGGGTCTCGGCTCGCACATGGACACCAAGACACGCGAGAAGGCCACCGGCGAGCTGGCGATCATCTCCGGCCAGGCGCCGAACGTGCGCATCGCCAAGAAGTCGATCGCTTCGTTCAAGGTCCGTGAAGGCATGCCGGTCGGCTGCTCCGTGACCCTGCGCGCCGCCCGCATGTGGGAATTCCTCGACCGCCTGACGTCGATCGCGATCCCGCGCATCCGTGATTTCCGCGGCCTCAAGGCCTCCTCGTTCGACGGCCGGGGTAACTACTCCATGGGCGTCCGCGAACAGCTGATTTTCCCCGAGATCGATTACGACACGGTCGATGAGAACCATGGTCTCGACATCACGATCACCACGTCCGCACCGACGGACTACGAGGCCTTCGAGCTCTTGCTCGGCCTGGGAATGCCTTTCGCCAAGGAAGGCCGCCCAGTTCCAGAAGGCGCCGAAGTAGCCAACGACGAAGAGCAGGAGGACTAAGGCTCTCATGGCCAAGACATCTCAGAAAGTGCGCCAGCAGCGCACCGCGAAGTTCAAGACCCGTGAATACAACCGGTGCCGTCGATGTGGACGCCCCCGCGCTTACTACCGCAAGTTCGGCATCTGCCGGATCTGCCTGCGCGAGGCGGCTCACGAGGGTTACATCCCCGGCATGACGAAGTCGAGCTGGTAGGTAGACGATGCAGACCGATCCCGTCGCTGACTACCTGACCCGCGTTCGCAATGGCCTGAGTTCCGGCCTTGCGACGATCGAGGTTCCGAGTTCGAAACTGAAGCTCGAGATTTCCCGCATCCTGACCGAACAGGGCTACATCGCCGGGTTCGAGAAGGAAGCCGCCGCCGTCGGCGAAAAGATTTCCGTGCGCCTCAAGTACACCAAGGATCACCAGCCGGTAATCACCGGCATCGAGCGCGTATCGCGTCCCGGCCGTCGCCGGTACGTTCGCCACACCTCGGTCCCGCGGGTCTACGGAGGCACCGGTACCGCGATCGTCTCGACGTCCCACGGCGTCATGACCGGTCACGAAGCGAAGAAGGAAGGCGTCGGCGGAGAAGTCGTCGCCTACGTCTGGTGAGGAAGATTTATGAGTCGAATCGGTAAACAGCCAATTTCAGTTCCCGACAACGTCGAAGTTGACGTCAAGCCGGGCGTGGTCACCGTCAAGGGACCCAAGGGCGAACTCGTCCAGGAGGTTTCGACGGAGATGACCGTCAAGTCGGCCGACGGTCAGATCACCGTCGAGCGCCCGACCGACCGTGGACCGCACCGGGCCCTCCACGGGCTCACCCGCAGTCTGATCGCCAATCAGGTCGAAGGCGTGACCAACGGTTACGAGAAGCGCCTGGACATCCAGGGCGTCGGTTACCGCGCGGCGGCGAAAGGCAAGGGCCTCGAGCTCGCCCTCGGTTACTCCCACCCGGTGACGATCGAAGCCACCGATGGCATCGAATTTGAAGTTCCCCAGCCGACGGAAGTCATCGTCCGCGGGATCGACAAGCAGAAGGTCGGACAGGTCGCGGCCAACATCCGCGAAAGCCGCCCGCCCGAGCCGTACAAGGGCAAGGGAATCCGTTACCGCGACGAACACGTCGTGAGGAAGGCCGGTAAGCGCGTATGACCGTCACCAGCAATCGTCAACGGCGCCAGCGCCGGCGCCACCGCGTGCGGGCGAAGATCTCCGGGACCGCCGAGCGGCCCCGGCTCTCGGTCTACCGTTCGAACCGTGGAATTTTCGCCCAGCTCATCGACGACGTCGATGGCAAGACCCTCGCTGCAGCGAACTGGACCGAAGACGAGCTCCGGAAGCTCGACCGGACCGAACAGGCGAAGAAGGCCGGCGAACTGCTGGCAGAACGTGCAAAGAAGGCTGGGGTCGAGACGTGCGTCTTCGATCGCAGCGGCTACCGCTACCACGGCCGGGTCAAAGCCCTCGCCGAGGGAGCAAGAGAAGGCGGGCTTGAGTTTTGATTTTTACGAACTTCGCTACGGTGAGCAGCTGATATGAAGGGAATGGATACAGCCCGCGTCGAGATGGTCAGCCCCAAGGGGCTCGACCTGCAGGAGCGTGTGATCGAGATCAACCGTGTGGCCAAGGTGGTCAAGGGTGGTCGCCGGTTCTCGTTCACTGCGCTGGTCGCTGTCGGAGATGAAGAGTCGGTCGTCGGAATCGGTTACGGAAAGGCCCGGGAAGTCCCGCTGGCCATCCAGAAGGCCGTCGAGAACGCCCGCAAGAACCTGGTTCGCATCCCGAAGTACAACGACACGATCACCCACAAGATCATCGGACGCTTCGGCGCCGGTCACGTCGTCCTTCGCCCGGCCAGTGCCGGTACCGGCGTGATCGCCGGTGGTGGCGTGCGTGCCGTGCTCGAGCTCGGAGGGGTCAAGGACATCCTCACCAAGAGCATCGGCACTCAGAACCCGATCAACCTGGTCAAGGCGACCATGGACGGCATCGTCCGTCTGCGCCGGCCGGAAGAGGTCGCCGAGCTGCGTGGCCTCACGATCGCGGAAGTGCTCGGCCTCGAGCCGAAGGAGAAAGAAGGCTCGTTGACCGACGAGAGCGCCGAAGGTGACGCTCCGTCCGAAAACGGTGCTGCCGCTCCGGCCGCCGAAACTGAACCCGCTGCCGAGGGCGAAGCAACCGCAGAGGCCGCTGAACCCGCTGCCGAAGCCGCTGAGTCGGTCCCGGCCGACATCGCCGGACTCGAAGCAAAGGCCGAGGCCGATGTGGCCGCCGGAGAAGGCGCCGTCGCCGAGGATCCGTCGACCGTAGCTTCCTCCGAGGTCGAGGCCGAAGTCGCCGCCGAAGAGCAGCTCGATGCCGGTACGGTCGAGGCCGCCGAAGAGGTCCAGGTCGAAGAAGAGGTCGCCGAAGACGCCGAGAAGGCCGAAACGGCCGAAGCCAAGAGCGAGAAAGAATAGCCATGGCGAAACTCGTGATCACCCAGACTCGTTCCAACATTCACAACAACCCGCACCAGAAGGGCACCCTCCAGGCGCTCGGACTCGGGAAGATCGGACGCAAGGTCGAGCGCGAGGATTCGCCTCAGCTGCAGGGCCAGCTCACGGTCGTATCCCATCTGGTTGAAGTCGAAGGACCCAATGGCTGAAGAGAAAAAACAGGAAAGCCGTGCCGACGAGATCGGCCTGCACAATCTGAGCCCGAAACCGGGATCACGCCGTCCGCGCAAGCGGATCGGCCGTGGTCAGGGTTCCGGCACCGGCAAGACTTCCGGCCGCGGACACGGCGGCCAGGGACAGCGCGCCGGCAACAAGCGCAATTCCGCCCACGAAGGCGGCCAGAACCCGATTCATATGCGGATGCGCAAGCTGCGCGGCCCGCACATGAAGAAGTCGATGCCGTTTGAGAACTTCCGCACCGCGACCCAGCCGGTCAACCTGAGCGACCTCGAAGAGCGCTTCGATGCCGGAGCCGAGGTCACCCCGGAGACTTTGAAGGATGCCGGTCTGGCAACCCGCTCGCACCCCGTCAAGATCCTCGCCAAGGGCGAGATCTCCAAGAGCCTCACGGTTCGCGCCCATGGCTTCAGCGCCAGGGCCAAGGAGAAGATCGAGGCTGCCGGCGGAAGCTGTGAGCTGATCGGAGACTGATGCTCGCAACGATGGCGAAAGCCTTCAGCGTCCCGGAGATCCGCAAGAAGCTCCTGTTCATGGCTGCCATCCTGGCGCTCTACAGGCTCGGCGCCTACATACCGGTACCCGGGGTCGACATCAATGCGATCAAGGACCTCGAGGACCAGCTCTCGGGTTCAAACATCCTCGGGTTTCTCAACCTCTTTTCAGGCGGCAGCCTCTCGCGGCTCTCCCTGTTCGCCCTGGGGATCATGCCTTACATCACCGCCTCGATCATCCTGCAGCTGATGACCGTGGTCGTCCCTTCGCTCGAACGCCTCCAGAAGGAAGGCGAAGTCGGCCAGAACAAGATCACGCAGTACACCCGTTACCTGACCGTCGCGCTGGCATTCATGCAGTCCTTCGCGTATGTCTTCCTTTTCAACTCGCTGACGCCGGCCGGGTCGGACAGCGTCGTCGGTGAACTCACGCCGGCGAACGTGTTCCTGATCGTAATCTGTCTCACCGCTGCCACCACACTTCTGATGTGGATGGGTGAGCTGATCACCCAGCGCGGCATCGGCAACGGCATCTCGCTGCTGATTTTCGCGTCGATCGTCGCCGGCGTCCTGCCTGGCATCCAGACCTGGTGGAACAACCCGGATCAGGTGTTCGTCGTGCTGCTGCCGTTCATCTGCCTCGCCGTAGTCCTGGCGGTCGTTTTCGTCCAGGAAGGACAGAGGAGGATCCCCGTGCAATATGCGAAACGGGTGGTCGGCCGCAAGATGACCTCGGGCGGATCCACGTATCTGCCGCTGCGGGTCAACATGGCGGGCGTGATCCCGGTCATCTTCGCCGCCTCGATCATGGCGATGCCGCCGACGGTCGGACAGTTGATCAACACGCCCGCGGCCCTCGACTTCGCTGCGTTCCTGTCGCCCGACGGCTGGCCCTACATCATCGGCGAAGTGTTCTTCATCGTCGTTTTCACGTACTTCTATACAGCCGTCACCTTCAACCCGGTCGATCAGGCCGACAATCTGAAGAAGTACGGTGGATTCATCCCCGGAGTGCGTCCCGGGCGGCCCACGGCCGAGTACCTCGATCGGGTACTTTCGCGCCTGACCTTCCCCGGTGCCCTGTATCTGGGCGCGGTCGCGGCCATCCCGACGATACTGTTCAACCAGATCGGCGGCGGCTTCTTCTTCGGCGGAATCTCGGTTCTCATCGTCGTCGGTGTCGCGCTTGACACGGTCAAGCAACTCGAAGCACAGCTGATGATGCGGAACTACGAAGGCTTTCTCAAGTAGAGAGCCCTCGAAATGGCCAACCTCAATCTCATTCTTCTCGGTCCGCCCGGCAGCGGCAAAGGTACCCAGGGCGAACGCCTCCAGGAGGACCTCGAGTTGCCGTATTACGCGACGGGGGACATCCTGCGCGCGGCGGTCAAGGATGAGACCGATGTCGGCCTCAAGGCCAAGGAGTTCATGGATCGCGGCGATCTCGTCCCGGACGAGGTGCTGATCGGGATTATCGCCGACCGGCTCGAGAGCGGCGAGGCCGACCACGGCTTCATCCTCGACGGGTTCCCTAGGACCGTGCCGCAGGCCGAGGCGCTCGCGAGCAAGCTTCGCGAACTCGGCCGCTCGCTGACCGGCGTGATCCTGATCGATTCGTCCGACGAGGAAATCGTGCGCCGCCTTTCCGGCCGCCGGGTCAGCGTCAAGGACGGACACGTCTACCACGTGGAGTTCAACCCGCCGAACGTGGACGGCATCTGTGACATCGACGGTTCCGAGCTGATCACCCGTGACGACGACAAGCCGGAAGTGGTTCGCCACCGGCTCGAGCAGTACCACGAGAAGACTGCGCCGCTGGTCGACTTCTACAAGAAGCAGGGCCTGCTCAACCGGATCGAGGGCGGCGAGACGCCCGAGAAGGTCGAAGAATCGATCCGCAAGCTGATTTCGACCCTGAGCCTCGAAGAGGGCTCGTAGTTCCCGAGCCGCACGCTGCATGATCACCCGCAAGACGGACGAGCAGATCGAATTGATGGCGGCCGCCGGCAAGGTCCACGCCCGGTGCATGCAACTGGTCCGGAAGAAGTGCCGCGCCGGCGTGACCACCGCCGAACTCGACGAAGCCGCCGAGAAGTTCATTCGGTCCCAGGGTGGCGTCCCGACCTTCAAGGGGTTCCGCGGTTTCCCCGGTTCGATCTGCGCATCCCCGAACGCGATGGTCGTTCACGGCATTCCGGGGCCGTACACGATGGAGAAGGGCGACATCCTCTCGATCGACATCGGCGTCACGCTCGACGGCTGGGTCGCCGACGGCGCCAGCACGGTGGCGATCGGCGAAATCGACGAGACGACCCAGCGCCTGCTCGACGTGACCAAAGGATCGCTCGATCTGGCGGCCGCGCAGATGATTCCGGGAAAACGTGTCGGTGACGTTTCGAACGCGGTCCAGAAGCACGTGGAGGCCGCCGGGTTCTCGGTGATCAAGTCGCTGGTCGGGCACGGAATCGGGCAGGAGATGCACGAAGAGCCCCAGATCCCGAACTACGGATCGCGCGGCAAAGGACCGGAAATCGAGGCCGGAATGGTCTTCGCGATCGAGCCGATGGTCAACGTCGGCGAAGCCGGGATCTTCATGGACGACGACGGCTGGTCGGTCTATTCCGAGGACGGTTCGATGGCCGCACACTTCGAATACACGGTGGCCGCGACGGCAGACGGACCCCGAATCCTCACGCCCTGGGACGATCAGTGAAAGTTCTTGCTATTGTTCACTTTCGGCCTGATGGGCCGTTTTTTCACGCCCGTAGCCCGTTTACTGGGGCCACCGGGACACCTCTTCCAGAAGGAATTATAGGACGATGAAAGTCCGAGCCTCGGTAAAACCGATGTGTGAGAAGTGCAAGATTATTCGCCGGCGCGGACGCGTCATGGTGATCTGTGAGAACCCGCGACACAAACAGAGGCAGGGTTAGTCAATGGCGCGTATCGCCGGGGTAAACATTCCCCTGAACAAGAGGGCCGAAATCGGCCTCACATATGTTTTCGGAATCGGTCAGTCGACCGCCCAGAAGCTGCTTGATGACGTTGGCATCGACCGCGACACGCAGGTCAAGGACCTGACCGAGGACGAGATCATCAAGCTGCGCGAGGCGATCGAGAACCTCGACGTCGAGGGTGACCTTCGCCGGGAGCGTTCGCAGAACGTCAAGCGCCTGATGGAGATCGGTGCCTACCGCGGCATGCGCCACCGCCGCGGACTGCCGGTCCGGGGTCAGCGCACCAAGACCAACGCCCGGGGCCGCAAGGGTCCTCGTCGCATGAGCGTCGCCGGAAAGCGAAAGGTTTAGAGCATGGCAGCGAAGAAACCAGCCAAGGCCCGTCGCCGCGTTCGCAAGAACATTCCGGTCGGACAGGCTCACATCAAGACCACTTTCAACAACACCATCGTCACCCTGACCGACCTCGAGGGCAACGTCGTTGCCTGGGAGTCGGCCGGTAGCGCCGGTTTCAAGGGATCACGCAAGTCGACGCCGTTCGCCGCACAGGTGACCGCCGACGCTGCCGCCAAGAAAGGCATCGAGAACGGCATGCAGAAAGTCGAAGTCTTCGCCAAGGGCGCCGGATCGGGCAAGGACACCGCGGTTCGTTCACTTCAGGCCGCAGGGCTTGACGTGACCAGCGTCAAGGACGTCACCCCCCAGGCACACAACGGCTGCCGTCCGCGCAAGCGCCGTCGCGTCTAGGCCTCCGGCTTATCCGCCAGTCCTCCCCTCCCACGAATAACCAAGGAACTTTATGAGCACAGACTTTCAGGTACCCAGCATCAGCTCCGAGCAGGTCAACGAGAACAAGGGCGTCTTCACGATCGAGCCCCTCGACAAAGGCTTCGGTTACACCTTCGGCTCCAGCCTCCGGCGCGTACTTCTGTCTTCGCTGAGCGGTGCCGCGATCACGTCGGTCCGCATTGAAGACGTTTCCCATGAATTCTCGAACATCAGCGGCGTCAAGGAAGACGTCACCGACATCGTCCTCAATCTCAAGGACCTCGTCGTGCGCATGCACACCGAGGCCGACGCGGTTGAAGCGCCGATCGTCGTGACCGGCCCCGGTGACGTCACCGCGGCCGACATCGACCTGCCGGCCGGCGTCGAGATCCTCAACCCCGAGGCCCCGATCGCCACGCTCGAGAAGAAGACCCGTCTCGAGATGTACGTGACCATCGGCCGCGGCCGCGGTTACCGCCCGGCCGAGGAGAACAAGGACGACGACCAGCCGATCGGCGTCATCCCGATCGACTCGATCTTCTCACCGATCCGCCGCGCCTCGTACGTCGTCGAGACTGCCCGTGTCGGTCAGCGCACCGACTTCGACAAGCTGACCCTGGAGCTCGAGACCGACGGATCGATCGAACCGAACACGGCCCTCCGTGAAGCTTCCGAGATCCTGATCAAGAGCCTCGCGATCTTCAGCGATCCCGATCGCGTCGAAGAGCTCACCGCCCGCGAGCCGGTCGTCCCCGAAGCGGCGCCTGAATCCAATGGCGCCACTGCCGGCGCCGATAACGACATCCTGATCGACGAGCTCGAGCTCAGCGTCCGTTCGTTCAACTGCCTGAAGCGTGCGGGAGTCGAGACCATCGGCCAGCTGCTCCAGAAGTCGGAGTCCGAACTGGGAGCAATCCCGAACTTCGGCCAGAAGTCAATTGAAGAAGTAATCGAGAACCTTCAAAACCGCGGTTACGACCTCCGCCAGGACTGACCCCCGGTCAGGTAACTAGGAGAAAAACGATGCGCCACGCCAAGAAAAGAAACAAGCTAGGTCGCGATTCCGCCCACCGGAAGTCGCTGATGGCGAACCTTTCGAAGGAACTGATCGACCATGAGCGCATCAAGACCAGCCAGGCCAAGGCCAAGGCGGCCAAGCCCGAGATCGAGAAGCTGATCACGCTGGCCAAGCGCGGCGACCTCCACGCTCGCCGGCAGGCGCTCTCCGCCCTCCGGAACGACAAGTTCGCGGTACACAAGCTCTTCGAAGAGATCGCACCCAGGTACGCAGAGCGTCCCGGTGGATACCTGCGCATCATCAAGATCGGCCCCCGGAAGTCGGACTCAACCGAAATGGTCTTCCTCGAGCTTGTCTAGCTGACTCGCCGGTTCATTGCTGCTTCGAAAGGGCGCTCAAGGGCGCCCTTTCTCGTGCAGGCCTGAGGTGGCGGGCGGCCCACGGCGGGCCTCTATGCACCGCTGAGCTTCGTCGACGCTCGGAGCCTCGGGAACGCACAAAAGTGCGCCCCCTTCGGCACCTTCGCTTACTCCTCGCCAGCGGCACCTAGAGCCTCCGCCGTGAACCACCCTCATCAGAGAACCGAAAGACCGAGTCACGGGAAGTGGGTGCATTTACTACCGCCAGACTCAACTCAACCACCTACCGCTTACGGGTAAGCGCCCTCCACTTCGGCAAACGCCGATTTACCCGAAGGCGAATTCGGTGCCCGGTTAAATCTTGCTGCATTCCTTCTTGGCGTTGGTCTTGGTTACGTCTCCCAGTCGATCGGGCTCCGTGAACGTTGCGGAGCCGATTCCGGACTGCCACTTGCCGTTCTTTTTCGCCAGCGACCCGGCCCTGGTCGAGACCTGCGTCTTGGTTTGTGAGATAAGCGCCTCGTAGATGGCGGTGAAGTTTTTGCCGCGGAACCTGGCACCGGTGATCCGCCAGCCCTTCTTGTAGACCTCTCCAAACTCGCTGTCGATATCTTCGGCAACCCTGCCATTGGCGCAGAAAATGAGGTCGATCGGTTCCCCGTCGGAGCGGAATCCGACGAAACGGGAGTTCTTCACCTGGCTGTAGGCCTTGCGGTTGGCCTTGCACTGCTTGAGATTGGACTTCGCCCGAAGCTTCTGGTTACCGCTCTTGGCTTTGCGCACCTGCTTGGCGAACTTGGCGCAGCCCGGCTGCCGGTACTTGGCGTTGGCTGTGGCCTCGCCCATCGCGAGCAAGCCGGTCAGGCCGACGATGACCCCGAGCCCGGCGATCAATACCGCGCGGAGCGGAGACCACCCCGATTTTCTGATTCCCTGAACAGTCAAGTTGGATCCTCCCTGTTGAATGCGAGCCGGTACGCCCCCTCGCGCGGATGAAAGAGGAGGTTATCGTCCAGGACCTCTCGGCGAGGGCGCCTGTCCCTGGTCACGAAGATCCAAGTTGAGAAGTCCTTGTTTTCAGGATGAAGGGTGGCTTGTCTGCTACCGTCACATATTGAATTTCGAACTCTAGGGAGTCTTTTGAAGCCTGCTTTCACCAGTGGTCGCGTGGTTTTGAAAGCGTTCGGTGTCGCTGCCGTAGCTTCGCTTTGCATGATGGCCGCTGCCTCCAGCGCGAGTGCGGCCTGGCCCAAGGCGATCACCGGCCCTTCGCAGCTGGCGGCTGACTCCGACGGCAAGGTCTACGTCGCGGCCACCGGGCAGGACAAAATCTTCCAGTTGAGCCCCGCCGGGACCGAGCTTCAGGGGATCGGCAGCAACGGAACCGCTGGTGGCCAGTTCAAGGTCCCGAAGGGCGTAACGGTCGAAACCGGCGGCGCGATCTTCGTGGCCGACACCGGCAATCACCGGATCCAGCGCCTCTTCCCGAACGGCGGCTTTCAGACCGAATGGGGATCGAACGGAGCCGCGCTCGGTAACTTCAAGAATCCCGCCGCCCTGGCGATCGACGACGGCGGCAACATGTACGTCGCCGACACCGGCAACGACCGTGTTGTCAAGTGCAACGCCTGGGGCTGGTGCGGTTCGCAATTCACTTTCGCCGGTGCCGGCGGCATCGGAAGCCCTCAGGGCATCGCCGTCGACGATGGCGGTCATGTCTACGTCTCGGATACCGGCAATTCGCGAATCATCAAGAGCAATAGCGCCGGTGGCATCCTCGCCATCTGGAGCGCCCCCGGCGCCGGCGACGGGTTCCTCAGTGGACCCACCGGCCTCGCGGTCGACTCGGCCGGCGCCACCTACGTCGCCGACACCGGCAACAACCGCGTTCAGAAGCTGAGCACCTCCGGCAACTTCGTCCAGAAGTGGACCGGTCCGGGCGTCGGTACCTTTGCCGGTCCGACCGGCGTCGCCGTCGATTCCTCCGGCTCGCTGTTCATCTCCGATACCGGCCACAACAAGGTCGAGCGGATCGGCGGCGCGATCACCCCCGACGGCCCGACCGGCGGCACGGGCACCGGATCAACCGGACCCACGGGCCCGACCGGACCCACCGGACCCACCGGCCCTTCGGGTGGCGGGACCAACAACGGCGGTGGCGGGAACAACAACGGCGGTGGCGGGAACAACAACGGCGGTGGCGGGAACAACAACGGCGGCAAGAGCAACTGCACCAAGAAGAAGTGCGCCATTCCCGACAAGAAGCCGAACATCACCAAGGTCGACATCATCGGCGCGAACTGGATCTACGCTGACGGCTACCTCAACATGAAGGTCGCCGTGACCAACAAAGGCAAGCGCGCAGCCCGGGTGGTCGAGGTGAGCTTCGGCTCCAGTCAGAAGCGCCGGATAAAACCCCGGCCCGAGAAGCTCTACAT
>JBBSKC010000043.1:0-18920 GCA_038256675.1 Solirubrobacterales bacterium | reverse complement strand
GGACGGGTGCCGGACCCGACAGCCTTGCCCAGCCGGTACCGGTTGTTGGAGACGAGGATCGCCGCCCCGGAACTGTGTCGCCGGCCGCTCGGGCTCCGCCAACTCAGTTTCGATTCTTCGGCGTCCGGACCCATCACCTCCGGCATCACTTTGAGCAGGGTCTTGAGCTTCGCCTCCCGGTAGCCGTCCCGCTCGACCGCCTCGGCGTAAAGGCCGAGCGAGACGTTGTTGACGAAGATCCGCCCGTTGACTTCACCGAGGTCGACCTTGCGTTCGCCGGCATCGACGAATGCGTCCAACGCGCCGACCACGTCGTCTCGGTCGACCCCGAGGTCGAGCGCGAAATGGTTGCGCGTCCCGGCGGGAACACAGGCGTAGGGGAGGTCGAGTTCCGCCGCTACGCCTGCGACCACGGCCTGGGACCCGTCGCCGCCGGCCATGGCGAGCGCGTCTGCCCCGTCGTCCACCGCCTGCCGGACCAGATCCTCGAGGTCGGAGTCGGAGGTCAGCTCCACCGGGCGGATCCCCCGCTCCTTCGCCTCTTCGGCCAGCGAAAACTTCTCCGCCTTGCCACCACCCGACTTCGGGTTGAAGAAAAGCACCGGATCCTCCGGCGGAGCTGCAGCCGGAAGCGGCATGTGAACGCTGAAGGCCCGCCGGGCGGCAATCACCGCCAGGGCCGAGAGCACGATCACACCAAGCGCCTGAAGCAACTCGCGTTCGCCCGAGATTACGAACAGCACGGTGACGAGCAGCACGATGGTCGCACCAGTAAAGCCGAAGATCCGGGCCGGGCCGGCCCCAACCAGTCCGTACCAGGCAAGAGCAACGGAGGTCCCCAAAAGGAGAAACTCCAGGAGTCCCTGGGGCATCCGTTCAAAGATGAGTTCGAGCCCCACCCCGAAAGCGATCAGTCCAAAGACCAGCGCAAGGACCGCAGCAATCCGGTCCCTGTTTCTGACGGTGTGTGCCACCCGGCAAATCTACTGCGCCTACAAGCGCGAGCACGACCCAGCTTCGGCCGGCTCACCGAATAGTTGAGTCGCCATCGGCGGGCCCGGCGCTACCGGCCGTTCACCAGGCAACCTCTATTTCGTACTGATCCATCTGGCGGTCCGCACTCACCATGTCGTGATCCTCGAGCATGGCCTGGGCGACGAGCAGGCGGTCAAAGGGATCCCGGTGATGCCAGGGAAGGTTTTCTACTCTCGCGGCGTGCTCGGCGGTGACCGGCATCGGAGCGAAATCAAGCCGGCTGAGAGCACGGACCCAGTCGGGCTCGATGTCCAGTTTCCCCACCGAACGCTTGATTGCCATCTCCCAGACGCTCACTGCGCTCACCGAGATTGTGTTCTCCTCATCGAGCAGCAACTTCGTCGCAGTTTCGGAGATCGAATCGCGGTCACCGAGAAGCAGCCAGACCACGACGTTGGTGTCGAGCAAAAGCTTCTTCACGTATACGACTCGAACTCCTCAAGCGGCTCATCGAATTCAGGACCGATCGAGCCCTTCAGGTCACCCCAGATCTGCCGCTTGCCCGGGGCGTGTGGAGCTTTGACAAGCATGGCGACGGGGTCACGGCCTCGTCGGATGGTCACCGATTCCCCGGCTTCGACCCGGCGTAGAAGGCGCGAGAGCTGAGTTTTTGCTTCCTGAACGGTCACTTCCATAGGTCAGTTGTACCAGACCAGGTCAACTTGGTCAACCAACTGTGAGGCCGGTCGGGAAGCGCCTGAGCACGCGCGCCGGGATCGCTGGGCGTCAGATTCGACCCTCTTCGGCCGACTTGAAACTAAACGAGCTAAGGGGGTTTCAATGGAGACGATCACGAGTACCGAAGTCGATCAGGAGGTCAACCCGATGCAGCTGGTGAGCACCGGTTTCCGGGAGTCGGTTCTCGCGCGACCGGGTAACCGGGACTTTTCACTGCGTGTATTCGTCTCCGAACACGCGCAGGACCGCTGGTGCCAGCGGGTTCACCCGAATTACTCCCGCCGCGAAGCTCTGGTCGAGCTGGTGGGGCTCCTTGTCTCGGGCGGTTTCAGAGTGAGGGATAACGCTCCGCCCTGGAAGGCCCCGAACGGAGACGAGTCCGCCTTCTACCTGATGGTCGGATCCGAAATTGCACTGCCCGTCGGCTACCGGCGCGACGAGCCGAACGCCGTCGAAGCGAAGACCTGCCTGAAGAAAAAGGAGGCGCCTCGCGGGCACCGCGGAAGCAACCGGTGCTCCCAGCGCCGCCGCCGTTGAAACCAAAGGGAAGGCGATGCAACAAGAGTGAGTCGGACGCAGCGGCGAGAATCTGACAGCGTCGTCGAAAACTTGTAACCCGTGAAAACCGGCGATACAATGCCTGATTCGGCTGGTGTGGCAAGGGCGGCAGCGGGGACTCGACGGAGGGAGTGATTTGGACTTTAGGGCTAAGAATGAGCATGAACTCGATCGTCTGCTCGACGACCCGCTTTTCGAGCACATCAAGGCGGCCCGGGAGGTCGACGATCAGGACCAGTTCAAACTGGCGATCGGCATTCTCGCCAATCGGCGGGCCGGCAACATCTTCGCGCGGATCCGCCTCAAGGTGCGCGATGACGAAGAGGCCTGGGATCTCGTGCAGATCGTGATGCTCCATGCGCTCAAGGCGAAGTTCGACGGCGAACACATCGGCGAGTTCGTCTCCCTTCTGCACACGATCACCGCCCGGCGAATCGCTGACTATCACGACAAGAACAGGCTCGAGACCGATCCCCTGGTCGAAGACGGCAGCGATGAGGACGAACTTTGGGGTGAGGTGCCGTCAGTCGAGGGCTTTGACGACTATTCGAATAGCCTTGCTATCTACGAACAGGCTCTGGAGGAACTGAGTGACCGGCACCGGATGGTCGTCGAACACACAGTCACAGGCCTGTCCGCGAAAGAAGTGGCCGACGAAGTCAACGCGATCTTCGTCGACGAAGAAATCCCGATGACCGACGCCAACGTCTTCCAGATAATGAAGCGCTTCCGCACCCAGCTCGATCCGGATTTGAGAGAGGAGAGCTGATCATGGCCGGCACCGAGACCGCCGAGACCCTCTTCACCGAGTATGTGATCGCCCATCAGGCGGGTGACGTGGACCCGGTTCCGTTCCTCGACCGGGCGGCTGATGGCGAGCAGGAGGTCCTCACGATCCTGATCGACGCCTACCTGGTCCAGGCACCCGGGAAGGTCTGGGATCCCGCCGCCTTCAAGGGCAGTCCGGCGCAGAGAATGGTTGAACCCATGACCCTGGCGCTGGGCGGAGTTTCGGGGGCCTGGCCGGTCGTCCTGCCGAGTCTCCGGGACCGGGCCCGCATCAAGCGCCGTGACCTGGCGGAGAAGCTGGCCACGGGACTCGGGTTCCCCAAGACGACCAAGGTTGTCGAGGAGTACTACCACGCGATGGAGCACGGCGATCTGCCTTCGGAAGGCGTTTCGAGCAAGGTCCTGGAGGTCCTCGGAGGGCTGCTCGGCACCGATCCGGAATCGCTCAGGCGGGAGGGCGATTTGTTCCTGGGCGGGAGCTACAAGGTCGACCATCAGGTCTTCGCCCGCCAACCCAGCTTCCCGGCGCTGAAGGAGAGTCAAGTCGAGAACTCGGAAGGGATGCCGAGCCCGTCGGCTTCTGAAGAAAGCTCGCGTGCCGAAGTCGAAGAGATCGATCGCCTCTTCACCGGCGGGACGGGTTAGTCATAGCCGCGCAAGACCTCGAATCAATCGAGGCGACGGCCTACGACATCCTCGAGCGTGTCCCCGAATACCTCTGGGACGGAGAGACCCTGCCGGTGCCGGTCGAAGACATCGTCGATTCGGTCTACGGCCTACTGGTCCGGGACGTCGATGACATGGCCGCGGCCCCGGGGGCGCCGCCCGCGTCGGCCGGGCACCTGTCCGGACTCCTGCTGACCGGGCCGGGCGAGATCTGGGTCGACCGGGCGGAAGGCGTCAAGTGGCCGGGCCGGCGGCGGTTCACGATCGGTCACGAACTTGGCCACCACATCCTGCACCGCACCGGAGGCCAGCCCCTCTTCTGCCGCTCCGTGGTGATCGACGAAGCACCTGAACCCCAGGTCGAAGCGGCCGCCAGTGATTCGAAAGTTCCGATAATCGAGACCGAAGCTGACATCTTCGCCGCCTCGATCCTGATGCCGGCACACTTGCTGAGCACCCAGTACGAGCGGTGCGACGGTCAGATCGAACGGCTGATGAAGGACTTCAAGTGTTCGCAGAAAGCGATCACCCGTCGGGTCCATCATGTGGTCCCACGGGACCGCCGCCGCCCCCGCCGGCCAGCCTGAGCCGGCGTTGGTCAGCCCTTCACTGAGTTGGCACTGAGCGTTTCATTCGAAGGGATCCTCGTCGCGATGGGGGTTCCGAGGCCGGTTGCCGGGCCGCAGGCCAATCTCCGTATCGGGCTCTTTGAGCCGATGTCGCCGTCTCTGAGGTGGCCACGGAAACGTCAGAGCTTTGGCGCCTCGTTCTGCCAGTAGAACATGAACCACCTGGGGGCGTTTCAGACCCGTGTCTGTTCCAAACCAGTTGCAGAGGAGCCAGACCCCGGTGTTCGACACCGATCCGTACCTTTCGATCAGCTGATTGACTACGGGCGGCGGCAGGAAGCCGATGAGTCTGCCCGGCAGCGTGGTCACGGCAACGGAGTCCTTCCCTCCGCCAAAGCTTCCGGTTAGGTCAAGGATCAGCCTGGTCCTCGGTTCGATCACTGGATCGTTGAACCTGCTGCGCTTGCGGTCCTCGACGGCATCGAGCTTGACGATCCGGTGGCCCTCACTTGTAGTGCACTGGGAGATTTTTGCGGATGGTCTGGAAGTAGCGAGCCAGTAGCCGTGCGGCTTCAATGGCACCCCTCCGGCCCGGGAATCCAATTCAACTGAGCGCCGGGCGACGGCCGGAGAGACCCGGACGAGCCGATGGGTTTGGGATACCGCGTCGAGCGAAGAATCTGAATCGAACTTCGTCAATGCCGGTGCAAGCCCTGGTTTGCTGTTCTTCATGCGTTTCAGGAGTTCATCGGGCGAACCGCACCACACCTCGGCCCGATAGTCATGGGCGAGCTCCTCGATCATGTCGCGGAAGGCATTGCTCGCGCCTTCGGGAACGAATAGGACGTCGGGCACAGCGAATTCGGATCGCATGCCGGCAGAGTGAACCTCGGTCTTACCCCACAGCTTGACGATGCCGCCGATTGCCACTCCCGGTGTCGGCCGATTGATGGTTGTTGTGAGTCGAGCCATCCCGAGGTGACTTTGGTGGAAGCAGTAGTAGCCGCAGCTGCAGTCGGCCATGGGCGGGTTGTGCGGAGCCTTCTGACATCGGGCTGAGATGGGCTCACCGGGTTGCCATTGATGACGGGCACTGGCCGAACGCAGGCGGAAGGAACCGGATTCGTCGGAAAGGAACCAGACTCGAAGGCCGTAGACGTGGCCGGCAACAACCGGCGGCTCTGTCGGTTCCGAACTCAAGCAGGTGCCTTCTCGGGCTTGCGATCCGGAACGGGCTGCGGTGGGCGATCAGGTGCGGGGGTTCGTTCCCTTTGCGGAGCGGCAGGCGCACGAGTGGGGGTAGGAGCCTCCACGGGTTCGATGGTGATGGTCCGGGAGGGACCGGGAAGACTTAGTGCTGATGGCATGAACCCACCTCTCTGATTTCGTTTCGCGTCTTTCATACAGATCCCAGTTCGGCGAGGAGATCAGCTGCGTCGGTGTCTTCGATGCAGTAGTTCTCGCAGAGCCTGATCGCCTCCTGATACGCCTTGCGGGCCTCGGCTTTCTCGCCAATCTCTTCGGCAGCCTTCCCGTACCAGCGCCAGTTCCAGGCGATGACCGGGGAGATCTCCGCGTAGTACTTCAGGTGCTCGTATGCCTCACGGGCCACGCCCGCATTGAGCAGTTCGCATCCGAGTCCGAAGTGAGCCATCGCGTCCCCGGATTCGAGGCACATTCGCCAGGCATTGATTGCCTCCTCACCACTGGTGCTCGTTGCGAAGTCGAAGTAGACGCGGTTCAAGGTCGGCTCTGTCCCGAACTTCGCCTTTGTTCTGCCGATGGTCTCACCGATCGAGGCGTCGACCAGGCCAAGGGTGGGTGAGTCGAATTTTGGTCCGTCCCAGATGAGGTCGGAAGTCTCGGTAGCTAGGTCGAGTTCGGAAGCACGAAGTACTGAGAACCCGATCGGTTCGGAGGTTCCGGGACGGTTGTAGATCCAGACGTCCTCAGAAACGCGATTGAAGTCGCGAGGGTTGTAACCATCGTCGACCCGCCCGAATTCGAGCGCGATCAGCCGATCCATTGAAGGGATGTTGTTGATGAAGAGGCGTGGGTTCATATCTGGATGGTCAGCCACGCCCTGGGTTTCCTGACATTGCCTGCGTGAACAAATCGGGCGTTCGGACCAACGAGCCGACTCGAGTTTTCAGTCGTCGTCCATCCCGATTTGGAACAGGGGCCGCCGGCATTCGGGGCAGTGGAGGTCACGAGTCGTGCCCGCTCCGAACACCTTTGCTTCGGTCGCGTCACCCTCCCAGCCACACGAGCAATCGATCTGACCAATCTCAGCGATGGCGGCCGAAAGTTCCTTCTCTTGCTTGACGGGGTCGTTGGGCTCCCCGTCGGCATCGGGCACGTCGATGTAATCCCGGTCACCCGAGGGTTCCCTCACCTGTCTCAGATTCGCATTCAACGCCTTGATTTTGGAGTCGGCCTGAATGTCGTCACCGCACAGGTAAAGGTCGCTGGCTGTGGTGGGTCTCAGTTCGACGAGTCGGGAGCCGTACTTCTGCCGGAGGATCCAGAGGACCTCTTTGAACCGGTTGATGCCCTCGTAGAAGGCGACCTCTCGCCAGAGAACCTGATCGCCGTGGCGCAGAATGGTGATGCTGTCCTTGCCCTTTTCCCGCTCGTGGCTCTCGAAGTCCCATTCGATCACGAGATCATCTCCCTCCAGATCCGGCAGGTCACTGGCGTCAGTCAGGGCGTGCTCTTCGGCACGGGCGAAGAATGCCTCTCGATCGTTGACGGATGCGAGGTCCTTGATCGCCTGCTTGTTCCCCGCCGCAGCAGCCGTCCGAGTCTCTTCGTGGGTCGCATATTCGACGATCAGGAGCATGCGGTCACACTTTGCGCATCGGATGTCGAGGACCTGGCGGAAGTAGTCCTCGTTCTCGGAACAGATGCCCGACCAGCCACAGGGACAGGAGATGGACCGCTCCCTGTCGTAGTCGTAAAAGGACAGGATTTTCGCGGACATGGTGCCTCCCAGGGCTCGTCAGTTGTCTTCCACTAGAAGAGTCGCCCGGAGAGCCGGAAATCTGACAGCCGAAGACCCTCGGTTCCGTTGCTCTGTCAGGTGTTGCCGTGTCCCTCGACTTCGCTTATGGCGAGCGGGGCAGCGATTCCATATGCTACGCTCTGTAGCACTATGGAACCGAGAGTAATCCCGCAGCGTCAGTTGAGAAACGAAATCGGCGAAGTACTTCGCGACGCGGAAGGGGGCCAGATCTTCACGATCACGGTGCGTGGTCGTCCCGTGGCACAACTTGGTCCGACAGCTGCCAAGCGCAGTGTCAACGTCGACGCGAAGACCGTGGCGGACATTCTCGCGATGCCAATCGACTCCGAGGATCTGAAGGCCGAGCTCGATGCTGCGGAAGCACCGGTGACTTGAGCGGAGTCCTGATCGACACCTCGGTGCTGATCGCCTCGGCCGAAAACGGCCTGGACCTGGCCGACGATTCGGCGATCTCAGTCATAACCGTCGGCGAGCTTCACGCTGGAGTCAACCTGGCCAGGTCTCCGGAAATACGCAACGCGAGACAGGCCCGGCTACGGCGGATCATGGGGGTCTTTGCACCGATCCCCGTCGACGAACCGGTCGCCATTGAATACGGTCGGCTGCTCGCCTTCGCCCGGTCGACGGGCCGCGTCCAGAAGGCGACGGATCTCCTGATCGCGGCAACCGCCGCCACCACCGGTCGAACCCTCTGGACCCGGGACGAATCTCAAGCTTCTCTCGGCCGCGAGGCCGGTCTCGTGGTCAATCTCGTCTGAAGGTCACGCGCTCAGCCCCAGAAGATCCCGCTCGGGTCCGAATCGACTTCGGCCAGGAGCCGGGCGAGTTTCGGGCTGGCCGGCAAAGGGTCATATTCGTGCCAGCGGCCATCGCTTAGTTGGCACTGAAGCGTCCAGCTGCCGTCGAGCTGACGGGTAAATTGCGCAACAGCCGAAGAAGTCCACTCCGGTCCGATCAGCTCCGGGTTCCACGGTGGCCGCCGCTCAACGATCGACAGCGTATTGCCAGTCCGTTCGCAGTCCAGCCGGATCTCATCGCGCACCCGCTCGGGGATACTGTTCTCGCAATAGGAGCTCACCAGGGTGTGATCTTCGTCAGAGATGGTGCTGGATTCCGAAGGCCGACCAGGTCCGGCGACGTTCGGTTGATCGAACTCTGAGGTGCGACCCTGTGGGTCGGGCAGCGAGCCCCAGCCGTCGACCACGAATGGCTTCCGGGGCAGCCTGCCGGCCGGCCGGTGGACCCGTGGATCAACCATGTAACGGCCGACCAGGCATTCATGTTCCCAGGTCAGGCCACCTGTACGGATGTAGCTGAATCGACAGCCGGGGAAAAGCTCCGGACCCAGCCGGGTAGGTTCGAGATCGACCCTGCTCCTCTCCGTTTCCAGTTCCCGCTCATGGGCTTCAATCTCCTGCCCCTCCGCCATGAACAGTCGACCATCGGGCTCACCCCAGCGCCCGAACGCCTGGTCGATCACATCGGCCAGTGAAAGGAAGGCGTGGCTGGGGGAAGCGAGGATGACTCGCCCCGGACCCTGCCCGGAATCGGAATCCGGAGCGCCGGTGAGGATCACCTGGATGTCAAACCACTCCGCGTTTGCCATGGCAGGAGAGTAAACCCAGCCACCTTCGCGGCGAAAACAAGTCCCGTACCTCCCGACGACGTTCGTAGTTGTCAGATTCAGGCTTGGCCTCCCGACTCCATCGTGGTAAGCGAATGAAGGGAGTCCCCAATGACGACTCAGTTCCAAGGTCCCAGCACCATCAATACTTACCTGGGTCATCCCCTGACCGTCGGACAGCCGGACGTCTCCGGCCCGATGGCCGTCTATCCGGTTTTCGGTGGGGCGCCTGTGCTCGATTACACCTCGATGAGCCGTGCCCATACCCAGGGCTTCACCATCAAGGAGCTGCCTGGCGGCACCTCCGTTCGTGACCTCCTGGTTGCCAACCCGGGCCCGAAGCCGGTCCTCCTCTTCGAAGGGGAAGAAGTTCTCGGCGCACAGCAGAACCGCACCTTCGATTCATCGGTACTGGTGCCGGTCGGCGAGCCGCTGAACGTACCGGTCAGCTGTGTGGAGGCCGGACGTTGGGACGGGTCCCGCCACAGTGAGTCGTTTCGGCCCGCACCGCAGGCTGCCCATCCCGACCTGCGCAAGGAGAAGGCTCGGCAGGCATCGCGGGCGAGATCGGCCGGCGGAGAGGGACGTGCCGATCAGAGCGAAGTCTGGAACATGGTCGCGGCGAAGTCGCGCGATCTCGGTGTCAGATCCTCGACCGATTCACTCAACGATGTCTACGAGGCGCGGCGCGGCAACCTGAACGAGCTGACCTCGGCGATCAATCTCCACGAGGGACAGATCGGCGCAGTGCTTCAGATCGGCAACGAAGTGATCGCGATCGACCTGGTCAGCCGGCCGGACGTATTCGCAGACCTTCACACGCCGCTGGTTCAGGGCTACTCGCTCGACGCGCTCGGCGCTGGGACTGGGGCCGAAGCCGGAGTAGACGAACCGCTGGCCGAGGACTTCGTCGATTCGGTGGTCGGCAATCGCATCCTCGAACAGGACGGGATCGGGCTGGGGCGCGACTTCCGCTTCGAGCTCGACAGCCTGATCGGCTCGGGCCTGGTCAGCGGCGATGAACTCATCCAGATGTCCGCCTTCACCGGCACCTCCGGCAACGAGCCGGCCGCCGGCCCGCAGATCAACCAGGGACGGATCCGGCGGCCTTCGAGGCGTCACCGTTGAGCGGAGTTCAGGCAACTGACAAGAGCCTGAACACACGGTGCGCATTCTGCCGCGACCGGGTGGGGGACTCGGTCGCGGCGGAGGTGCGTGGGCCGGTGCTCTGCGAGCGGTGCGAGCATGGGGCGACGTTCCAGTTCGCGATCGCCGGCTGGCGCAGTTCTGCCGGAGAGTTCGTCGGCAGCACCTGGCGGAGACCGGGCATTGTTGACGCGAGATTCAAACTGCGCATAGCCAGGTCAAGGCGAACCAGCAAAACAAGGAGGCGCTGAAATGGAACTGAGCGAGCGATTCACCAAAGCATTCGAGATGGCCTTCAAGATTCACGGAACCCAGACACGCAAACAGTCAAAAGGGGCCGATCCGGCCGAAGCCATTCCTTTCATGGGGCATCTCCTCGGGGTGGCTTCGATCGTCATCGACGACGAAGGATCCGAAGACGAGGTCATCGCGGCCCTGCTCCACGACGGTCCCGAGGACAGTGAAGACAAGGACGGGGCACAGGTTCTCGACGAGATTGGAGAGCAATTCGGCGAGCAAGTTCGGGCAATAGTCAAAGCCCTCAGCGACACCATCGTGAAGCCGAAACCGAAATGGGAGACCCGCAAGGAGCAGTACCTTCAGGACCTGCGAGACCTTCCCGAAAACAGCTTGAGACGGAAGATCCTCCGGGTGTCATTGGCAGACAAGATCCACAACGCTCGCTCGATCCTTCTCGATCGCGCTGATCCTGAGGTTGGAGAGTCTGTCTGGGATCGGTTCTCACGGTCAAAGGAAAAGTCGCTCTGGTACTACGCGTCTCTCGCGGAAATTTACGAGAAGCATCTCGGCAAAACTCCGCTCGTCCTCGAGTACCGACGACTGGTCGAAGAGCTGTCCAGGTAGTCCGTTCCCTCGAAAAGCGAATTCCCATCATCTGTTCGAAATTGAGTTGTTCGTGACCCCACGGTTCTGACGGGTACCTGTGAAAGGCTCCCGGCATGTACCTGCTCTTTCTCGACGATTCGGGCACGCCTGAGGACCAGGTGTTCGCCCTGGGCGGTTTCGTGGTCAAGGCCGAGGACTGGCATGTGCTCCGGCAGCGCTGGGATGAATGCCTGACCGAGGCCGGTTGGCCCCTCGATAGGGAGCTGAAGTGGTTCGGCACAGAGACCGGCGAAGTCCCGCCGGCGGTCGCCGACGCCGCCTACACCTGTCTCGCTTCGCTGCCGATCGAGTGTTTCGTCACGGTCCTCTATCCGCAGATGACCGGCTACGAGAAGTTCTTCGGAAGCGACGAGAACACTTATGCGACGGCACTCACCTTCATAGCCGAGCGGTACCAGCGCTTCCTCGCCCACCATGAGTCGTATGGAGTGATCGTCCTCGACAGCCGCCGGCGGGAAGTCGATGACCGGATGCGCCGCTTCTTCACCGTTATCCAGCGGGACGGGACGCCCTTCGCCGAGCTCGAGCGAATCGTCGACGGCCTGCTGCTCGGCCCGTCGCAATACTCGCTCGGCCTTCAGCTCGCCGACCTGATCGTGAGCTGCTCACGGGCTGCGACTTTCAACCTGGGCGAGAACTCGCGGAGGTTCAGGGAGATGGAGCCTGTCTTCGCCCGCAACCCGTCGACCGGCGAGGTCGACGGGGTCGGTATGAAGTACTTCCCCGATTCCACGAAACCCGAAGAGCCACCGGAGGTCAGGCTCTTCAATCCCCGCGAGCAGCTCTGAAGAAGGTGAATCCGCCCACAGATACTTGGGGTTAGTATCGTCGAGTGGAGGAGAAGGGAGACTCTAAACTCAGGCCGGGTCCAAGGGACCACCTGATTACCCGCCGGCTCCGCGCGAGGCTTGCGGGAGTCGATGACGAACTTCAGATCGTCGAGTATCTAGATCCCGCTGAAGCACCGGAACGCCTGGCTCGCCACGCGATGGAAGAGCTGCGCCGGGGACTTGACTCAGGGGAAGGATCGGACGAACAGGCCGCCCGCGTCAATCAAGTGATTCGCCAAGTTGGATCGGACGACTCTCCGGAAAGCGAACTTGAGATACCGGCGCGACTTCTCCAAGGGATAAAAGAGAGGGCACCGGCAGGAGGTGTAGCCGACTTACCCCCATTGCCTTCCACACCCTTCAGTCAGAGCGACCTGCTTGTAAACGCCGAAGGGCAGCCCAACATTGGTTCTGAATTGAAGGCTGAGCTCGCCTCGGCCGATCGGGTCGACTTGATCTGCGCCTTTGTCATTTGGTCGGGTGTAAGGCAGCTGCGGGATGCGTTGAAAGCAACCGTCGAACGCGGCGGCAAGGTTCGAGTCATTACCACCACATATATGGGCGCGACCGAGAAGCGAGCAGTTGACGAACTGGTCGCTATCGGCGCTGAGGTCCGGGTGGCACTCGATGCGCGTACGACAAAGCTTCACGCAAAGGCCTGGCTGCTGGAAAGGGAATCAGGCCTGAACACGGCCTTCGTCGGATCGTCAAACCTTTCCCACACGGCCTTGTTCGACGGACTCGAATGGAACGTGCGCCTTTCGTCAGTCGACGCCAGCCACGTCATTGACCGTGTGCGGATGACCTTTGAGAGCCATTGGGAGTCAGAGCATTTCGAGCACTACGACCCCGCGGTCAACGGAGACGATCTGGCCAAGGCACTAAGTGAGCATGATCGGCGATCACTTGGCGAAAGTTCGACGATTACTTTCGCCAACCTCGAAGTTCGTCCATATCCCCACCAGCAACGCATGCTGGAAGCACTTGCGGTGGAAAGAGATCGTCATGATCGTCATCGCAATCTGGTCGTGGCCGCGACCGGCACGGGCAAGACGGTTGTTGCCGCACTCGACTATCGGGAGCTATTTGAACGTCTAGGGGATAGACCTTCCATCCTTTTCGTCGCTCATCGCGACGAGATTCTCAGACAATCTCTCGCCACATATCGAGCGGTGGTTCGTGACGGTTCGTTCGGCGAGATCCTCGCCAGCGGTTCAGTCGTGGAAGGCAAGCACGTATTCGCCATGGTTCAGTCGCTAAACGAGGTGCGGCTCAACCAAATTGGTCCCGAGGTATTCGACGTCGTTGTGATCGACGAGTTTCACCATGCCAAAGCGAAATCCTACGATCGGTTGCTCGATCACCTGAAGCCGAAAGAGCTTCTTGGCTTGACTGCTACGCCTGAGCGGCTTGACGGTCAAGACGTGACTATCTGGTTCGACCATCGAATAGCGGTCGAACTTCGTCTTTGGGAGGCGATCGATCAAGGTTTCCTCGTTCCCTTTCAGTACTACGGCGTTGCTGACGGCATCGACTTGGCTGGGGTCACCTGGAATAGAGGGGGCTACGCGACCGGCGAACTAAGCAATCTCTATTCAGGCAATGACCTCCGAGTCGCCAAGGTCCTCGAGGCGATTCAGAAAGACATTCTCGACCCCTCATCAATGAAGGCGCTTGGATTCTGTGTTTCGAAAGAGCACGCTCACTTCATGGCACGCAAGTTCACCGAAGCGGGTCTCCACAGTGTGGCCTTGACCGGCGACGACGCCCCGGCGGAGCGGCAACTCGCTCTTGCCCAACTAGCTCGCGGCGACCTGCGTTGCGTTTTCTCGGTGGAGGTCCTTGGCGAAGGGGTTGACGTGCCCGACGTTGATTGCATCCTTCTGCTGCGACCAACATCTTCGCCGACGCTCTTCGCGCAGCAGCTGGGCAGAGGTCTGCGCAAGGCTTCTGGAAAGAGCCACCTCACAGTTATTGACTTGATCGGTCAACATCGACGCGAGTTTCGATTCGACGATCGACTCTCGGCAATCGTTGATCGGCGCCGCGGGAAGATAGTCGACCAGGTCGAAGCCGGGTTTCCGTTCCTCCCAGCCGGCTGCTCCATCGAACTCGATCAGCAGAGCGAGAGGGACGTACTCCGGAACCTTCGGGAGGCGAGTCGAAGTTCGCGGTGGGCAAAGCTTGTTTCCGACCTCAGGTCAGCGGGCGAGGATGTCGATCTTCAGACCTTCCTCGACACCTATGAGCATGAAGTCGCAGACGTCTACCGCAGCAAACGATCTTGGACAGAACTCAAGCGGGAAGCATTCCCGAACGCGGATCAATCCTCAGGCTCGGAGATCGAGGTATCCAGCCTTCGCAACCTGAGTCGAATGACCCACATCGACGATCAAGAGCGGCTCACCCTGTATCGCGATGTGATCGCTGGCCCAAATTCGCCCGTCCAGACGGATTTCTCAGTGCGACAGCAGCGAATGCTGACGATGTTGGCCTGGAGCCTCGGCTCGGGCCGGTCGGGAATGGACGATCTGGACACGTTCTTCGAGGCGGTTTGGGAAGAGGACTCACTCAGGGACGAAATGAGAGATCTACTGGCTGTGCTTGACGCGAGGTCCAACACCAGACTGACTCCGGTGGTGATGGCCGACGAAATACCGCTTCATCCCCATGCGCGTTATTCGCGCGAGGAGATTGTTGCCGCACTCGGGTTTGGAGAGGGAGTGAAAGCGAAGGTCACGCAAGGCGGCGTCCTTTGGGTGACTGAGGCCCAGAGCAACGCCTTTTTCATCGATCTCCACAAGGCCGAGAGGGACTATTCACCGACCACGATGTACAGGGACTATGCGATCAATCGAGACCTCTTTCATTGGGAGTCGCAGTCGAGACAGGCACCGCATCAGCCAACCGTCCAGCGTTACATCGATCACCGGAGGGAAGGAACGGAGGTGCTCCTGTTCGTCAGGCAGAGCAAACGATGGGAACTCGGGACTCAGCCTTTTACTTTCTTGGGACCCGTCGACTACGTTTCCCACGAAGGTGAGCGACCTGTGAAATTCACGTGGAAGCTGCGAACACCGATGCCGGCGGAACTCTTCGAAAGCGCCCGAAGTGTCGCTGTAGCTTAGGAGCAGACCCGGTTCACTTCTCGTCGCGCCCGCGCTTCCTTGACTTCAGGTGGTAGTCACCGTGCGAGCGCTTTCGGGCCGTGTTTATGTCCGCCTCCGCCACGCGTGATAGCCGGTCGATCATCTCAACTTCGGAATTGATCTTCCTGACCTGATCCGCCGACATTGTGCTCCGGTCGAGAGAACCGAGGTCATCGGACGCACGCTCCAAAGCCTCTGGGCTCCACCGAGGTCACCGCGCTTCAGGGCGTCAGCCGCTTCGCGCTGGGCCCGCTGGAAGGTGAGCTCGGTTTCAACGTCCGTGTCCTTGATCCGGCCGGCCGCCTGATCGCCTGGGACCACATTCACGTTCACCGGACGACATGCTGTCTAGCTTGACGGTGGCTTTCGCCGACAGCGTCGTTGTACGACTCAAGCATCAGAGGGTCAACCTGGGAGGCATCGTGCTGCTCTCCCCACTTCCTGACGTCATCAGTTACCCGCTTTCGTGGGCCCGGAAGGAGCATTCCCTCGAACTTCTCAGCCAGCGCAGCAACCTGGGAGTCGGGGGCTACCATTGCTGTCTCGTCGACTTTGTCGGACGGGCGTTCGGATGCGGTCGGGTCCCCACCATGCTGACTAGAGTGTAGGCACGCTCTGGAAGATCGGCCTTTTCGTGGGCCTAACGTTCGCCCATGAATCCTCACCAAGGAAGCAATAATGCTCCAGGATGCGTAGGACCCAGGCGCTGCAGGCAGCTTGGGCTTCGCCTCTAACGGCGGAACCGGTGTGGTGCGAAGTTGAGCAACGATTTCATTGGTGGTGAGGGTGGCCACCACAATTCAAACTCAAGATATGCGAGGCGCGACGACGTTTGCACAGCTAGACGTATCTACGCGACGGTTTCGATGGAGTTAAGCTCCCGCACATGATTCGTCCAAAGGGAGTTTTGATTTTGTTGGGGGTCCTCGGGCTGCTTGCTTTTTCGACCGGTTGTGGTGGGGCTAGTGATGCCGACCTTCAGCAGGCGAAGGAGGAGGGCGCGAAAGAGGCCAAACAGGCTGAGAAGCTGAAGGAGATCCAGCAGGGGATTGCTGCGCTGAAGAAGCAGAGACGGAAGGGGAACTTCAAGCAGGTCACCACTCCGCCTGCCGCGACGAGCACTACCTACACGGGCAGTGGTCCGGCCAAGACCTGCGACAACGGGATCGGGGCCAGCTCGGCCACTTCCTGTGAGTTTGCTTTCAACGTGGCCGGCGAATACGGATCGAATCCCGGGGCCACCACGATCGGCGCCTTCAGTCCGGTCACCGGTCAGGACTACACGATGACCTGCTCGGCATGGTCCGGGGGCGGCACCGTGTGCCGAGGCGGCAACGACGCGGCAGTTTTCATCCCCTGACCTGCCAGCGATCGGCCTCGGCCGGTCGTGTCAGTAGTTTCGCCACATGGGAACACGTCTTGCTCTGATCGCCCTTGCCATGACTGTGGTCCTCGCCGGCTGCGGTGGCGACTCCGATTCCGGAACCGACCCCGCCGATTCGAAGACGGCGGAGATCATCAACGCCAAGAAGTACCAGAAGCGTCTTGCCCGCCAACTCGCTGCCGAGAAGAAGATGGCGAAAGCGAAGGCCGCGGCCAAGGCGGCGGCTGCTGCCAAGACCACCGACTCAGGTACGAGCGGTGGCGACCCCGACATCAACTCGATGCTCGCGGGCCTGCCGGGTCAAGCCGGACTCGTCGTTGGTGCCCCGGGCGGCCCCGGCTCGACCATGGGTGGCGGCGACCTCTCCTCGATCGACGCCTGGTCGACGATCAAGGTTCCGATCGCCGAACGGATCCTCGCCGACAAAGGCGGGCCGAACGGCATCAGCTCAACCCAGCGAAGCAACATCGACGCCGCGATCACCCTTTCCGACAACGACGCCGCGGCCGCACTCTTCTCCGACCTCGAGGCCAGCCACGGCGGGCTTCAGGGTGCTTCGGATGCGGTCGGTGAGATGCTGCGCCAGGCCGGCGACAACGAGACGGTCATCTCCACCGTTGGTCGCGACTCGTACACCACCTACGGCCAAACCGACTGGTCGCTCTCCAACCAGAACAAATACATGGCGGCCCTGGCCGGTGGCTGCATCTCCGACTCCGCCTCGCGTGACTACATCTTCAACGACATGTCGAACGTCACCTCGGATACCTGGGGCTTCGGCTCGGCTGGCATCCCCGCTAAGTGGAAGGGCGGCTGGGGCCCCGGCACCGACGGCAAGTACCTCGTCCGCCAGATGGGCACGATGATCGTCGACGGCAAGGAGTTGGTGGTCACGCTTGCCGCTATTCCCGACGACGGTACCTTCGAGTCGGGTCAGGCGATGGCGAGCTCGATCGCCCAGTACGTCGCTGGCAACCTCGCCGACGACATCACCGGTCCCGTTCCCTGCTGAACTAGCCGTTCAGCTGAGCGGAGAGGCCGAACAGGTCAACTTCGTCCCAGGCCTGGGCAATCATTCCCTGGTGGACGATCAGGATTGCGGTTGAGGTGAACTCGACCTTCTTGCCCGTGGCGGGGATGCCGATGAACTCTCCGTCGTGCGTTCCCTTCCACTTCTGGTGGGCGGCGACCTTGTCGTCTTCAGCAACCGTCATCAGGACCTTCACCTCGAGATCGGGGAAGCCGGTGAGGAAGGCGTCGACCGCTTCCTGCTGGCCGGCGCGGCCCTTGAACTCGTTGTTGTGGACGAAGTCGTCGGTCAGGAGGCGCTCGCAGGCGGTGCCGTCCTTCTTGTTGATCGCTTCTTCGTAGAACTTCTTGACCAGCTCGACATTCTCTTCTGAAGACATTGGTCGAAGCTACTCCGATGGACTAGAGGTCAGCTACCTCGTCGTCGGGCGGAAGCGCGCGCTCGGCTTCTTCGGCCGTCTCCAGCACCCCGAGCAGCTCGGTCACCCCGCAGACGAGCAGCCTTTCGTCATCGACTTCGATCCAGGCTCCGGCATCAGCCGGGAAGACGACGTGGTCGCCCGGCTTCACCGGCATCCTCACCCCAGCGGCCTCCCACCAGTCGACTCCCTGGCCGACCGAGAGCACGATGCCGTGCTGGGGCGGCGGCTCGGAGGTGCCGGGCGGGACGACCAGGCCGGACTTCCTCATGCGCTCGGGCTCGAGTTCCTTGATGACCACCCGGTCGAAGATCGGTTTGAGTTGGTGTTTTGCCACGGCAGAAGCCTACGGGTTGGAATCAGTTGGGAGACCCGATGCCCTTTCAATTCTCCGGGCGACAACCTAGAATGAATCATGGCCATCTCACGAAGCACCACCTTGCTCGCCGGAATCCTCGTCTTGCTCATGGGCATCTGGGCTCTCACGTTCGCCGCTGGTCCGGCCTCCGCACGCAGTTGGTCGACTGCCACCTCCTTCGGCTTTTACTCCGGATCCCCGGACGCCTTCCTCGGCCAGGTCGCCTCAAACAACGACCAATGCCGCAGCGGCAGGCTGGTCAAGCTCTATCGCGAGCGCGGCAGCCGCGATCGGCTGATCGGCCGCGATCGAGCTGGCTCGACCGGGCAATGGGAGATCGAACGCGGCACCTTTGTGTTGGCACGCTATTACGCCCTCATTCCCCGCAAGAAGTTCGGGCCCCAGGGACGTCACACCTGCCGCCAGTACAAGAGTTCCACGCTCCGGTTCGGCGGCTGACTCAGACGGGATGAAACGATCCGAGGCGCTCCAGCCGCTCTCCCGCGATCACCATCAAGTGCTGTTCCTCGCGAAGAACCTGCGTGAGGCAACTGACGTCGAAACGGCGGCGAATGAATTCATCGAGTTCTGGCAGCCCGGTGGCATCAACCACTTCCGGATCGAGGAGGAAGTGCTTCTTCCCGGGTCGAACCTGCCCGGCCCGGGCGAGGACGACCTCTCGGTGCGCATGCTTCACGACCACCTCGAGATCCGGCGGCGGGCCATGACCGTCCTCGCCGGCGAGGCCACGCTTC
>JBBSKC010000042.1:0-19752 GCA_038256675.1 Solirubrobacterales bacterium | reverse complement strand
TCGTCCGATTCGGCCGGCGAGAACCCGGCCAGTTTCTTCGAGATCTCCATCAGCTGTTCCTGGTAGACCAGACAGCCGTAGGTCGATTCGGTGATTTCCTTGAGGCGCGGGTCGGCGTACTCGACGGTCGAAGGATCGGCCTTGCCGCGGGCGTAGCTCGGGATTTCGGCCATGGCGCCCGGCCGGTAGAGCGAGACCAGGGCGATGATGTCGTCGAACTCAGTCGGGTTCACGCGTTTCATGGCTTCGCGCATGCCTTCGGACTCGAGCTGGAAGACGCCGGTCGAATCGCCGCCGGCGAGCATCCGGTAAGTCGTTTCGTCATCGAGCGGGATCTCTCCGATGTCGATCTCCACGTCGCGTGACCGCTTGATGATTTCGACCGCGTCGTCGATCACGTCGAGGTTCCGCAGGCCGAGGAAGTCCATCTTCAGGAGGCCCATCTCTTCGACCGGCCCCATCGAGTACTGGGTCACGGTCTTGTATGACTTGACCGGCTTGCCGTTGTCGTCGCTGGCCGGCGCGGCCGATTTGTCCTCGACCAGCTGGAGCGGAACGATCTGCTTCAGCGGCCGGCCGGAGATGACCACGGCCGCGGCGTGAATCGAGGTGTTGCGGATCTTGCCTTCAAGCCCTTTGGCCGTATCGATGATTTTCTTCGCGTCGGCGTCGGTCTCATAGGTCTTCATGAGTTCCTGCCCCGGCTTCAGACAATCCTCGAACGAAGGCGAGCGGCCCATGATCGGGGGCGGGATCTGCTTGGCCAGGGTGTCGGCCGTCTTGTAGTCGTACCCGTGGACCCGGGCCGAGTCGCGGATCGCGGCCCGCGCCGCCATCGTGCCGAAGGTGATGATCTGGGCGACCGAATCCGAGCCGTATTTCTCGGTCACGTACTGGATCATGCGGTCGCGGCCGCGCACCGAGAAGTCGATGTCGATATCCGGCATCGACTTGCGCCCGGGGTTGAGGAACCGTTCGAAGAAGAGGTCGTGTTCGACCGGGTCGATGTCGGTGATGCCGAGCGAGTAGGAGACGATCGAGCCGGCGGCCGAACCACGTCCTGGACCGACCGAGATGCCGTTCTCCTTGGCGTAGTGAATGAAGTCCCAGACGATCAGGAAGTAGTCCGGGAAGCCCATGTCTTCGATCACGCCGAGTTCGAACTCGAGCCGCTCCATCGCGACCGACGGCACCGGGTCGCCGTAACGCCCCTTCAGACCCTCGAGGGCGATCCGGCGGAGCATCACCTTCGAGTCCTCGCCGTTCTCGGTCGGGAACTTCGGCAGCAGGATCTCTCCGAGCGGGATCTCGACGTTGCAGCGCTCGGCGACCTCGAGGGTCATCGGCACGGCCTCGGGCCACTCGGCAAACGCGGCCGTCATCTCGCCCGCGTCCTTGAGGTAGAACTCGTTCGTATCGAAGGTCATCTTCGGTGCTTCGAGGGTCGATTTGGTCTGGACGCAGAGCAGCGCCGTGTGGTTGACGTAGTCTTCGCGCCGCAGGTAGTGGACGTCAGCGGTCGCTACCAGCGGGCGGCCGACCTCGCGGGCGATCCTTGCGATCTCGAGATTGGCCTTGTCCTGGTCGTCGATCCCGTTCTTCTGGACTTCCATGTAGACCTGATCGGGGCCGAAAACCTGGATCAGCTCGTCAAGGTGCTCCCGCGCGTCGTCGGGCCGGTCCTCGACCAGTCGTTTGACGAACCGCGCCTGGAGACAGCCGGTGAGGACGATCACGCCCTCGGCGTGCCGGGCGAGCAGCTCCATGTCGATGTTCGCTTTGCCGCGGTGGTAGCCCTCGAGGAAACCTTCAGAGCTGAGCTCGACGAGGTTGCGGAAACCGACGTCGTTCTCGGCCAGCAGCGTCAGGTGGTTACGCTCGTACTTCGGCATCTCCCGCACCGTGTGACGGTCGTCTACGAAATACGCCTCGATGCCGAGGATCGGCTTGACGTCGTTGGCCCGGCAGGCCTTGTACATGTCGAGCGCGCCGTTCATGACGCCGTGATCGGTCAGACTGAGAGCCGGCATGTCGAGCTCCGCCGCCCGGGCCGCCATCTCCTCGATGTTGCACGCTCCATCCAGAACCGAATGCTCACTGTGAACATGCAGGTGAGCGACCTGAGGGCTGGATGAAGAGGTGTTTTCCACGGACGGCCATGATGGCAAATGGGTCAGACACAACCGGGTGGCAAATCAGGTATTTACGGGATCAGTCTGACCCAATATCGTTCACCACACGATGATCTATCTACTGAGGCACGGTGACGCCGAAAACGAAGGTGAAGATGGCGACGCCGCACGCCGCCTCACCCCCAAGGGCGAAGCCCAGGCGGCCGCGGCCGGCAAGGCAATCGCCGCCCTCGGGCTGAACATCGATTCCTGCCTGACCAGCCCCCGGGTCCGGTCGCGGGACACTGCGGAGATCGCCTGCAATTCACTCACGGTCAAGCCGGAGATCGTCGACTCAATCGGGGACGGCAGTTACGACACGCTCGAACTGGCGGCCGGACGCGGTGACGTGATGATCGTCGGCCACGAACCCGTACTCTCGATGGAGGTCGCCAGGATCACGGGCGCCAACATCAAGATGAAAAAGGGCGGCTTGGCAATACTCGAACCAAATGTACTGCGAGCACTGCTTCGTCCTCCGGAACTCGAAGCGATCGCCGCCGGGTGACAATCAACCGCCGAAGTTTCGTGAAGGGCGGGCTGGCCCTCGGAGCCGCCGCTGCCCTGCCGGGGCTCTCCCCCGTCCCCAGCTATGCCGATTCGACCGCGATCCCCTGGGACGAGCTCCGCACCGAACTCGACGGAAGCCTGGTGCTGCCGGGCGACAACCCTTATTTGGCCCTAGCCACACCCCGGGCACTGCGCTACCTGCGCCATTCCCCACAGGGGATAGCAGTCGTAGCCAACGCCGGTGACTGCGCGGCGGCCATCAAGTTCGCCCGCGAACACGATGTTCCCGTCCGGGTGCGTGGTGGTGGCCACAGCTACGCCGGGTACTCGACGACGCCCGGACTTCAGATCGACATGTCGGGCATGCGCGAGGTGAGCTTCGACGACTCGACCGGTTTCGCCGACTTCGGCGGCGGGGTGCGGGGAGTCGAGGAAGCCGAAGGCCTCGAACCCCACGACGCTTTCATTCCGGCGGGGACCTGTTCCGGCGTCGGTCTTGCGGGCTACGCTCAAGGCGGCGGCTTCGGTAGATATTCGAGGCAGCATGGGCTCGGCTGCGACACCCTCATCGAGGCCGAGATAGTCACCGCCTCTGGCGAGACCCTGATCGCGAACGAGACGGAGAACCCGGATGCTTTCTGGGCCATCCGCGGCGGTGGTGGAGGCAACTTCGGTGTCGTCACGAGAACCCGCCTTCGGACCTTCCCGACCGACGAGCCGGTCTCCGTGAGCACCACCATCTGGCGCGGAGTCGACGTGCCGGAACTTTTGGCCGGCCTGCTTCCGATGATGGAGGCGTCGCCGGAGTCGATGTCTTGGCAGTTCACCTGCGACGCCACCTCACCTTTCAACATCACCGGGAACTCGACCCCGCAGGTCACGCTCCACTGCCACAACTTCGGACCGGCAAGACAGATCACAAAACAGCTCGCCCCTTTGGTAAAGATCTGGAAACCGGCCCGCGAACTCGTCACGGGACTCACCTTCTGGCAGGCCCACACGTTCTTCACCTCGATCGGCCTTCCCGAATCCGGCCTCTGGTACGTGAAGTCTGTCTTTCTCGAGGGACCGGTCCCGCGCGACGTCATCGACACGATCTCGGACGCCTCAGCCAGCTGGCCCGGCAGCAGCATCGGACGTTCCGGCGTCGGCTTCACCCCGTGGAGCGGAGCGATGACCAAACCCGCCCCGACCGATACCGCCTTCGTCCATCGCGAGAAGGGCAACCTGATCGTGATCCAGACCTGCTGGGGAAACGACGACCCTCCGGAGCTGATCCGCAAGGGCAAGGAATGGGCCGACCGGCTCTACGCTGACCTCCTGCCGGCCAGCACCGGCGGTTCGTACCAGAACTGGATCGATCCGGAACTGAAGAATCCCCTCGAGGCGTACTACGGACAGAATCTCCCTCGCCTGAAGAAGGTCAAACGCCAGGTCGATCCCGATGACATCTTTTCCATCCCCCAGGGCATTCCGGCAGGCGGCAAGTGAGTCCGACCGCCGAAATCACAAGGCGAGGCCTTTTGGTCGGTGCCGGCACAGGCGCCGCCGCGAGCGCCCTTGCCTCCTGCGGCGGGAACGATTCCACTTCCGCCCCGAAGACCACTGAACTCCGCAGAGGGTTCGACGGCCGGATCCTCGAAGGTGGCAATCCCGGCTACCTCGAACTCGCGGTGCCGACCGCGCAACGCTACGGCGAGACCCCGAAAATCATCGCCGAATGTGCGTCGCCCGCCGACGTCCAGCGCGCCTACCGTTTCGCCCGAGACAACGACATGCCGTTCGCAGTTCGCGGCGGCGGTCACAACTACTCCGGTTTCTCGTCGACCGACGGGCTGCTGATCAGCACCCGTGGCATGGGCCGGGTCAGGGTCAACCGAAACGAGCAGACGATAACCATGGATTCCGGGGTGATTCTCGGGCCGGCGATCGAGGAGCTGGAGCGCACTGGCTCGGGTCTCGCGATCCCGACCGGTCGCTGCAACGGAGTCGGTGTCGCCGGGCTGACCCTCGGGGGCGGCTGGGGATTCAGCGCTCGAGAGTTCGGCCTGACCACTGACACACTGATTTCGACCGAGATCGTCACCCCGGATGGGAACCTCGTGACCGCCAGCGAGAATGAGAACCCCGACCTCTTCTGGGCACTGCGCGGCGGTGGCGGGGGGAACTTCGGGGTCAATACTTCTTTTACCTTTCGCGCCTTCGAAGTGCCGAAGAAGGTCACCGTGTTCCAGTTCGTCTGGCTCGACCAGGGAGTGATCCCCGGAGCCACCCATGCACTCATGGAGCTCGCGGCAAACGCTCCGCGCGGGTTCTCGATCGAGCCGGTGACGAGTCCGACCTACAACCTCGCGATCCCCGGGCAGAGCCCGACCAACCCGATCAGGCTGACCACCACCGGACAGTTCACCGGTTCCGAGAAAGAGCTCCGCGACCTGGTCGGGCCGCTACTCGACGAGCACCCGCCGACCGGGCAGGAGATCATCGAGACCGGATTCTTCGAAGCCCATCAGTACCTTGCCGACGCCACGCCGCTCACATGGTTCTCGGTGCATTCCAGCTTCATCAGCGAACCGCTTCCAAAGGATGTGATCGGGGAGATCATCGAGTACGCGTCGCGCTGGCCCGCCGGCTCGGTCATACCCGATTCGAACTGGGGTTTCTTCTCCTTCGGAGGGGCGGTCGGCGACCTCGCTGCCGCCGAGACCGCGTTCGTCCATCGCGATGCCGAAATGATGCTCAAGTTCGAAACGAGCTGGACCAACTCGGACCCGAGCAAGGACACTGAAGCGGGAATAGAGTGGCTCAACGGTTTCTACGAGGCGATCCGACCCCACACCACCGACGATTCCGCGTACGTCAACTTCTGCAACCGCGACCTCGAAGGCTGGGCTAACGCCTATTACGGCTCAAACCTAGATCGGCTGATCGAGGTCAAAAAGAAGTGGGACCCGGACAACGCCTTCAGCTTCGAGCAAAGCATCCCGACGTCAACCTGAGGTCAACCACAGACCCAGGGAGCGGTCCCCGAATCGGCGTAAATCAGCGCGGCGATCCGGTCCTGCTCTTCCTTGGAGGCTTCATGAGGCAAGCCCGTGCCTCCGTAGGCCTCCCAGGTTGCGGGCATGATCTGGTAGGCGCCGCCCGCTCCTGACGGGTTCAACGCGGAGTAGTTGCCGCCGGATTCGCACATCACGATGTAGGTCGGGATCGAGTACGGGCCTCCGAGCTGGCGGTCGACCTGTTCCTCGGCCGCCGAGGCGGCTTCAGCTTCGGAAGCGGCGGTGGCGGCGGCTCTCTGCTTCACGATCTGCTTCACGATCTGCTTCTCGATCTGTTCTTCCCAGCCGTTGATGTCCGACCTGAGACTGGCGATCTCACCTTCGCGTGAACTGTTGACCGAGGCCAGCTCGGCCGCGCTCGCTTCGGCGGCAGCTCTCGCCGCTTCGATGCCGGCCCGGGCCGCGGCCAGCTCGGTGTTGTGTTGATCGACTCTCGTCTTGAGAAGCGTCAGATGGTCCGTCTCCTCCTCAAACTCGTCACGCACCGACCTCACCCGGGAGGCGAGGCGCACGTCGGCGTTCTGGACCGCCTCGAGATACTCGTTGCCAGTGGCGAGGTCGCCGAAGTCGGCGGCACCCAGCGCCAAGTCGAGCAGGTCGGGTGACCCGGTCATGTAGATCGCCACGAGACGTTCGGACAGCAGGCGCTCGGCTCGCTTCAGCCGCTGCCGGGAACGCTCGAGCGCGGCCCGGGAACCGGCGACCTTCTCCTCGAGCGAATCCGACTTCTCGGCACCGGTGCTGATCAGCCCATTCATCTCGTCGGCTTTGGCCGCAGCCGCCGCAGCCTGCCCCCGGGCGGATTCAAGTTGCCCGCGACCCTCGCTCAGCGACTGCGAGACCCGCTCGATCCGTTGTTTCGCCGCGGCCGCGTCGGATTCGAGGTCGTCGACGTCACCCTGGGCGGAAGCCGAAAAGGCCGCACAAAGGAGAGCGGGCACGATCGTGCCCGCGAGAATTGAACGCCTCATCGTCAAACTTTCCCGATGAGTGCTTTGAGTGTGTGAGCTGAAGCCAAAACTGATTCACACCGTAACCAAGGCCCCTGCCCGGTCCCCAGACCCGGGGGCGCCGCGCAAGATCCCATGCATAAGCAGGTTTACGGGCCCCTAGCCTTCGGGGACGTCGCGAGTGGCCAGATACCCGACCACACCGACCGCGGTGACACCCGCCACCACTCCGGCGCTGCCGAGAACCACGGTGCGCACGACCAGCTTGCGCTTCAGGAGCTTCAGGCCGTACTTGACGACGAGTTTTCCGATCGTTGAATAGATCATTTGTCTTCCTCTCGATTTCGTACCCGGTGAGCCATGCGGCTCTGCAGTGAAAACAGTTCGATGAATCCGGGACTGGCCTGCTGGGAGAACTCTCCCCCGGACTCGCCGAACGAAGCCAGGCTCTCGTCGTACAGGGCATACGGCGACTGCCGGACGGTCGGAGTGGCCGATCCCTTGAAGAGCTTGACCGAAATCTCACCGGTCGCATATTCGTTTGCCGAATCCATGAATGCATCGAGGTTGTACCGCAGCGGCTCGAACCATAAACCGGCGTACGCCATGTAGGCCCAGTGGCGGTCGAGCGTGTTCTTGAAGTTGTTCTGGTGAATCGTCGAGACGAGCTTCTCCAGTTCCTGGTGTGCCGTGAGAATGATCGTCGCCGCCGGCACCTCGTAGATGTCTCGCACCTTGAGGCCGACGATGCGGTCCTCGATGTGATCGACGATGCCGACGCCATGGCGGCAACCGGCTACTGATGCGGCATCGATCAGCGAAACCAGGTCCATCTTTTCTCCGTTGAAGCTGACCGGCCGGCCGGATTCGAATCCGATCGTGACCGTTTCCGGTTCGTCCGGCGCCAGCTCGGGCCGGGTGACCAGCTGGAAGACGTCCGTTGGGGGAGCTGAGCCCAGGTCCTCGATCGAGATCCCTTCCGAGGACCGTCCCCAGAGGTTGTCGTCAATCGAGTACGGCGCCGCCGAGGTGCCGCCCTTCAACGGGATGTCGTGTCGGCGGCAATACTCGAGTTCCTCGTCCCGGCCGATCTTCCAGGCCCGCACCGGGGCGATCATCTTGAGTTCGGGGTTGAGGGTCGCGACCGTGCCTTCGAGGCGCACCTGGTCGTTGCCCTTGCCCGTACAGCCGTGAGCCAGCGTGTCGCAACCGGTCCGGGCCGCGACTTCGACTCCCAGCTTTCCGATCAGCGGACGCCCCAGCGACGTGAATAGCGGGTAACCGCCACCGTAGAGCGCGTTCGCCTTGATCGCCGGCAGGACGTAGTCCTCGGCGAACTCCTCCCGGGCGTCGATGACCACGGTCTCGATCGCCCCCATCGCCTTGGCCTTGTCAGTGACCTCGGTGTAGTCCTCGCCCGGCTGGCCGAGGTTGACCGTCAGGGTGACGACCTCGGCTTTGTACTGCTCCTGGATCCAGTGGAGCATGACGCTGGTGTCGAGCCCGCCTGAATAAAGCAGGAGGACACGGTTCACATCTTCGGGCCTCGCTTCGTAAGCGGCGATCGGCTCCGGCATGGAGTCGAGGGTCAGGTCGGTCATCCGGGCCCGATACCACCGCTAGAGTTGCCGCCGCTGTCGGTGGGCGGGCTGACGCCACCGCCGGTGTCCGGGGGCACGGTGCCTTCGTCGGCCGGGGGGGTCTCCGGTGTGACGCCACCGGTGCCATTGTCGGGTTCGGTCGGTTCGACCGGTGTGTCCGGCTCGACCGGGGCCTCGTCGGTGGTGCCGGTGTCGGGTTCGGTCGGCTCGACCGGCACGATCTCCGTCGTCCCCGTGATTCCGGTGACCCCGGTGTTCTCGCTGCCGGAATCTCCGGTGTTGGCAATGACGATCACGGCGACGACGAGGCCGATGATGATCGCGAGCATGATGACGATC
The DNA here is from genome assembly GCA_038256675.1 of Solirubrobacterales bacterium. Taxonomy (GTDB): domain Bacteria; phylum Actinomycetota; class Thermoleophilia; order Solirubrobacterales; family 70-9; genus 67-14. The sequence continues at coordinate 11,119 of JBBSKC010000042.1, read as the reverse complement.
AGCCAGCGGACGTGGCGGCGCTTGTCCTCCGGCTCGTACGGATCGTGGCCGCGGTCGTCCCGATGGGGCGGGCGGTCGTCTCTCATGATTCGTGTGGGATCGTCATTCATTGCTGGTGCCTCCGGTGCTGTTGAAGAGGGTTGATGCTACTGATCGGAAAGGGCGCCCGAGATGATCTCCAGGGCCCGCTCGGCCTGTTCGTCGCTCAGGATGAACGGCGGCAGCAGGCGCAGGGAATCGGGCCGTGGTGCGTTGGCCACCAGACCCCGGGAAAGAAGTTCGGTATTCAGTTCGGAGGAACTGATTTTCTGGCTCAGTTCTACCCCGAGCATCAGCCCGCGCCCGCGCACGGCCTCCACCCCGTCCATCTTCAGCAGGCCTTCGGTGAGGCTGGTGCCAAGGGACCTGATCCGGCGCAGCGTCTCCGGCCGGTCGACGAGTTCGAGCGTAGTGAGGGCCGCAGCAGCGGCCACGGGACCGGCCGCAAAGGTCGAGCCGTGGTCGCCGGGTGCGAGCACTTCACCCGCCGCTTTTGTGGTGATGCAGGCGCCTATCGCGACCCCTCCGCCAAGTGCTTTGGCGCTGGTGATCACATCCGGTCGGACCGGCCCCTGCTCGTAAGCCCAGAGGGACCCGGTCCGGCCCATGCCGGTCTGGATCTCGTCGAGGATGAGCAATGCTCCCGTGCGGTCGCAGAGATCGCGGGCCAGCTTCAGGGTTTCGTCCGAGACGACGAACACGCCGGCCTCACCCTGGATCGACTCGATGAGAATCGCGGCAGTGTCCGGGCCGGTGGCCGCCTCCAGTGCGGTCCCATCGTCGAACGGCACCGAAATGAAGCCGTCGAGCATCGGACCGAGTTTGGGATCCTTCGCGAGCCCGGGAGTTGCCGAGAGCGATCCGTAGGTGCGGCCGTGGAAATCACTTTCGAACGAGACGATCTCCGGGTTCTCGACTCCTCGCTCATGGGCGGCTTTCCGCGCGATCTTGATCGCACATTCGTTGGCTTCGGTGCCGGAGTTGCAGAAGAACACACGGCCGCCGAGTGAAGACTCAGAGAGGCGCTCGGCCAGATCGACCATCGGCTCGGTGTAGAAGAGGTTTGAGACATGCATCAGTTCGCCGACCTGTCCGCGGACGGCGGCGACGACGTCAGGGTGACAGTGGCCCATCGAGGCGACCGAGATCCCACCGAGCATGTCGATGTACTCGTTGCCGTCCGCGTCGAAGAGCAGTGCTCCTTCTCCGCGCACGAAGGTCATGTCAGCCCGCCTGTAGGTCTGCATCACGAAGCGCTGCTCACGATCCTTCAATGCCTGGTCGACCGGGCTCAAGGGTTCACCATGGTGCCGATGCCGACGTCGGTGAAGAGCTCGAGCAGCAGCGAGTGCGGGCGACGGCCGTCGATGATGTGCGCGGCCTGGGCCCCGCCCTGGATCGCGTTGACGCAGGCAGTCATCTTCGGCCGCATGCCACCCTGAATGCCATCGAGCCGGTCTTTGACTTCGGCGACGCTGGTTTGCGAAATCCTCGTGGTCTCGTCTTCGGGATCTTCGAGCCAGCCGACGACGTCGGTCAGGAAGACCGCCTTGTAGGCGCCGAGCGCCGCTGCGACCTTGCCGGCGGCTTCATCGGCGTTGACGTTGTAGGAATTGCTGTCGCGGTCGGAAGCCACCGAAGCGATCACCGGGATGTAGTCCTCGGAGATGTGGTTGAGCACGTCGACGTCGACCCGCTCGATCTCCCCAACGAAACCGACCTCGGCAGCGTTGGCCACGGGTGCGACTTCGAACAGCGCGCCATCCTCGCCCGACAGGCCGACTGAAGGCTGGCCCGCCCGGTTGAGGCGCCGGACCAGGTCGGCGTTGACCTTGCCGAGCAGGACCATCTTCGCGACTTCGACCGTCTCCGCGTCGGAAACCCGCAAACCGTGGTGGAACTTGACCTCGATGCCCATCCTGTTCATGACATCGGAAATCTCGGGACCGCCGCCGTGGATGATCACCGGGTTCATGCCGACGTACTTGAGCAGGACCACGTCCTTGGCGAAAGCCTCGCGGAGCGACTCCTCTCGCATTGCCGCTCCGCCGTATTTGATTACTACGGTCTTGCCGTGGAATTCCCGGATGTAAGGGAGCGCCTCGAGCAGCACGGTGACGTTTTCGTCATCGAGCGCCCGGGTGATCTCCTTGGCCTTGTCCTCGTCCATCTCGAGTCCTTACGTTGTGTATTCGGCGTTGATGACGATGTACTCGTGGGTCAGGTCGCTGAAGTAGATGTGAGCCCGGCCGGCGCCCCGGTCGAGCTTCAGCGAAAGTTCGGCTTCGGGCGCTTCGCCGGCCAGGTCGGAAGCTTCGATCACGTCCGGTCCCATTTCACCGATGTCAGATCCGGCCAGCGCGGCGCCGGCGGCCTGGGCGATCCGACCCCAGTTCGGGTCCCGGCCGAGCAGGGCGGTCTTGACCAGCGGGGAATTGGCGATCCGCCGCGCAACCATCTCCGCTTCATCGCCGTTGGCCGCGCCGGAGACTTCGATCCGCCCGACCCGGGTCGCGCCTTCGCCGTCCCGGACCACTTCGATCGCCAGCTGCAGCAGCACGGCTTCGAGCAGCCCCGCGGGCATCGGTTTCCCGGAGAGCCCGCTGCCCTGGAGCAGCACGGTGTCGTTGGTGCTCATCTGGCCGTCGACGGTGATGCGCTCGAACGAGTCGCCGACGGCACCACGGAGCAGGGCGTCAGCGCCCTCGAGAACCGCGTCAGTCTGGACGAAGCAGAGCATGGTGGCGAAGCCGGGTTCGATCATGCCGGCACCCTTCGCCTGGGCGGACACGGTCACGCCGTCGAGCTTCACGGAACAATGTTTGGGCCACTGGTCGGTGGTCATGATCGCGTCGGAGAACTTCACGCCACCGTCGGCCGAAAGCGACCCGGCCAGCCCGTCGATCCCGGCAAGGACCGACTCCATGTCCATCGGCACACCGATCACGCCGGTCTCCGCGACCGCGACCTGAGTCGGTTCGAACCCGAGCGCCGCGGCGGCGGATTCGCGCATGGCAAGTGCGTCCTTGATGCCCTGTTCGCCGGTGGCGGCGTTGGCGTTGCCCGAATTGACGATCGCCGCCCGGATCGCGTCCTGCTCGAGCTGGTCCCGGCAGACCCGGATCGGGGCCGCCGCAGCCGCGTTCTTTGTCAGGAGGAGCGCCGAGTGCACTTCGTCCGAATCGCACGTAACCAGGCCAAGGTCGGTCTTGCCGTCCTCCTTGAGTCCGCAGGGCACACCGCCCGCCCGGAAGCCAGCCGCAAGTTCGCTGGGGTCGAGCTGCTCGACACCCGTCGGGGCCGCGACCCACTTCGACCGGAAGAACTCATCACTCATCTGAGTCCGGCCTCCTCGTCGAGCCCGAGGATCAGGTTCAGGTTCTGGATCGCCTGGCCGGAAGCGCCTTTCCAGAGGTTGTCGATCGTCGCGAAGACCAGGATCCGGTCGTCGCCGGCGACCGCCTGGATGTGGCACTGGTTCGTATCCCGCACGTCCCGCATGCCGGGTGCCGAATCGGTCACCTTGACGAAGGGCTCGTTCAGGTACCTGGCTGAAAACAGCGTGTCGAGGTCAGCCTGCTCCAGGTCGACGGAACTTTTCACGTAACAGCTGACCAGCTCGCCCTGGTCAACCGGAACCAGGTGCGGGACGAAAGTCAGCGATGCGATGTCTGCCGGAGCCAGCCCGTTCAGCTGCTCGAGGATCTCCGGCCGGTGGCGGTGGCCGACCGTCTTGTACGGCGAGACGTTTTCGGTGACGGTGGTGAACGAAGTTGCTTCCCCCCCGCCCCGGCCTGCCCCCGAAACCCCGGACTTGGCGTCGATCACGACGTCGTCGATCAACCCGGCTTCGGCCAGGGGTGCCAATGCCAGGATCGTCGCCGTCGGATAACACCCGGGGTTGGCGATCAGTTCGGCGTTCTTGACGGATTGCCGGTTGAGCTCGGGCAGCCCGTAGACCGCGCCGTCGAGCAGGTCGGGTGCGCCGTGGGCGCCATAGAAGCGCTCGTACGTCGGTAGGTCCTCGAGCCGGAAGTCCGCCGAAAGGTCGATCACGATCATGCCGAGGCCCCGCATCGCGGCGACCACCGGCGCGGCGGCGCCGTGTGGGTAGGCGACGATGCCGACGTCCACGTCCTCGAGCCCGTCCAGATCCAGTTCTTTCAGCTCGAGCGGCACGTCGTAGCGCGGGTAGAGCGAGTTCAGGGCCACCCCGGCCTCGGACCGCGCCGTGATCTCGGCCAGCTCGAGTTCCGGGTGGTTCCACACGAGCTGTGCCGCAAGCGCGCCGGCGTAACCGGTGGCCCCGGCGACGACGACCCTCGCCTTGGCCCCTTCGAGCCCGATCGGTTGCTTTGACTCAGCCACGGACCCGCCCTCCGAGCGCCGCGGCGGCAGTGATGATCTTCTGCCAGAGAGGATCAACTTCTTCGTCGCTCAGGGTCCGGTCGTCCGCCCGGAACCGCATCCGCAGGGCGAGGCTCTTTTCTTCCGGTCCGACCTGGTCGCCCCGGTAGACGTCGAAGACCGTGACCGAGGCCAGCAGGTCTCCACCGGCTTCGTCCACGGCGGAAAGCACGCTGGCCGCTTCCACCGAATCACTTATGACCAGCGCGAGGTCCCGGTCGACCGGCGGGAAGCTGGTGAAGTCGGCATAAGTCTCCTCACCGAGTGGCGAGGCTTCGAGCAGTTCGGCCAGCCTGATCTCGAAGGCGACGGTGTCCTCGAGGTCCCAGGCCGCGGCCACCGAGGGGTGGATCTGACCGATCCAGCCGATCCCCTCGCCATCGGCGACTACCGTTCCCGACCGTCCCGGATGGAGGAACGGCTGCCCGCCGGCGACGACCTCGATCGTCGTGCCAAGGCCGAAAGCCAGCCGTTCAAGCACGCCTTTGAGCTGGAAAAACTCGGCCGGAGCCGGATCGTTGCCCCAGGAGGCGGGGTCGATCGATCCGGTCGCGAGGACCGCGAGGTGCTGAGGTTCGTTGACCGGCGGCCGCTGGTCGCCGGGGAAGTCGCCGCCCAGCGGACCGGGACCGAAGTCTCCGGAAGGCAGGTAGACCCGTCCGGACTCGAACAGGGCGATCCGGTCCGCTCCGCGCGACCGGTTGCGCCCGGCCGCACCGAGCAGTGAACCGAGCAGGATCGTGCGCATGACCGACTGGTCCTCGGAAAGGGGGTTGGAGAGCCGTACCGCCCGGGCCCGCGGATCCGGCTCGGCAATCCTGAGGCTCTCGGCCTCACCGGGCTCGGTGAAGCTCCAGCCGACTATCTCGTCGAAGCCGGCTTCGCGCATCGAATCTTCGGCCCGCCGCTGGAGGCCCTGCTGGCGGCTGAGTCCGCCAACCCGGCCCGACCCTGATGGCAATGTTGCGGGCAGCCGCCGGTCGAGGTCATTGACCCGCCCGACCTCTTCAACCAGGTCGATCTCCCGGGTCACGTCGTAGAACCGGTCAGCCGGGACCGAGACCAGCAGGTCGTCGCCGTCGGGTTTGACAACGAAACCAAGCATTTCGAGGGCTTCGGTCTGTGCGGAGGTGTCGATCGCGAGGCCGAGGATGCGCTCGACCCGTCCGTTCCGCAGCCGGATTGGCTCGGATTCCGGCATCGGCGCGGAGATGTCGACCATGCCGGCAGCGGGAGTCGCGCCGCAGAGCTCAACCATCAGCGTTGTGGCCACGATCTGGGCCCGCTCCGCCAGTTCGGGATGAAGCTGCTTCTCGAACCGGGACGAGGCCTCGGACCGCAGGTTGAGGTCCCGCGAGGTGCGAAGGATGTTCGGGCCGTTCCAGGTCGCGGCCTCCATCAGGACCGAGGTCGTCGTCTTCGAGACCTCGGACACCGCTCCGCCCATCACGCCGGCGATCGCGGCCGGACCGTTCCTGTCGCAGACCAGGACCGTGTCAGTCGACACTTCCCGCTCGACGCCGTCGAGGGTGGTCACCTTCTCGCTTTCCTTTGCCGAACGGATCGACAGCGCGCCATCGGGCACGAGGTCGAGGTCGAAGGCGTGCATCGGCTGACCGGTGAGCCACATCACGTAGTTGGTGATGTCGACCACGTTGTTGATCGGCCGCTGGCCGGAAGCGATCAGCCGCGCCCTCAGCCAGAGTGGCGAAGGAGCGACCTTGACCTCGGTGAAGGCCCGGGCCGTGAAACGCGGGCAAAGATCGTGGTCCTCAACTTCCACGGAGACGAGGTTGTCGACCTCGCCACCGGCTTCGATCGACTGGTCCTGCCAGGGGGCCGGAGCCAGCGCGACTCCGGTGATCGCGTGGGCTTCCCGAGCGACGCCGTAGATGCCGTAGCAGTCGGTCCGGTTGGGCGTGACTTCCAGTTCGAGCACTTGTTCGGAGAGCGGCACCACGTCTGCGGCCGGCGTTCCCGGGGCGGCGAGGCCGTCCTCCAGCACCATGATGCCGTCCTTGCCGTCGCCGAGTTCGAGTTCGGACTCCGAACAGATCATGCCTTCGGAGGGCACACCTCTCAGTTTGGCCTTCTTGATCTTCATGCCACCCGGCATCACGGCGCCCGGCAGGGCGACGACCACCGTCTGGCCAGCTGCCACATTCGGTGCACCGCAGACGATGCTCCGCTCGCCATCGCCGGTGTCGACCGTGCAGACCCTGAGCCGATCGGCGTCGGGGTGCTCCTCCACGGCCTTGACCAGGCCGATCACGAAGTTGTCGGCCGACGGCGGCCCGGAGGTCACGACCCGCTCGACCTCGGTGCCGGTCATCGCCAGCTTCTCGGCGAGCACGTCCGGCTCGAGCCCCGGGTCGCAGTACTCGGCCATCCAGCCGTAAGGGACCCTCATGAAAACTGCTCCAGCATCCGCACGTCGTTGTCGAAGAAAAGCCGCAGGTCCCCCACGCCGTGCCGCAGCATGGCGATCCGTTCGATGCCGAAGCCGAAAGCGAAGCCGGTGACCAGGTCGGGGTCGTACCCGGCTTTCCGCACGAAACCGAACACGTTCGGATCGACCATGCCGGCGCCGCCGAGTTCGATCCAGCCGATGCCCTTGCAGAGGTTGCAGCGGTCGCCGCCCTCGAGCTCACCGGTGCCGCCGCACTTGAAGCAGGAGACGTCGAACTCGACCGAAGGCTCGGTGAACGGGAAAAAGTGGGGCCGCATCCGGATCTCGCGGTCGGGACCGAAGATCTCCCTCAGCATCGCGAGCAGAGTGCCTTTGAGATCAGCCAGGGTGATGCCTTCCGCGACGGCGAGGCCCTCGACCTGATGGAACATCGGGCTGTGGGTGGCGTCCGAGTCCCGCCGGTACGTCTTGCCGGGCACGATCATGAAGAGCGGCGGTGGCGCGGTCTCCATCGCCCGCACCTGCATCGGCGAGGTGTGGGTCCGAAGCAGCACGTCCCGCGGTCCGGCGTCATCCGGCGCGCCGGCGCCGGCCTCGACGTAGAAGGTGTCCTGGAGCATCCGGGCAGGGTGGTCAGCCGGATGGTTGAGTGCCGTGAAGTTGTAGAAGTCGTGCTCGACCTCCGGGCCTTCCATCACCTGGTAGCCGAGACCGATCATCACGTCTTCGATCAGCCGCCGGGTGCGAGTGATCGGGTGGAGGTGGCCGACCGCGCGGGCAGGCGAGCCGGGAAGTGTCACGTCGATCCGGTCACCAGCGAGGCTCGCTTCGAGCTCGGCGCCTGCCAGCGACTCGATCCCTTCCTCGATCAGCGCTTCGAGGCCCTTCCGCACCTTGTTCGCGCCACCGCCGACCGGTCCGCGCTCGGCGGGATCGAGATCGGCGATTCCCCTCAGAATCCCCGTTAATTCGGACTTCCGGCCGAGGAACTTGACCCGAAGCTCTTCGAGCTCGGCGGCCGACCTTGCGGCACCCACCTCGGTGATGGCCTCGGCTTCGATCTCTTGAAGGCGCTCCAGCATTGCTTCCTAACTCGCTTCCTTGGGCGGGACGGGCGACGATATCCGCTCACAGGCGATGGCTGCGGCGGCTGCGACGTTGAGGGATTCGGCCCGACCCTCCCGCAGGGGGATGGTCCAGGTCTCATCGCATTGATTCAAGACCACATGCTGGATTCCTGCGCGCTCTGACCCCAGGCAGATGGTCACGGGAGCCGTGTGACCATCGGGCCACTCGCCGCCCGACGCGACCATCGCCACCCTGGGCTCCGGCGTGACGTCGATCTTGCCTTTGAGCAGGGGCTGGGTGAAGATCGAGCCCATGCTGGCCCGGACCGACGCCGGAGCGTAAGGATCGACGGTGCCGGGACCGATCACGACGGTGGCGTCGAGCAGGGCGTCGACGGTGCGGATGATCGTGCCCATGTTGCCGGGATCGGCCAGCCCGTCGAGAAAGACGCAGACGTCCTTCGGCGTTTCGGCCCAGATCTCAGGCCAGATGCCGATCACCCTCGTGCCTGACGCAAGCGAAGACACCCGCTCCAGCAGTTCGGGCTCGACCTCCTCGCCTTCGACCCCGGAGTCCGGATGGACGAGCAGCGCCCGGGGCTCGTGACCCGCGGCGAGACCGGCGGCGGCCAGGTCTTCGCCCTCGGTCACGAACAGGCCGAGCTTCTCCCGGTGCTTCTTCAAACCGAGCTTCCGGACCAGTTTCAGTTTTTCGTTGTCAGGACTGGTGATCATTTCTCTCCAAAAACAAAAAAGGGCGACTCGCAAATGCGAAGCCGCCCGAGGTAAGTGAATGCCGAAGCGCGTTACGCGGCGGCACCCTCCCGGGCGATCTCGACAAATCGGCGAAAGTCCTCGCGGTCACGAACCGCGATATCGGCGAGCATCTTGCGGTTCACTTCGACCCCGGCCTTGTCCAGGCCGTGGATCAGCTGCGAGTAGCTCATGCCTTCGGCGCGAGCGGCAGCGTTGATGCGGGTGATCCAGAGACGGCGGAAGTCACGCTTCCTGACCCTGCGGTCGCGGTACGCGTAAGCACCGGAACGCATGACCTGTTCCTTCGCCAGCTTGTACGAAGAGCTCTTCCGGCCGTAATAACCCTTGGCCTCTTCGAGGACCTTCCGGCGCTTCTTTCGTGCGTTTACTGACCGCTTGACGCGGGGCATTACTTGCCTCCAAGCAGCTTGTTGATCCGCGGAGCGTCGGCATCCTTGATTTCGACGGGCCGGGCCATGCGGCGCTTGCGCTTCGGCGACTTCTTCTCCAGGATGTGGCTGGAGTAAGCGCGCCGTCCGCGCAGCTTGCCATTGGCGGTCCTCTTGAACCGCTTCTTGGCTCCGGAATGTGTCTTCATCTTCGGCATGCGACGGCGTATTCAATCAAACAAAGAGGGGGAGCACCCTTCTGCCGTCGGTTTTGGTGGATATGGTGAGCCGCAATGCGAATCATGCACGTGCTCGGCACCCGGCCGAATTTCGTAAAGATGGCCCCGCTTGTCAAGGCCCTGCAGGAACGGTTGCCCGATTCTGATCAGGAAATCGTTCATACCGGACAGCATTACGACCGGATGATGTCGCAGATCTTCTTCGAGCAGCTCGGGGTCCCGGAGCCGGACCACATGCTGGAGATCGGTTCCGGCACCCACGCCCAGCAGACCGCCCGCGTGATGGAGCGCCTCGAACCCCTGTTGACCGCCGACCGACCCGACCTGGTGGTCGTGCCCGGCGACGTCAACTCGACTTTGGCCGCGGCGCTGACCGCCGTGAAGCTGGAGATCCCGGTCGCGCACCTCGAGTCCGGCCTCCGCAGCTGGGACCGCACCATGCCGGAGGAGGTCAACCGGGTCCTGACCGACGCGATCAGCGACCAGCTCTACGTGACCTCCGAAGAAGCCCTGGGCAACCTCGAGCGGGAAGGCATCGCGCCGGAGAAGGCTCACTTCGTCGGCAACACCATGATCGACAGCCTGGTCGCGCTCGAAAACCGCTTTCAGCCGCTTGAGGCCTGCCGGCATTTCGACCTCGAGCCGGGCGCATACGTCCTGGTCACCCTCCATCGCCCCGCGCTGGTCGACGGACCCCTGCTCTTCGAAGCGATCGCGGCGCTCAACCTGGTCGCCGCCGACGCGCCGGTGCTCTTCCCGGTCCACCCACGCACCAAGGCCCGCCTCGATGCGGAAGGCGCCGAGATCGCCCCCGGTCTCCACCTCGTCGACCCGGTCGGATACCTCGAGTTCCTCTCCCTCGAAAGCGACGCCACGGCGGTGCTCACCGACTCCGGCGGAATCCAGGAAGAGACGACCTACCTCGGAGTGCCCTGCTTCACCCTGCGCGACAACACCGAAAGACCAGTCACGGTCGAGCTCGGAACCAACACGATGCTCGGGCTCGACCCAGCCCGGATCGCCGAGATCCCCGGCCTGATCACCGGCGGCGGCGCCGTAACCTCATCACCCCCGCCCCTCTGGGACGGCCGGGCGGGCGAGCGAATAGCCGAACTGATCGCCTCGGGTGCTTCTCAGTAGACGCCGACGTGGCGGCGGGCTGCTTCCGCCCAGTACTGAGCTACTTGGTGCTTTCGGAGTCTGACTTTTCGGCGTCAGGTGATTCCGCCCCGGTTGGCTCTTCGGCCCCGGCTTCTGCTTCCGGCTCTTCAGCATCTTCGGCTTCGGCTTCGGCGGCCTCGACCTGTTCGGGCGTCATCGCCTGCGGATGCGTGTTGACCGGTGCGCTCGGAGTCTCTTCTTCCTTCTCGGACTTGTCGTCGTCCTTCCGGTCGGCCTCGGCGATCTTGGTCGCTTCCTTGGAGGGGCCGAGCAGCATGCTCATGTTGCGGCCCTCCTGGAGCGGCTTCGACTCGATCGTCGCCAGGCCCTCGAGGTCTTCGAAGAGGCGGTAGAGCAGGTCGCGGCCACGCTCAGGGTGAGCCTGTTCGCGACCGCGGAACATGATCGTCACCTTGACCTTGTCGCCGTGCTTGAGGAAGCGGGTGACGTGGCCCTTCTTGGTGTTGTAATCGTGGACCGCGATCTTCGGGCGCAGCTTGATTTCGCGCACGTTGACCTGGGTCTGGTGCTTGCGCGCTTGCTTGAGCTTCTGCTCCTGCTCGTACTTGTACTTCGAGTAGTCGAGGAGGCGGGCCACGGGCGGTTTGGCGCCGGCGGCGACTTCGACCAGGTCGAGGTCCGCGTCGCGGG
>JBBSKC010000041.1:0-20229 GCA_038256675.1 Solirubrobacterales bacterium | reverse complement strand
TCCGCAGAAGAGCAGGGCCGGCAACCGCATCCTGCCAAGCGGGGCCGGGGCAGGCCGACGAGCCACCCCGGGGCCGGTCCGGTACTGGCTGCGTTTACGCTGGAAGCGCGATTCCGCCCAGAGGATTCCGAGCATCAGCACGACCAGCAGCAGGCCCAGGGTTGCGGCGCCAGCCCGGTCGAACGACGCGCCGTACGCGGTGTGGATGTCAAGGGTGAAGGAGTTGAAGCGCATGATCGACACAGCGCCGAAGTCGCTCAGGACATAAAGCGACACGAGTAACCCTCCGGCCCCGATCGCCGGGGCCACCTGGGGAACCGTAACTGAGAGAAACACGCTCCGTGCGTTGCGCCCCATGGACCTCGCCGCCTCTTCCAGCGAGGGGTCCGACTTCTGCAGCATGGCTCGCACCGGCAGCATGACAAGCGGGTAGGTGAACAGCGTCAGGACGAGCCAGGCCCCGAAGAAGCCAGTGATGTCGGGCAGCCTCTCGACGCCGACCAGGCCGCCGAGGGAGTCCTGCAGCATTCCCTTCGGTCCGAGGGCGGCGATGAAGGTATAGGCACCGATATAGCTCGGAATGACCAACGGCAGAGCGAGGGCAACGGACCAGAAGCGTCGGCCGGGAAGATCGGACCGGGATGTCAGCCAGGCAGCCGGCACCCCGATCAAGGTCGCCGCGGCGGTGACCGCGAGAGCAAGTCCGAGACTCCGCAGAAGCAGGCGGCCGGTGCGTTCGCGGATCAGGGTGTCGAAAGCGTCCCCCGGGGATCCGCCGACCAGGTACAGCAGGTACGCGGCCGGGAGGACGAAGAGCAGCGCCAGACAGACTCCGGCCGCCGCGAGTACACGCGGCGGCCGGGTCGAACCTGAAGGGGCTGTCGCGACGTGCCTTACAGCGCCCCCGAGTCCTGGATCATTCTCAGCGTCGTTTCTAGATCGTCCAGGTCGGTCAGGTCGACGTCGGGGCTGTCAAGGTCGTCGAGCGCCGTCAGCGACTCGTCGGCTGCGACCCCCGGGACGACCGGGTACTCCTTGGTCTCGGCGGCGAAGAACTCCTGCGACTCGTCGCTCAGGAGAAACTCGATGAACTCCTCGCCGGGTGCACCGGTATCGCTCGAGGACAGCACTCCGGCTCCCGCGACGTTGATCAATGCGGAGGGATCCGCGGCGTCAGTCGTGTGGATACGGACCGGATAGTTCTCGCCCTGGTAGTCCTCATTGTTTTCGTCCATCGCCCGGGCGACGTAGTAGTGGTTGGTGATGCCGGCGTCGATCTCGCCGGCGGCAACCGCGTCACGCAGCTCGGAATTGCCCGGGTACGGCCTGGTCCCGTTGTCGACCATCGCTGTTAGCCATTCCTCGGTCGCCTCGTCACCCTGAAGCTCGCGCATCGCAGTAATGAAGGCCTGGAACGAAGCATTGTCCGGCACCCAGCCGAACCGACCCTCCCACTTCGGGTCATACATCTCGTCGACGGTCGAGGGCAATTCGTTCTGCTTGACCGTATCGGCGTTGTAGGCAACGATCCGGGCCCGGCCGGAGACGCCGACCCATCGGCCGTCCGCCGATCGGAACTTCGCCGGTACTCGTTCGAGGATGTTCGACGGAAGTTCGGTGAAGAGACCTTCCTTCTCGATTGCCCCGAGCGCACCGGCATCCTGAGAAAAGAACACGGTCGCGGGACTGACATCGCCTTCCTCGAGGATCGCAGCGGCCATCTCGGCGCTGTCGCCGTAGCGCACCTCGACTTCGATCCCGCTTTGCTCCGAGAAGTTGTCGAGCAGCGGTGCGATGATCGCTTCGTCACGTCCGGAATAGACGACGATGCTGTCCCCATCATCGTCACCACTGCAGGCTGCCAGCGCCAGGGCGGACCCGGCAACGGCAAGCAACAGCAACACGTACTTATTCAGCAACATATCCTCCTAATCGAGTCGGGTTTACCTTAGGCAAACCTAACAAGCTGAACTCAAGCCTGCTTTGCAACCGGACGCATTCCCGATTTTCAGGCAGCGGGAAGTTAATGGGCGGCCCGCGGAGAACCAGATCCCTGACAGAATCAGATCAAGTGAACTTCATCGACGACGTCATCCAGAAGTTCCCGTTTTCCCAGGAGGCGGTGATCGCGATTGACGCCGAGGGCGGACGCAAGGTCCACTATTTCAGCCACCTGTTCGCCCGCAGCATGGGACTCTCCGGGGCGATGCTTGCCCAGGGTGTGCGGCGCGGCGATGTGGTCATGATCCTGGTCGGCAGCCGGATCGAATGGGTGACCTCGATGCTCGCCTGCTTCCGCATGGGCGCTGTTGCACTTTCCCTGAACCCGCAACTGACCCGAACCGACCTGGCATACCGGGTGGCGGCGACCAATCCGGCTCTGGTGATCGGCGAAGAGCGGTACCTCGCCAACCTCGGCGACGGTGTGCCGTACCTCGACATGGCTGATCTCGAGCGAATCTTCGACGAGGACCTCGACCAGGCGACGCCGGCTGCGGCCGCGGACCTCGACCCGTCTGACCCGGCCCTGATCGTCTTCACTTCCGGATCCACCGGCGAGCCGAAAGGCGTGGTTCACAGCCAGAGCTATCTGCTCGGCCAGGCGACGCAGGCCGAGCACTGGCTGGGTGCCGACCAAGGCGACCTCGTCTGGTGCACCGCCGCTCCGGGCTGGTCGAAGTCATCGCGCAACTCGTTCATCGCCCCGTGGCTCCGGGGCGCCAAGTCGCTGCTCGTGGATGCCCGGTTCGACCCGGAGGCACGACTGGACATTGCCCGTCGCGAGGGCGTCACCGTGCTCTGCCAGGCCCCCACCGAGTACCGGATCCTCGCCAAGCGAACCACGGTCACCCCCGTTCCCGGCATCAGGCGCATGGTCTCCGCCGGCGAAGCGCTCAACGCCGAGGTGATCGACGTCTTTCGCGAGAGCACCGGGCTCGAGATCGCAGACGGCTACGGACAGACCGAAACCGGGCAGGTCACAGGCATCCGTCCCGGCGACCGCGTCGCCGGGCGCGAAGGTTCGATGGGCCGACCGCTGCCGGGCATCGAGACGCGAATCGTCGAGGACGAACTCCAGGTCCGGGCGGCCACCTCCCCCACCTTCTTCTCCAGCTATATCGACGGCACCACCTTCGAGGGCGAGTGGTGGGCGACCGGCGATCTGGTGACCGTGGACGAACACGGCTTCCTCTTCCATCAGGGGAGGAACGACGACGTGATCAGCTCCGCCGGTTACCGGATCGGCCCGGTCGAAGTCGAATCCGCCCTGCTGACCCACCCGCGGGTCGCCGAGGCGGCGGCGATCGCGGCGCCCGACCCGGAGCGCGGATCGGTGGTCAAGGCGGTGGTCGTCCTTCGTGACGGCGAGCCCGATGACCAGCTCGTCGCCGAGATACAGCAACACTGCCGCGACGCGACCGCGCCGTACAAATACCCGCGGATCGTCGAGTTCACCGACGAACTGCCGAAGACCGCGAGCGGCAAGATCAAACGGGCTGAATTGCGGCAGCAGCAGGTTTAGTCAGTGCTGGCTGATGCCTCCGCCGACCTTGTCGCGGAACCACTCCTTGAAACGTTCGGTTCGGCGTTCCGGGCTGAATCGGACTTCCGCCAGGGCCTGCTTCTTCGGGTTCTTTTCCCGGTAGCGGCGCTTGGCCCAGGGTGAATTCGGTTTGCCGATCCGCCAGGCGCCGTAGATTGCTACCGGTGAGATGAAGAAGCCGACCACACCGTGCAGCAGACGCTCCTTGAGGAAACAGATGCCGACCATCGCGAAGTTGAAGGCAAGCAGAAGCGCCGCGACCACGAGGCCGTCGCTCGTATCCTCACCCAGCTCGAATGGCCGGCCGCCGACCATAAGCAGCACCATTAGCACCGCCGCGATCACGGCCGCATCGATCGATCGCCGGCCCTCTTCCGCCCAGTACACATCGTCGAGGTGGACCCAGAGGGCGAACTCGTCGATCGTCAGCCCGACGCCGATGCCGAAGGCGAGCGCGAAGATCTCGAACCAGGGGCTGTGGCCGAGGGCCGCGAAGCCGGCGGTGCCGGCGGCCATCATGGTCACGATGCCGAAGACGAGATGGTGAAGGTGAACGCCGCTTTCGCTGACGACGCTGCCCGGCCACCAGGACACCTTGTCACTGCGCATGATCCGGGTGCTGATGCGGATGAAGATGAACGAGCCGAGGAACCCGACTAGCACCATGAACAGGGCCTGCTGGTCGTTCTCGACGAGCTGGTCTTGCCAGAAGTCGCTGAGTATCGAGGCGAATGCCGGTTCCACGGGAACAATCATGCCGGGTCTGCCCCACCCTCGTCGGCCTGACAGACTTTGCCCATGAGCAACCGCCTCGCCGACGAAACCAGCCCGTATCTCCTCCAGCACAAGGACAACCCGGTCGATTGGTACCCGTGGGGACCGGAAGCTCTCGCAGCAGCCCGGGAAGACGACAAACCGATCCTGCTTTCGATCGGTTACGCGGCCTGCCACTGGTGCCACGTGATGGAGCGTGAATCCTTCGAGGACCAGACCACCGCCGACTATATGAACGACCACTTCATCCCGATCAAGGTCGACCGGGAGGAACGCCCCGACATCGACGCGATCTACATGGAGGCCGTCCAGTCGATCACCGGGAGCGGCGGCTGGCCACTTACCGCCTTCCTCGATCCGGAAGGCGTTCCGTTCCACGGCGGCACGTACTTTCCGCCCGACTCTTCCACCGGCATGCCCAGCTTCATGATGGTGATGGACGCCGTGGTCAAGGCTTTCGACGAGCGGCGAGACGAGATCCGTTCGCAGGCATCCGACGTCCGGACCCGCCTCGGTGCGGTGTCACTGATCAATGCGCGCGAAGGCGACATCGACCCCGGCCTGCTCGCGGAACGGACCACGACCCTGCTCGAACTCGCCGACCTCGAACTCGGCGGTTTCGGCCCCGCCCCGAAGTTCCCGCCGGCCTCCACGCTCGAGTACCTGCTCGGTCGCGGGGAGACAGAGCCGGTCGAAGTGACCCTGGACCGCATGGCCGCGGGAGGCATCTACGACCAGATCGGCGGCGGCTTCGCCCGCTACTCGGTCGATGACGTCTGGCTGGTCCCGCACTTCGAGAAGATGCTCTACGACAACGCACTGCTGGCCCGCACCTACCTCCACGCCTGGCAGGAACTCGGTCACGACCGGTACCGGCGGATCACGGAAGAGACCCTCGACTGGATGCTGCGGGAGATGCGGGACGGGTCCGGTGGCTTCTACGCCTCGCTCGATGCCGATTCAGAAGGCGAAGAGGGAATCTTCTACACCTGGACGATCGACGAACTGCGGGAGGTACTCGGCGGCCGGGCGGATGTCGCGATCGAGACCTTCGGAGTCACCGGGGACGGCAACTTCGAAGGCCGGAACGTGCTCCACTTCCCGCGCGAACAGCCTCCGGGAGAGCTCGACGCCGAACTCGAATCGATCCGGTCGGACCTCCTGGCCGCCCGGGCCGGTCGTATCCGCCCCGCGCTCGACGACAAGGTGCTGCTCTCCTGGAACGCCCTCGCCATCTCCGCCCTGGCCGAAGCCGGAGCGGTCCTCGGCCGGGCCGACTACCTGGATGCTGCCGAAACGGCTGCCGAGTTCATCTGGGACGAGATGCGCGACTCCCAGGGTTCGCTTTTGCGGACGTGGCGCCAGGGCGAAGCGCGACTCAACGCTTACCTCGAAGACCATGCCTTCCTGCTCGAGGCCCTGCTCACGCTGTAC
Source organism: Solirubrobacterales bacterium (assembly GCA_038256675.1). GTDB lineage: Bacteria > Actinomycetota > Thermoleophilia > Solirubrobacterales > 70-9 > 67-14. The sequence goes on along the minus strand of JBBSKC010000041.1, from coordinate 14,477 downwards.
CAGTCCAACTTCAGCGAAGAAGTCTTCAAACGGGCACAGGGACTCGCTGAAACGATGATCGACCGCTTCGCTGACCCCGACCGCGGTGGCTTCTTCACGACGTCCCACGATCACGAGGAGCTGATCGCACGGCGGAAGGATGTCGGCGACCATCCGATCCCCTCGGGCAGCGCCTCGGCCGCGCTCGGTCTGCTCAGGCTCGGTGACCTGACCGGGGAGAACCTGTATGTGCGCCAGGCGCTAGGGGTCCTCAGACTGCTTGCCCCGGCGACAGCCCGTCAGCCCGACGCCTTCGGGCATCTGCTCCAGGCGCTCCAGCTCTATCTCTCGCCATCCGGCGAGGTCGCGGTAGTCACGCCCGACGGCGAAGATCCCCTCGGTGCCGGTGGTCCATTGCTCGAATCGTTCCGGTCTCGCTACCGGCCAGACTTCGTGGTCGCCCTCGGCCCCGAGGGCTCTTCGGTGCCGCCACTCCTGAAATCGCGAACCGCCCTCGAAGGCAAGCCCGCGGCATATGTCTGCGAAAACTTCACCTGCCAAGCGCCGGTGACCGACCCTGATGTTCTCCGAAAGGAACTTGATGCCATTTAGCTCCGGGCAGTTCCGGCATCGGTCTTCCGCGGGGGCGGGCGAAACAGGAAGCAGGGAAACTAGCCCTTTGTGTTTCGCCCTCTCAAAGACTTCACAGCTATGAATCAGGCACCGAATTTCCTAACTAGGAAATTTCGGTGTTTGCTGCAGTGGGTTGCCTACCCGTGAGCGTAACCTGGTTCGGCCTACGAGACTCGCGGGCGTCGACGAAGCCAGGCGCGCTTAGGTCGTTCCGGGCGCCGCCCGCCACCTCAGAGAACAGGCAGGAAGCTTTCGATCTCGTACGGTGTGACCTGGACCCTGTATGAGTCCCATTCCTGACGCTTGAGCTCGATGAAACGGCGGAACGTGTGCTCACCGAGCGTCCGCAGCAGCAACTCGGAATCGGCGGCGAGTTCAATCGACTCACCGAGGGTCGCCGGCAGCTGTTCGATTCCGCGCTGCGCCATTTCGTCGGGTCCGAGGTGATAGAGATTCTCCTCCATCGGTTCTGGCAGCTCGTAAACCTTCTCAATGCCTTCGAGCCCGGCCTGGAGCATGCCGGCCAGACAAAGGTAGGGGTTGCAGGCAGGATCGGGGCAGCGCAGTTCCGGACGGGCCCCGCCGGACTCGCCGCTCTGCCGCTGGGGAACGCGAATCAATGACGAGCGGTTGCGGCGCGACCAGGACAGGTAGACCGGTGCCTCGAAGCCCGGCACCAGGCGCTTGTAGGAGTTGACCCACTGGGCGTAGAGCGGCGCGATCTCACGCGCGTGACGCAGCTGACCGGTAACGAACGCCTTGGCGGTCGCAGACAGGGCGGTCGGACGCTCCTCGTCGAAGAAGGCGTTCTTGCCGTCCCGTGTAAGCGACTGGTGAAGGTGCATGCCGGAGCCGTTGGCGCCGTCGAGCGGCTTCGGCATGAAGGTCGCGTGCCAGCCTTCCTTCACCGCATATTCCTTGACCACGATTTTCGAGGTCATGATGTTGTCGGCCGCCAGCAGGGCGCCGCTGGCCTTCAGATCGAGTTCGTGCTGCGACGGACCGGCCTCGTGATGGGTCGAAGCGACGTGGACGTCCATGCGGCCGAGGGCGAGCACTGTTTCCCGACGCACGTCGGAGCCCGCGTCGAGCGTCGTCAGGTCGAAGTAGCCGCCTTCGTCCAACACCTCGGGGATGCCTCCCTCGGGGCGAGCCGACTTGAAATAGTAGAACTCGAGCTCCGGACCGATGACAAAGTCGTCGAATCCGAGGTCGGTCGCGCGTTTCAGGGCGCGCTTCAGGATCCAGCGGGGGTCGCCTTCGTACGGCAGGCCACCCGGGACCTCGATGTCGCAGAACATGCGGGCCACCGCATCGATGCCCTCGGGACGCCACGGAATCAGCTCGAAGGTCGAGGGGTCCGGCTTGGCGACCATGTCAGTTTCCTCGACCGAGTTGAAGCCGGTGAGCGACGCCCCGTCGAAACCGATACCTCCTTCGAAAGCCCGCTCAAGTTCCGTCGAATTGATCGAAAAGCTCTTGAGGTGGCCGAGGACGTCGGTGAACCAGAGGCGCACGAACCGCACGTTGTGTTCGTCGACCAGGTCGAGAACGTCACTTGGGGTCTTGGATTGCTGGGCCATCTGCTCCTTTTGAAAGTCCTGCGAGGGGTTGTGAAGGGCGTCGCTTTGGGAAACCCTACGCGACCGGGCTTGCACGACGCCGCCTTAAGGGGTATAACTTACTTGAGGTAAGTTACTAGCTAAAAGTAAAGTAATGGCCCGTTAAACGCCACCTAAAAAGCCCTTCGGGGCAGTGACGTAACAAGAAAGATTCATCGTGACCGTAAAAACAGAAGTCAGCCGATTCCATATCCACGACGAACTGACCGCGCCCGACGAGAGCGCCAACATCCTGAAGAGCATTCAGGTCGGTGGCCGCTCGGTCAACAAGCTGGTCGGAGTACTTGCCGGTTCCCCGGCCGTGCTCAGGGCTTACACCCGTATGCGTGCCGAACTGGCACATGGTGAGCTCCCCCAGACGACCCGCCACCGGATTGCACTGGCCGTAGCCGAGCACAAGGGCGACAGCTACAGCGTCGTCCAGTACGCGAAGACCGCGCGCAACGCCGGCCTCGGGCTCGACGAAGTTTCGCGAGCCCGCAGTTTCACCTCGTCCGACCCGCGCGAAGCGGCGCTGCTGGTTTACCTGAAGGCAGCGCTCGAATCCGAGGGCGACCCGCCGATCTACCTGCACGAAGAAGCGCGGGAAGCCGGCTGGGACGACGAGCAGATCCTGGAAGCCCTGGCCCACGTGGCCCTGGGCGAATTCCAGAGCGTGATGGCCGCAGCAGCGGCCCTCCCCAAAGACCAGGCCACGCCGAGGGTCCTACCCGAAGCAGCCTGACCCGGACGGGCTCTCCCCTCCCTGACGAGCCCCTCCTCCTCCCCAACAAAAAGGACGGCCATCCGGCCGTCCTTTTTGCTGCATGGATGCCCCGCCGGGTGGCGGGCCGGCCGTACTACTTGCTGGTCACCTTCACGCGGTAGAGCAGCTGCTCGCCGCTGAACCGGCAACCGTAGGTACGCTTGCTGCCCGGCTCCTTCTGGGGCTCGGAATTCTGCATGTTCGGGTTCTGGGTGCAGGTGTCGCGCTCCCGGCTGGCCCGCCAGCTGAAGTCCATGTCGGGCTTGGCCGGCCTGCCGACGTCAACGGAGGCGAGCGCCGGGGCCCAGGTCGGAACGGTCAGGGCGACGTACCAGCCCTTTTTGACCGGGATCCGCTTGTCGAGTCCGATCGACGCGACGTCACCGAGGTACCGGTTGAGACCGATCACCGGGCTGCGCTTCTGGAGCTTGTACTTCTTCTTGCCGCCCACCGTGACCGGCTTGAGGATCGAGATCCCGGCCTTTGGCTTGCGTCCGAACCGCTTTTCGAAGAAATTGCGCTGCGACTTGGTGACGGAACCGAGGCTGATCTTCCACTTGGTCACGTAACCGTCGAACGGGATCCGGTACGGATTTCCGACGCCGTCGATCTCCGCCTGGTAACCGGAGACGATCGCGAGGGCCGAGCAGTTCAGGGGGCAGAGTGCGTCCGGCAGCTCGCCGATAGCGCCGAGAACCTTCGTCTTCTTGGCTCGGACAGAAGAATCGGCGTTCGCGTTGTTGGCCGATCCGACAGCGAGGGTGGCGACCAGAAGAGCTGCTCCCAGAAAGGCGGCGAAGAGCACGCGCGATTTCCGGTTGGTTCCAAAAGTCTTCAGTGACATCAATTCATTGCTCCTTTAGGGTCTCGCCGCCTGTCCTCCGCGCTTCAGCGTGGAGACAGACGTCAGGACCCGATCGTAATGTTTTTCGCCGCCTGTCCTCCGCGCTTCAGCGTGGAGACAGACGTCAGGACCCGGTGCTTGTAGGTACTTAATCTACGGCGCCCTCACGTTCCACGAGACGCAACCGACCACGGTATAAACATGGCCGAAGCCCGGAAGGATCGGTTTTGCGGTGAATGGAAACTTCCGCAGGTGCCGCTTCCCGTGGCTACCCGGGCATTCCCGGGGAGCGGGTCCTACTTGCGCTTGACGACGGCGTAGCGCACATTGGCGACGCCGGCGTTGATGAAGTCGAGCGCTTCGGCGCCCGCGTAGGTGAGGTCCAACGCCCGGCCCTTGATGTAAGGACCGCGGTCGATGACCTTCGTCATCAGGAAACGGCCGCGGTATCCGACCAGAACCTTGGAACCGCAGGGAAGGGTCTTGTGGGCTACACCGATGGTGCCGGGGCGCAGGGTGCCGCCGCAGGCGACGCCGTTGCCGTAGAGGCCGGGGCCGTACCAGGAGGCTTCGGTCCTTCTGAGCGAGCGGACCATCGTCTTCGAGGTAGCCCTGTTGACGACGCCGCTGGTGGTGATGTCCGTCTTGCGCTGGAACCTCTTGACTGCCGACTTGGTCCGCGAGTCGAATTCTGTGGTCAGCGGGGACTTCAGGAGCGCCTTCGACCGGACGATCCCTTTGAGGATTCGCACGTCGTCACCACTCATGCCTTTGCGCAGGGTGCGGTTGCCGAACCGGGGAGCAGCCTGTGAACTTTTCGTGGCCGGCGCGCTTGCTCCCGGCATCGAAATGCCGCCGCTACGAGTTGCCGCGGAGCCAGTCTCGGCGTTGAGGGCCACGGACCCGGCCATGAGGACGGCCGCTGCGACGAGCAGCATCAACGCCATATTCGGTTTTGCCAGCCAGGGACTGCGGTGCATACCTTTGAACTTTCTCTTTCCATTGCTTACGGGGTTAGCTGTCGGGCTCGCGCTGAAAGAGCAGCGCTACCTGGCGGATGCCAGTGATTCGCCCCATGGACCTCGGTCCGGATTGGGTCCCCCGTTCTCCACGATCTTGAGGTGGAGATTCAGCAGAAGGTTCGAGAAGATTAGCAAACGCTCAAAGAACTGTGTGTTCTTAGTGCGATGCTCACACAACGGCGGCAGAAACCACCCGATTTGGAGCGATTTTCGGCCAACCGGATCACGTCGGTAAGATTCACATCGTGAGTTGGACGGCTGCGGGGGGAGAGAAAACCCTTCGAGGAAAGTCCGGACACCAGAGAGCAAGGACGGTGGGTAACGCCCACCCGGGGAAACCCGCGGGACAGTGCCACAGAAATACACAGCCGATGGCGCGGCCACACGTGAGTTGCGTACAGGCAATGGTGAAAAGGTGCGGTAAGAGCGCACCGGCGTCGTGGTGACACGGCGGCCAGGTAAACCCCGTCCGGTGCAAGACCAAACAGAATCGTTGACCCTGCTCGGCGAGATTCAGGTAGGTCGCAGGTGCCTTCGGGCCCCGCCGGCTTGATCAGCCAGCGAGATAGATTGTCGTTCAAGACAGGATCCGGCTTACAGACTCACTAACCAAAGGGCGCCCAAGGGCGCTCTTTGTATTGCACGGGCGGCACCCGGGAACTGCCTGCGAGCGCTGGCTTCGTCGACGGTCGGAAATGTCAGCTCAAGTACCGGAGTACGATCGCGGACATTTCCGACCTATACTCCTTGCCAGCCGCTCTCAGGCAGCCCCCGTGCACCACTCGCGGCTGTAGAAAACGCATCGGCGTTCTGGTCCGGATATTTCGGAGATAGCTAGAAGAAGCGCGCCAGAATGGCGAGATCAGCCGAGCGAGGGCGTCGAGATACGGAAAGTTCGCGATTATCGACCACTTTTCCGATCTCGGCGCCGTTTTAGACCTTTCGAGACTCGGCCTTTTCAAAGTGCGCAAGTGGGTGGTGCACGGGGACGTCCTGGGCGTGGCTGGCGAGGAGTAAGCGAGCCGGCGAAGCGATTTGACCTACGTCAATGAGCGAGCCGAGCGAGCGTCGACGAAGTCCAGGCGCGTCCAGGTCGTTCCCGGGCGCCGCCCGCCACCGCATGATTTAACGAGAAAGGGCGCCCCTGGGCGCCCTTTCGAAGTAGCAATCTGCTGCGGGGCGGCGTCTAAATCTTTCTGAAGCAGCCGATTACTTTGCCTATTACCTGGGCGTCGGTGCTGATGATCGGTTCCATCGTTTCGTTTTCCGGCTGAAGCCGGAGGTGGTCGGGCTCTTTGTAAAGGCGCTTGACCGTTGCTTCTTCTTCATCGAGCATCGCGACCACGATCTGGCCGTTGTCGGCGTCGGGCGCTGGATGGACGATCACGTAGTCGCCGTCCATGATGCCGGCGTTCTTCATCGACTCGCCGCGCACCTCGAGCACGTAGTCGCCGTCCTGGCCGCCGATCACCGAAGGCACCTCGACGTAATCCTCGATGTTTTCCTCGGCGAGCATGCCGGTGCCGGCCGAAACCTGACCAAGCAGCGGAAGTCCCGGGCCGGAGGCAGCGGCGGAGACCGCCCCTACGGCAGCGTCCTTGGCGTCGCGGGCCTTGCCCACAAGCATTTCGATCGCGCGGGGCTTGCTCGGATCACGGCGAAGCACGCCGGCTTTCTCGAGGTTGGCCAGGTGCACGTGCACGGTCGACGAAGAATGGAGGCCCACCGCCTTGCCGATTTCCCTGACCGTGGGCGGGTACCCCGTCTTGTCGGCGTACTTGCCGATGTAGTCAAAGATCTCACGCTGCCGCTTGGTCAGATCAACCACGTCGCTCCTCGGTCGGCCGTTCGGCCTTGTCAGTTGCCAGGTCTGTTCGCATGCAGCGAACCTATGTTCGTACCTTAGCCGCCCCTGCGGACACATGTTCGTGTCGGGTGGAAAACGAAAGGATCCGCCCACGGCGGCAGCGCACCACCCCTCCCCCTTTCCCTAGAATCCCGACTCCTTCATGCGGCTGTGGCGGAATTGGTAGACGCGCAAGCTTGAGGGGCTTGTGTCCGAAAGGACGTGGAGGTTCGACTCCTCTCAGCCGCATTGCTCACAGGCCGGGTAACAACCAGCTGCCGCGGCACGTTCGCGGCCCTGCTCCTCGTCGCGGGCTTATCGGCCGCCATGGTCCTCGCTGCGCAGTCATCGGCCTCGCTGCCGCGGCTCCTCGCTGAACCTGACCTCGAACGCGGTGGACGGATCATGGATTCGAAGGGCCGTGAGGTCCTGCTACGCGGCGTGAACGTCAATTCGCTCGGCCAGTACTGGCAGGGCACTGACCTGCCACCCACCCTGCCGTTCGGCCGGCGCGACCCCGTACGCATCTCGCAGATCGGCTGGAACGTCGTGCGCCTGATCGTCTCCTGGTCCCGGGTCGAGCCGCAACCGGGTCAGTACAACGAGCGATACCTGAACCGGGTGGGCCGCTGGATTCACCGCCTGGAGCGAAACGGCGTCTACACGATCATCGACTTCCACCAGGATGCCTGGGGCGCCACTCTGGCCGCCCGTGCGGGCGAGACCTGCGTCCCGCCACAGCAGCCCGGTTTCGGCTGGGACGGAGCTCCGGGCTGGGCCACCCTGGATGAAAGCGAGCCTCGCTGCTTCACCAACGCGCGGGAGATCAACCCGGCGGTCGTCGCCGCCTGGAAGAACTTCTTTGCCAACTCTCCCGCCGCGGACGGCACTGGCATCCGGACCCATTACGTGCGCAGTCTGCGCCGGGTCGCCCGCCGGTTCGCGAAGTCGACCGCGGTCGCCGGCATCGACATCATGAACGAGCCGGGTGCGCTCAGCCCCGCCGACAACACGGCGCTCGGCCCGTTCTACGCAGCCGCGGTCAGGGCGATCCGTGCCGGAGAGAAGGCGGGACGAGGATTCCGGCACCTGATCCTGTTCGAGCCCAGCGTCCTCTGGTCGCTGATTGGATCGGGCGCCCCGCCAGCCTTCGGCACGGACCGCAACCTCGTCTACGCACCGCACCTCTACGGCGGCAGCATCGGCGGAGAAGGACCGCCCAGCCGGGATTCCTTCGAGACCGCGTTGGCGGAAGCCAAGACCTTCGGCGGAGCACCGGTGCTCACCGGTGAGTGGGGCGGCGACCCCGGCCGCGCGACCGGGCGAGACGACGACTATTTCAACACCCATCAAGCCCTCCAGGACGAATTCCGGATCGGCGCGACCCTCTGGACCTGGAAGCAGTCCTGCGGGGATCCGCATGCGGCGACCCACGACCCCGGCTTTGCACCGCCGCTGCCACCGTGGAGCCTCTACCGGATGGATTGCGGCGACGGCAAGAACCGCATCGCCGGACAGTTCCCCCACCTGCGTAAAGACCTGCGCCGGGCCTACATCCGCCGGGCACCGGGAAGGCTGATCTCCACTTCGTACCAACAGGCCGGGCGGGTCTTCAAGGCATCCGGAACGCGCAGCCGACGGGTTTCCGGGCGGGTCGAGGTCTTCTATCCGGCGGGACGGGCCGCGATCAGGGTCGACCGTCCGTTTCCTCGTCACCGGATCTTCACCAGGATCCTCGGGCGGGAAAAGCACCGCGGCATGGTCGTCTCGATACCAGTCAGGCCGGGCGCCTGGTCGATCGAGATGCGGCCGGGCAAGGTCAGGTAGGCACTGTGGGATACCGGCTGCTGAAATCAGACGAGGCCTTCTGGCGCCGTTCGAACCAGATGGGTGTACTCAACACCGACGTGGCGAAGCAACTCGAGGCCGAATCACTCGGTGCGCGCTTCTGGCGGATCGAGCCGGGTCAGGCGTCCACGCTGCACCGTCACCGCAGGACCGAAGAGCTTTACCTGCTGCTCGAGGGCACTGGCAGGATGCGTGTCGACGACCAGTTGCTGGAGCTGAAACCGATGGATTCGATCGTGGTCGAGCCGGCCTCGCTGCGGCAACTCTTCAACGACACGAGCCGGGATCAGCTCTGGTTCGTGGTGGGCGCCCCACCGGAGCTGGCAAACACGGTCGAGATGTCATCCGAGGACCTCGCGTGGCACTACCCCGAAGGTCCCCGGGCGATGCCGCCCGAACTCGAGGACTGAATGCGACCGTTCACTGGAAGGGAAGCAGGCAATCACGGCAAAGGCCTCAGTCACCTTCGAGCCCTGAGGGGCTGAAGCAAAACAGATCAAGGACCGGACCCCGAGGGATCCGGTCCTTTTTGTTTCATCCCATGCTTCAAGATGACGCAATGACCCGAAACGGCAACACCGGCGGAGCGCCAGCGGTCATGTGGTTTCGCCGGGATCTCCGGATCAATGACCTGCCGGCGCTGGCCGAAGCGGCGGGCGCACCGGCGATCCTCCCCTGCTTCGTCTTCGACGACCGCCTGATCACCGGCGGCCGGTTCCCCTCCCCCGACCGCACCGGCTTCATGCTCGGCTGCCTCGAGGAACTACGGACTTCGCTGCGGGACCTGGGGGCCGACCTGATCTTCCGCCGCGGGCGGCCAGAAGACGTGATCCCGGGACTCGCCGAAGAAGTTGGAGCCTCGTCCGTCCACTGGACCGAGGACGTGTCACCGTTCAGTCGGCGCCGGGATCAGGCGGTCGGCCGCAACCTGGCGAAGCTCGGGATAGTTGCCAGCCCGCACCCCGGCGCCTACATCGCCGACCGGCCGGGCGAGATCAGATCCGGCCATGACCGCCCTTACACGGTGTTTTCGCCGTTCGCCAAGGCGTGGCGGGACATCGAGCGCCGGCTGATCGAAACGCCGCCCCGCAGTCTCACCCTCGCGGGGGATCCCGACCGCGGCAAGATGCCCACGCTGAAGGACCTGGGACTCGCCGATGCCACCGGCACGACGTCGTTCGCGCCGGGTGAGGCAGCTGCCCGCAAGGCCGCCGGCCTGTTCCTCCGGCACGGATTGGCCGACTACGGAAAGCAACGGAACGACCCCGCCGGCGGGTCGTCGCGGCTCTCGCCTTACCTCCGCTGGGGCTGCATCTCGGCGCTCGAGGTCGAAGAGAAGCTGGGCTCGGGACGGGGTGAAGGGCCACGCGTATTCCGCTCCGAGCTGGCCTGGCGGGATTTCTACGCGGCGGTGCTCGACAACTTTCCCGAGGTCACCCACCAGGAGTTCCAGGAGCGGTACCGCGGCACCCTGAACTGGCAGGAAGACGACGAACTGCTCGAAGCCTGGCGACTTGGGCAAACCGGCTATCCCCTGGTCGACGCCGGCATGCGCCAGCTACTCGGTGAGGGCTGGATGCACAACCGGGTCCGAATGGTGGTCGCATCGTTCTTGACCAAGGACCTCCACCTCGACTGGAGATCGGGCGAAAGCTGGTTCATGGAACGCCTGCTGGACGGCGACATCGCCTCCAACAACGGCGGCTGGCAGTGGGTGACTTCGGTCGGGACCGATCCGAAACCGTACTTCCAGCGCATGTTCAACCCGATGACCCAGCAGGAGAGGTTCGACCCCGATGGTGAGTACGTGAGGCGCTGGGTCCCCGAGCTGAACGACGTCCCTGACGAGCACCTGGTGAGACCGTGGAAGATGTCTACGGAAGAGCAGGCTGGATCCAACTGCCGGATCGGCCGGGACTATCCGGAGCCGGTGGTCGATCATGCCGAGGAACGGCGATTCGCGGTCGAGCGCTACCGGGCCACAGCCGAATGAAAACACGAACGGAACGAGCAGCCATTGAGCATTGAACCAGTAAAGCCGACGACCTTCGACCAGGAGATCATCCGATGCGACGAGCCGGAGATCATCGCCGAGCTGTCCGATCCCGATCGCCTCGCGCGGATCCACCGGGAGTTCGACGAAGGCTTCGACCTGCTCGAGGACCTCGGTCCGGCAGTCTGCGTGTTCGGATCAGCCCGCACCAGTGAAGGGAACCCGGAGTACCAGCTTGCCCGCCAGGTCGGTGCCGCGATCGGCGACGCCGGATACGCCCTGATCACGGGCGGCGGACCGGGCACGATGGAAGCCGCCAACCGCGGCGCCCAGGAGGCCGGAGCGAGGTCGGTCGGACTGAACATCGAGCTGCCACACGAGCAGGGGCTGAACCCCTACGTCGACGTCGGCAAGGAGTTCCATTACTTCTTCGTCCGCAAGCTGATGTTCATGCGCTACTCCTGGTCCTTCGTCGTCTTCCCCGGGGGGTTCGGAACGATGGACGAGCTCTTCGAAGTGCTGACCCTGATCCAGACCCAGAAGGCGCGCCACCATCCGGTGGTGCTGGTCGGTTCCGGGTTCTGGCTCGGCCTGCTCGCGTGGATGAAAGAGCATCTGCTGGGCGACGGCCGCGTCAGCCCCGAAGACTTTGAGTTGTTCGCTGTCGCTGACGACCTCGACCAGATCGTCAAGGAGGCGACGGCCGGACTGCCCACCCTGCCCTACGGCCTCTCCTGACCGGACCTATTTCGGGACGAAGCCGTGAAGCGTGAAATAGCCGACCAGGTAGAGGTTCCGGCCGTCGGAGATCATCGGCGTGTAGCCAGGTGAGTCGAAGGTGAACGTCTCCTTGTGCGAGATCGCGTCCACCCCGATCGACTTGCCCGTCTTGAAGCTCGAGGTATAGACCGTGTGGCCGATCACCGTCGCGGTTCCCGGAACCGGTCCGCCGACATCGTGGCTCCACTCCTCCTTGCCCGACCTGGCGTTCAGCGCATAGAGATTCGAATCATACGAGCCGATGTAGACCGTTAGCGGGGTTCCCGGAACCTTCGCCAGCGCCGGTGAGCTGTAGACGTCACCCTTTGCCTGGAAGAACCAGGACTGCCCGCCGTCCTTCTCGTCGAAGGCGTAGACGATGCCGTCGTTCCGGGCGAGGTAGACCTTCCCGCCCGCGACCGCCGGCGACGAATAGAAACCACCGGAGCCGCCCGGGCTGGTCGAGGTCGTGTCCGTCCTCCACTTCTCATTGCCGGTCTTTGCATCGAGCGCGTAGACGGTCCCGGAGTAGTTACCGAAGTAGATGGTGTCCTTGTTGTAACTGGGACTGGTCTTCACCGATGTGCCGGCGCGGTAGGTCCAAATCGGCTTGCCGGTCGCCGCGTCAAAGCTGTAGACGCCTCCCTCCTCCGAGCCGATGAACAGATGACCGTCGACCACGATCGGCGAAGACTGGATACCACCCTGGATACGTCGCTTCCAGGCAATCTTGCCCGAGTCGGCTTCGAGAGCGACCAGGGCCCCGTGCTGGAAACCCACGTAGACCCGGCCCTTGTAGTAAGCGGGCGCGGTCGTGTCGCTTGGCGGACCGACGTTCCGCTTCTGCTTCTGGATGTCCCAGAGGACCTTCTGGTCGCTGAGCCTGAGCGCCCGGACGTCGCCATATTTGTCAGCGAGGTAGGCGACACCGTCCTTCAGCGCGGGGGGAAACTCGATCAGGACCCGGTCGGAGAAGCTCCACTTCTGCTCGAGCGGCGGATTCAGTTCATCCGAAACCTTCAGCGAGTGCTGCCGCTGGTCGATCCGTCCGAAGAAAGGCCAGTCGACGTCGCCTGTCTCGAGCTTCGCGGTCCTGGTGCCACCGTAACCGGGGTAGCCGGCCGAGCCACGATCCGATGAACCTTCGTCACCCGACCCGCCGCAGGCGGCCAGCGCCACCGAAAAGAGGCCGGCAATCAACAGGACCGTGACCTTGGATCGGAACTTCGTCATACCTTCATTCTGCCCGAAGCCGTTCGGCCCGCTCGATCGCCGCGTGGGTGTCCCCCGCGAGGTCGGGCGAACCGAGGTCCATTCCGGGAGGCAACTCGACGTGGAGGTCCGAACTGGACTCCGCCTTTACGGTCGCCGATTCAATCTCGAGATCGAGCACGTGTCCGCCCCGCTTCCGGTCTCGATCGACGTAATGGAGGTGGTAGCCGGCGATCTCGATACCTTCGCTGTAGGCAGGGAACCGGAATCCGACCAGGGTGCCGGTTCCGGCCGGCAACTCGAAGACGTTCTGCTCCGCGACCACTTCGGCCAGCGGCCGGTACGGCTCGTGCTGGCGCGGGACGGAACGGGCGGTGACGCCTTTGAACTCGCCGTCGATCCGCAACGCGATCGCGGGAGTGTCGGCTGGCATCCGTTCCTCGAGGCACGTCACGAGACTGCCGAAACCGGAAACCCGGGAGATCTCGAACTCGAGGTCCGGCTCGAACCATCCGACGACCGCAAAAGGGGTCCGGGCATCAGACGGAATCTCGCTGATCGTGCCGTGCGAGTCGGCGCGCAGGAACCGGCCGTCGAGCGCGATCATCTCGCCGTCAAGGGCGTTCAGGGTGCCGAGCCCCGTATCGCCCTGCCGAGCGAGTTCGGCAAAGCTGAGGTCGCCGTCGTAGGCGCCGTCGAGCAGTGCGGAGACGGTGGAAGCTTGAAAAAGAGTGTGCGATTCGTGGCCGGCGCGAAGATCTTCGGCCTGCATCGACTGCACGTGGAGCGCCCTGATCATCGAGTCTTCGATCACTTCGAGGTCGTCTCGTCCGGACTGATTTCTTCGAGCAGAGCGCGGCAGCAACGTTCGACGATGTCGAGCACGTCTTCGAATCCGTCGTCGCCACCGTAGTAGGGGTCGGGCACGTCGGGCTCGCCGTCCCCGGCGACCTCGCGCAGCAGCCGGACCTTCGGGCTCTCCCCTCCGGAAAGAGCAAGCAGGTCGGCCTGGTTCGACCCGTCCATGGCGACGATGAGGTCGAAGTCGTCGAAGTCCTCCACCCGCACCTGGCGGGCGAGCGTGTTCATCTCGAACCCCCTCCTTGCCGCCGCGGCGGAGGCTCGTGAATCTGAAGGTTCACCGATGTGCCAGGCGCCGGTGCCGGCCGAATCGACTTCGATCTCCGCGGAGAGGCCCTCCTGCTCGATCAGCTCATTCATCACCGCTTCCGCGGTCGGGGAACGGCAGATGTTGCCGAGACAGACGAAAAGTATGCGAGTCAGTTGGAGAGGTCTTCGTCGATGCTGACGCGGTTGCGCAGCTGGTTCAGGTTCTTTTGAAGTTGCTTGATCGACTGGTTGATGTTCTTTATCTGGTTGTTCGTGTTGTTCTCGAACTGGGTGAGCTCGTTGTCGAGCTCCCGGTCACGACTGGTCAGTGTGCTAGTCGTCTGCTTGAGCTTCCTGATCTGCTTCTTGTTCTGCTTGACGCCCTTGGTGTTGGAGTTGAGTCTCCTGGCCACCGCCTTCTCACCCCTCGAAAGGCCGTTGATCAGCTTCTCGGCCCGGGATGCCTGGCCGGACTCCTTGGCGTCCTGGGACGCCTGGGCGGCGGCAAACTCCGTCTGGACCTGGGTGGTGACGGCCTTGTCTTCATCGGCGGCATTCTTGGCGTTGTACGCCGTGACCATGGCGAAGATGCCGAGGATCAGGCCGAGAGACCCGAGCGTGATCGCGAGGACCTGTTTCGTATTCGAGCTCATGCGTCGGACCCTAGCCGAATCGAAGGGCAGGAGCCGGATTTGCGTTGCGCGGGGTCAAAATGACCCCGGAGTTCAGATCTTGAGCAGGAGGATCGTGTTCAGGGTGAAGATGACCGCCGTGGCGATCGTGGCGCGCGAGAGGTTGCGCTCCACCATCGAACCGCCGCCGACGGAGCTGCCTCCGCCGCCGATGCCGAAAGCTCCTGAGAGT
>JBBSKC010000040.1:0-20534 GCA_038256675.1 Solirubrobacterales bacterium | reverse complement strand
CCTAGAGCCACCGTCGTGAACCACCCTCATTCAAGATCCGGAAAGTCCGAGTCTCGTAAGCCCTCGGTGGGTGGCAATGATTTTCATGAAATATCACTGAGAATCATTGCCAGCTCGTTGGTGGTGGGTTGCACGGGGCCGCGAGATACGAGAAGTGGTCGATAATCGCGAACTTTTCGTATTTCGATGCCTTTCTTTGGGCTCTCGGGTCGACGTTCGCGGTAGACCGATACCTCGCCGGCCAAGCCGGTCCCTTAAGCTGTTTCGGTGACGACCACCCCTCAGATCGATCGCCGGACTTCGCTTTACGACGCCCACATCGAAGCCGGGGCAAAGATGGTTCCGTTCTCCGGCTGGGAGATGCCTGTCTCCTATGACGGCATCAAGGAAGAGCACATCGCCGTGCGCACCCACGCGGGCATCTTCGACACGTCGCACATGGGTGAGATCGAAGTCGAGGGACCTGGCTCGCTCGCCTATCTGCAGCGTCTCGTCAGTAACGACGTTTCGAAGATCGAGATCGGAGGGGCTCAATACTCGGTCCTCTTGAACGAAGAAGCCGGCGTGATCGATGACCTTTTCGTCTACCGGCTGGGCCACGACCGTTACCTGATCATCACCAACGCCGGCAATCACGAAGCCGACCTCGAGCAGTTCGGCCGACACGCCCGGGACTTCGACGTCTACGTGCGTGATGCCAGCAGCAGCTACGCGATGCTCGCCGTGCAGGGACCCCACGCCCGCCAGATCCTCACCGACCAGCTTCACATCGAACTGCCGCCACGTATGGGGGTGCTTGCCCAGCAGATCGGGCGCCGCCCGGCCCTGGTCTGCGGCACCGGTTACACCGGCGAGGACGGGGTCGAGCTGCTGGTCGATCCCGAGATCGCTCCGGCCATCTGGATGGAACTGGTCGACGCCGGTGTCGTTCCCTGCGGACTCGGCGCCCGTGACACCCTGCGCCTCGAAGTCTGCTTCCACCTTCACGGCAATGACCTTTCGACCGACATCGACCCGATCTCGGCCGGACTCGGCTGGGCCTGCAAGGAAGCCACGGGTTTCATCGGCTGCGACAAGGTCGCGGTGCTTCGCGCCAACGGCACTGATGAGAAGCTGGCCCCGCTCGTGATCGAAGGCCCGGGTATCCCCCGTCAGGGCAATCCGGTGATGATCGGCGACGAGGTTGTCGGCGAGGTGTCGAGTGGAACCTTCTCGCCTTCGCTGGACAAGGGCATCGGCATGGCCTACGTCCGGTCCGACCTGGCCGAACCCGGCACCGAAGTGGAAATCGACGTACGCGGAAAGCGTCGCCCGGCCCGCGTAAGCTCCAAGCCCCTTTATCCCAAGGAGAAATGATCTTGTCCGAGCCGAACTATCCCGAAGAACTGCGTTACCACCCGGAACACGACTGGGCCCGCGTCGATGGCGGTGAGGCCACCCTGGGGATCACTTGGTACGCCCAGGACTCGCTGGGCGAAGTCGTCTTCTACGACGGCCCCGAAGTCGGCGCCGAAATCAAGAAGGACGAGCCCTACGCGGAAGTCGAGTCGGTCAAAGCCGTCTCCGACGTGATTGCGCCGCTTTCCGGTGAGGTGATTGCCGTCAACGAGACCCTCGCCGACGCGCCCGAAGCGATCAACGCTGACTCGTACGAAACCGGCTGGCTGGTCAAGGTGCGCCTGACCGACCCGTCCGAAGCCGACCAGCTGATGGACGCCGCCGCCTACACCGCCTCGCTGGAGTAGACGCTTGGCCGGCTACACACCAGCGACCCGGGACGACCAAGTGGCCATGCTGGCCGCGATCGGCATCGATTCGATCGATGAGCTGTTCGCGCAGATACCTGAAGCCATCAAGCTCGGCCGTCCGCTCGACCTCGAAGACGGTCTGAGCGAGTCCGAGGTCTACAAGCGACTCGCGTCGCTCGCCGAGTGGAACCAGGACGCGGAGGAGATTCCATCGTTCCTCGGCGCCGGGATGTACGACCACTACGTGCCGGCGATCGTCGACGCCATCACCAGCCGGTCCGAGTTCCTCACGCCTTACACGCCGTACCAGCCCGAGGTCTCCCAGGGCGGGCTCCAGGTCATGTTCGAGTTCCAGACCGCGATGTCGGAACTGACCGGCCTGCCGGTCTCGAATGCGGGTCTTTACGAAGGTCCCTCGGCCGCCGCGTCGGCCGCGTATCTCGCGATGAGCGCCACCGGTCGCACCGGCCTGGTCGCCTCACGCGGCGTCCATCCGCACAGCCGCGAGACCCTGGCGACGCACGCCGTCGGATTCGGCGCCGAGCTGACCGAGGTGCCGCTGGTCGACGGCCTGACCGAGGCCAAGGCCCTCGAAGCGGCGATCGACGACACCACCGCGGCCGTCTTCCTGCAGAACCCGAACTTCCTCGGCTCGGTCGAGGACATCGAGCGCCTCGGCGAGTTCGCCACCTCGAAGGGCGCGCTGCTGATTGTTGCCGTCGACCCGATGACCCTCGGCATCCTCAAGCCCCCGGGCGAGTGCGGTGCCGACATCGCCTTCGGTGAAGGCCAGCCGCTCGGCAACCGCCTCGACTTCGGTGGGCCGTCTTTCGGCTTCTTCTGCGCCAAGCAGGAGCACATCCGCCGCATGCCGGGCCGGATCGCCGGCGAGACCACCGACGTCGACGGCCGACGCGGATTCGTGCTTACCCTTCAGACCCGCGAGCAGCACATCCGTCGCGAAAAAGCGACCAGCAACATCTGCACGGCCCAGGCGCTCAACGCCCTCGGCGCACTGGTCCACCTGTCCTGGCTCGGCAAACAGGGCTTCGTCGAACTCGGCGAGCTTCTGGTCCGCCGCACCGCATACGCCCGCAAGACGATCTCCGGGCTCGACGGTTTCGAACTGCTCCACGACGCCCCGGTGGTTCGCGAGTTCGCCGTCCGCTCGGACAGGCCGGTGGAAGAGGTCATTCACATGACCCCGGACCCGTCTCAGCCTGGACCCCACATCCCGGTCTATCCGCTCGGCCGCGACTATCCCGAGTACGAGGACTCGTTCCTGGTGGCGATCACGGAGAACCGGTCGGTCGAGGACATCGACGAACTGGCCCATGTACTCCAGCACGGCCAGGCCGGCTGGGGCGAGTTCATCCACGACCACGACGAGAATGGCAACGCCGTCGGGGAAAACGGCCTGGTCGGGGCGACACAGGGAGGCCGGTCATGAGCGACGCCGCGACTCTCACCGAGACTCCGCAGCAGGCAGATCGTGCCGTCACGATCTACGAAAAGTCGGTCCCGGGCCGCCGCGCCGCGCAGCTGCCGCCTTCGGGGGTCGAAGAGACGCCGATCGACGAGTTGATCCCTTCGCACCTGCTCCGGGGCGAGCCGGCCGAGCTGCCCGAGGTCTCCGAGCCGGAGATCATCCGGCACTACAACCGGATCTCCCGTCGCAACTTCGACCTTGACACCGGCTTCTACCCGCTCGGTTCCTGCACCATGAAGTACAACCCGCGTCTCAACGAGCGGGTCGCCGCGTTGCCCGGTCACGCCCGGCTCCACCCGGCCACCGATCCGGCCGATGCCCAGGGCGCGCTCGAGCTGATGTACCTCCTCCAGGAGTCGCTGAGCGAGATCTGTGGCCTGCCGACCGTGAGCCTCCAGCCTTCGGCCGGCTCCCAGGGTGAACTCGCCGGTCTGCTCCTGTCCCGGGCCTACCACAAGGACAAGGGCCGAAATCCGGGCAAGGTCCTGACCCCGGACACCGCCCACGGCACCAACCCCGCTTCTGTTTCGATGGCCGGTTACGAAGTGGTCAAGGTCGCGACCAACGAGACCGGTGGCGTCGACATGGACGACCTGCGCTCGAAGATCGACGACGACGTCGCCTGCCTGATGCTGACCAACCCGAACACGCTCGGAGTCTTCGACGAGAACATCGCGGAGATGGCATCGCTGGTCCACGAGGCCGGCGGCCTGCTCTACTACGACGGTGCCAACCTGAACGCGATCATGGGCCAGGCGAGGCCGGGGGACATGGGCTTCGACATCGTCCACGTGAACCTCCACAAGTCCTTCTCGCAGCCACATGGTGGCGGTGGACCGGGGGCCGGGCCGATCGCCGTCTCCGACCGGGTCGAGCCGTACATCCCGAGGCCGCAGGTTGTCATGGCAGAGCGCGAAGGCTGGGATCAGTTCTTCGACCTCGACTATGACCGGCCGAAGTCAATCGGCCGCATGCGCGGTTTTCAGGGCAACTTCGGCGTTTTCGTTCGCTCCTACGCATACATCCTCAGCCTCGGCGGTGACGGGCTCTCCGAAGCCTCGCGCCTGGCGGTGCTGAACGCCAATTACCTGAAGCACCGGCTCTCCGAGGGCCGTGCCGGCAAGTATCTGCCGGTCGCCTTCGATCGGCACTGCATGCACGAGTTCGTCCTCTCCGGTGCGCCGATGAAGAAGGAACTCGGCGTAAAGACTCTCGACCTCGCCAAGCGGCTGCTCGACTTCGGCTTCCATCCACCGACCGTCTACTTCCCGCTGCTGGTCGACGAGGCTCTGATGATCGAGCCGGTCGAGACCGAGGCCAAAGAGCATCTGGATGCCTTTGCCGACGCGATCGAGAAGATTCTCGAAGAGGCGGAATCCGATCCGGAGATCGCGATCAACGCTCCGTACACGACGCCGGTCCGCCGGCTGGATGAAGTCGGCGCCACGCGGCGGCCTGTCATTCGACAGCCGAAATAAGGCATCGGAATCACTTCGCTCAGCAGAGATAAATGATGGTTTCACTGTGCGATTTTCGATGTAGTGCCCGTGGTGCCTTCGATATAGGCTCCATTCTCAAACTTTGAATCCAGACGAAGCGGAGTTAGCCATGCCGGTTGAAACAGCCACGCAGTATTCACTGACCCAGGATCAGCTCGACTTCCTCGAGGTGATCCGTCAGATGGTCGTCGAGAAGGTCACTCCGCGCGCCGCGGAGATCGACGCGACCGGTGAGTTCCCGCAGGACATCCGCGAGCTGTTCGCCGATCACGACATCTTCGGCCTGCCGTTCGAAGAGGAACACGGCGGCACCGGTACCGGCGAGATCATGCTGGTCGCTGCGATCGAGGAGATCGCCAAGGGCTGCGCCTCGTCTTCCCTGATGCTGGCCGTCCAAGACCTCGCTGCGCTGCCGATCAAGCTCTTCGGATCGGACGAACTCAAGGACCGGATGCTGCCGAAGATGGCCAGCGGCGAGTGGCTAGGTGCTTTCGCCCTGTCCGAGCCCGAGGCCGGCTCCGACCCGGGCGCCATGCGAACCCGGGCGGTGAAGACCGACGGCGGCTGGATTCTCAACGGCGCCAAGAACTGGATCTCGAACTCCGGGGTCGCCGACATGTATGCGACCTTCGCGGTCACCGATTCCGACGTGAAGTACTCGCGCGGCATCACCTGCTTCGCGGTCGAGGCCGATTCAGACGGTTTCAGCATCGACGCGCTCGAGCACAAGATGGGCATGAAGGGCTCGCCGACCGGCCAGCCGCTCTACGAAGACGTGTTCGTGCCCGACGAGAACGTCATCGGCGAAGTCAACAAGGGCTTCATCGTTGCCATGCAGACGCTTGACCGCTCGCGCCTTGGCGTCGGCGCGCAGGCCGTCGGCATCGCTCAGGGTGCCACTGACTACGCCGCCGATTACGCCAAGGAGCGGATCGCCTTCGGCAAGCCGATCAACCAGCTCCAGGGAATCCAGTTCAAGCTGGCCGACATGGAGACGAAGACCTGCGCCGCCCGCGAGCTGCTCTACCGCGCCGCCGCGATGGCTCAGTCGAGCCATCCGGACCTCGGCAAGTACTCGGCCATGGCCAAGCTCTTCGCCTCAGATGTCGCGATGGAAGTCACCGTGGACGCGGTCCAGGTGCTCGGTGGTTACGGCTACGTCAAGGAGTACCCGGTCGAGCGAATGATGCGCGACGCGAAGCTCACTCAGATCTACGAAGGCACAAACGAGATTCAGCGCGTGGTGATCGCACGTTCGTTGGCATGAGGATTTTTTCTGGCATTCAGCCCACTGGAAAGAAGCACCTCGGTAATTACATCGGGGCGATTCAGCAGTACGTCGAGGGTCAGGACCGGGGTGACCCGGCCATCTTCTGCATCGTCGACCTGCACGCGATCACCGTCGCTTACGACCCGAAGGAACTCCGCGACCGGGTCTATGACACCACCGCAATCCTTCTCGCGGCGGGGCTGGACCCCGAGCGGTGCATCCTGTTCCGCCAGTCCGATGTTCTAGAGCACACTGAGCTCACCTGGCTGCTGAGCAGTGTCACCGCCCACGGCGACCTCAACCGGATGACCCAGTTCAAGGAGAAGTCAGCCAAGCAAAAAGAACTGGTGTCGGCCGGCCTCTTCTTCTATCCGGTGCTGATGGCGGCCGACGTTCTGGCATACCGGGCCCAGGAGGTGCCGGTGGGTGAGGACCAGATCCAGCACGTCGAGTTGATGCGCGAGATCGCCCGGCGCTTCAACGAGCGTTTCGGCAAGAAGCTGGTCGTGCCCGAGTACCGGGTTCCCGAAGTCGGGGCACGGGTCATGGACCTGCAGGATCCGACCAGCAAGATGTCGACCACCATCGGTTCGGACTCCGGCCGGATTTACGTGCTTGACGAAGAGAAAGCGATCCGCAAGAAGTTCGGCAGTGCCGTCACAGATTCCGGTCGCGAGGTCGTGCGCGGCGAGGGCAAGGAAGGCATCACCAACCTGATCGGGATCCATTCGGTCGCTTCGGGTAAGACCGAGGCGGAGATCGAAGCCGAGTTCGCCGATGCCGGATACGGGGACTTCAAGAAAGCGGTGGCGGAATCGGTGGTCGAGTACCTGGCGCCGGTCCGGGAGGCATACCCGGAGATCCGGGCCGATGAGGACGGGATCGAAGCCATTCTGGCGAGCGGGGCGGACCAGGCCCGCGAGATCGCGTCGAAGACTCTGACCGACGTGCGTGTCGCCATGGGCGTCGGTGCACCACGCAAATAGCGGAAATCGCCTGAAAGCCAGCCGTGATCGGCAAAACCGCAAATAGCGGATTTTCCGGGCTGTGCCGACCGATCACCTCTTTATCTTGTCTGTGTGGCTTCCAGACTGGATTTGGACCTCGACCTGGACCTTGATGTCTTCGTCGGTCCCTTCGACTTGCTGCTCAGCATCGTCCTGCGTGAGGAAGTCAGCCTGCTCGAAGTCGAGCTCGGAGAGATCGTCGCCAGCTATGTGACGAAGCTCGAAGCCGAGGGCGAGATGGAGCTCGAGGTCGCAACCGAGTTCCTGGTCCTCGTCGCGTCGCTGCTCGAACTCAAATCCCGGCTGATGCTGCCCGGGGTCGAAGAGGAGCTCTCCGAGATGGAGCCGGCGGAAGCCGTCGAAGAGCTGGTCGCGCGCTTGCTCGAGTACCGGCGATACCGCGATGCCGGGCGGGTGCTCGCCGATCATTTCGAGAGCCAGCGCGGCTACCTCTACCGCTCGGCGCCGCTGCCTCGAGAGCTTCGACGCGTCGCGGTCGAGACCGCGGAGAAGGTCTATGACCCGGACCAGCTCGCGGCCGCGATGGGGGACCTGCTCGAGCCGCCGCCACGGCCCGATCTCTCGCACATCCGGACCACCGTTTCGCTTCAGCGCCGCCTGTCCGTTCTCCGGACCGCCCTCCTCAACCTTTCCGGATTTGATTTCGACGAGCAGTTCGGCGAGGAGGACCGCCTCACGCAGGCGGTCACGATCCTCGCTCTGCTCGACCTCTACAGCAAGGGTGAGGCCGAGTGGGAGCAGTCCGAGATCTGCGGGCCCATCACCGTGCGGCGCACGATCGCCGGAACCACCGAGCTGAGGGAGACCGCATGAACGTCGACCAGCTGAGCACCGAGAAGACCGCCGAACTCGCCCGGACCATCGAGGCGCTGCTGTTCCTTTCGAACCATCCGGTTGCCGAGATCGAGCTCGCCGACGCCTGTCAGATCGAACTCGAGGAGGTCCAGGCCGCTGTCCGAATCCTCGAGAGCGACTTCGAACGAGGAAAACGCGGCCTCGTCCTCCGTCACGTCGGCGAGGGACTGATCCTCGCCACCGACCCCGCGGCTGAAGCCGCCGCCCGCCGTCTGTTGGCCGCTCCCCGCACACCACCCCTTACCCAGGCCCAGGCCGAGACCCTTTCGATCGTCGCCTACCTCCAGCCGGTTGCCCGGCCCGAGATCGCGCGGATTCGTGGTGTCTCGTCGGAATCTGCCGTGACGAGTCTCAGCGAGCGTGGGCTGATCGAAGAATCGGGCCGTTCGCGTTTCGGCGCGACGATCTATCGGACCTCGGCCCTCTTCGAGAAGGTGTTCGGCCTGGACGGCGTCGATGCGCTGCCGGACCCGACCAAGTTCGACCCGACCCCGGAAGACGAGCGAGAGATCCGCGAGCGCCTGCTCGCGGCCGGCGAGCAGCGCGCCGATCAGTAGTCTGCTGGCACTCATAGTTTGCCGCTCTACGTTTCGCCTGTCTGTTCAACGCCTCAATCCAGGGAGATCTATCTTGAAGAAGTTGCTGCTGCTTGCTGTTTTGGTGATGTCGTCGATGACGGTCATCACCGCGTGCGGGGGCAGCGGCGATGATGGTCCGCTCGATCGGGCGGACCTGGTCAGCGCCGCCGATGCGATCTGCACCGACACTAATCTGAGGTTCGACGAAACCGGCATCCGCGGCGTGACTAACGAAGGCGTCCTCGCTGAAATGACCGCCACTTCGGAGATCGCCGGCGACACGCTCGAACAGCTGGAGGCACTGGAAGTATCCGAAGAAGCCCAGTCCGACTGGGACGCTTACCTCGAGCAGTACAGGAAGACCGTAGCCACCGACGAATCGATCGTGGCCGATGCGAAGAATGACGACACCGAGGCGGTCGACGCCGGCTTCACCAAGCTGTCGGAGGACTACACCGTCCGGCAGAAGGCTGCGGCTACCGTCGGCCTGAAGGTCTGCTCCCAGGATCCCGATCTCAAGATCGAAGAGACGGGCACCGGCCCCGCCGACGACGTCGTCTACGCCGAGCCCGGGAACACCGTCGAGGAGGCCGCAAAGGCGTGGGTCTCGGCCATTCGATCAGGTGATTGCGCGAAGGCGAACGACGCCCGCCACACCGATGCCGGCGAACTCGATGCCGCCGGATGCAAGGCAGCCGGCGCAGCCCTGGCTGGCGCCGAGATCGTCGCCTCGGAGCAGTACGGGCCCGTCGGTATGGCCGAGATCGTCGCGGCAGACGTCCACTACCCGACCATGTTCGTCGAGGACCTCGACGGCGAGCTGCGTTACGGGATCGACGTCGTCAATGACAACGGCGGGCTGCGGCCGGCGCCCGACGGGAACGATGCCGACGAGACCGCCGACGCTTGGCTCGCCGCCGTTCGCGAAGGCGACGCCGAAGCGTTCAACGCCACCATCTTCGAGCCGGAAAGAGAAGGCTCGTTCAAGGCGACCGAGGATGACTTCAAGGCAATCGGTCAGGGCGAGTTCGGCGAGGGACTGGTCACTGCCGTCCGGGGCTCAGACGCGGAGGTACAGCCGCTCGGGATCAATGCGAACTGGGCCTTCTACCTGGTCGAGGGTGAGGAGTACGATTATGTGCTGAACTTCGTCCATTCCCCGGGTGCCGGCGTCGAGTATCGCTTCTCCGGCTACTGGCCGATCCCCAAGGCCGAGTAGCACCGCCCAGCCCCTCGTTTGGGGTGGTGTCGTAAGTTGGAGCGATGCGCCTCGCCAAGTACCTTGCCCACTCCGGAGTCGCCTCGCGCCGTAAAGCCGAAGTGATCATCGGTGCGGGCCGGGTCCGGGTCGAGGGCCAGTTGGTGACCGACCCCGCATTCGGAGTCGAAGTCGGCCAGGACATCCGGGTCGACGGACACGCCGCGGTGCCGGAAGGGCACGAGGTGTGGGTCGTCAACAAGCCGGCCGACGTGATCTCGACTGCCGACGAACCGGGCAAGCGCACCGCTGTCGTGGACCTGGTCGACAGCTCCGCCCGGCTCTATCCGGTGGGCCGGCTCGACGCCGATTCGACCGGGATCATTCTGCTCAGCAACAACGGCGAGTTGGCCAACCGGCTGACCCATCCGCGCTACGGCGTCAAGAAGACGTACCGCGTGACAACGCGGTACCCGGTCTCGGACGCCGCGCTGCGGGATCTGGGCAAGGGCGTCCGGCTCGAGGACGGCCCGACGGCACCGGCCGAAGTGAAGCGAAACGGCGAGCGTTCGTTCGACATCACTATCCGCGAGGGCCGCAACCGCCAGATTCGCCGCATGGCCGAAGCGATCGGCAATGAGGTGACCGAACTCCAGCGCATTTCGATCGGTCATCTGAAGCTTGGGCGGCTCGGAGTCGGCCGGTCCCGCCTGCTGGACGAACAAGAGGTGACCCGGCTCTGGAAAGATGCAGAGCATGAGTGAACCGACCAAAGTCGTGGCAGTGCGCGGGGCCGTCCAGGCGGGCGAGAACTCGGTCGAGGCGATCCTCAGCGCGACCGAGGAGCTGATGACCGAGGTGGTCGGCAAGAACGGACTCGATTCCGAATCGATGATCAGTGCGATCTTCACCACCACGGCCGACCTCGATGCGGAATTCCCGGCGGTCGCGGCCCGGCGGATGGGCCTGAACGAAGTCCCGCTGATGTGCGCTCGCGAGATCCCGGTGCCCGGCTCGATGACCCGGGTGATCCGCGTGATGCTCCACGCCAACATCCCGGCCGACGATTCGCCGCAACACATCTACCTCGGAGAGACCCGCAACCTGCGGGCTGATCTGAACGCGGCCCAGTAGGAACCGGCGATGAGCGTCAAGTTCAATTCACACCTGTCTTCGATCCCGGGTTACACCCCGGGAGTTCCCAAGGGCCACACGGCCGAAGACGTGGCGGGGTCGACCCTGGCCCAGCTCGCGTCGAACGAGTCGCCATATCCGCCGCTGCCGGAGGTCGTCGACGCGATCAGTGCGGCCGCGACTTCGATGAACCGGTACCCGGATCCCGACGCAACTGAGCTCCGCCGTTTGCTGGGAGAGATTCACGGCGTGGACCCCGGGCGTATCGCGGTCTCCAACGGTTCCTGCGAGATCCTGCTGGCGGCAGCTGAAGCCCTGCTCGAGCCCGGCCGGGACATCGTCTACGCCTGGCCCGCTTTCTCGATGTATCCGATGCTTGCCGCCATGACCGGGGCCGGCGAGGTCCAGGTGCCGCTTGCCGAAGGCGAGGTCCACGATCTCGACGCGATGCTTGCGGCGATCACCGACGACACGGCGCTGGTGCTGCTCTGCAACCCGAATAATCCGACCGGCACCTACATCCCGTCGCCCGGGATCGCCGCCTTCGTGGCACAGGTTCCCGACCACGTCACCGTCCTGATCGACGAGGCGTACATTGAGTTCCAGAACCATGATCCGAGCGATGCTTCGCTCCCGCTGCTTGACGAGCACGAGAACGTGGTCCTGCTGCGTTCCTTCAGCAAGTCGCACTCGCTGGCCGGGGTTCGCGTCGGGTACTCGATTGGTTCGCCTGACTTCCGGGCCGCCGTCGACGCGGTTCGCCAGCCGTTCAGCGTCAACGCAATCGCCCAGGCGGCGGCGACCGAGTCCCTGCGGCACGGCGAAACGATCCGGACCCAGATCCGGTCGGCGATCGCCGAACGCGACAGGGTGGAGCAGGGGTTCCGGTCGATCGGCCTCGAATCCGCCGATACACAGGCCAATTTTTCCTGGGTCTCGCTCGGTGAAAACGGAGCCGAGATCGAAGACCACGTCATCGCTGACCTGGCCGCGGCCGGGATCGTCGTGCGGGGTGGTCATCTGCTCGGCGGACCCGGCTGGCTGCGGATCTCCTACGGCACCCGTGATGAAAACGACCGGCTCCTGGCCGCGCTCGGCGATTCGATGCACCGTCATTCCTGACGCCGGGATGTCACCTCTGATACAAAACCTTTGAATGAAGACACACGGTGACAGCAGCAGCCGCACCTCGCGGCCTTCGACGAGCGCCCAGAGCGCTCCGTCCCGTGTCGGCTTTTATTCCTATTGGCGATTTACCTAGGCGTCCGGAAACGCGGTCCCCAAGTCCGCGTTCTATGAAAGTTCAAGCCGCCGGGCGCCGTCTCCCACCAGGGGTCCCCGTGGACCTGCCGCACTGTGAATTACGCAGGGTGGAAAGTAGAGTTTCAGAGGTTGTCAAGAAAGGCATGAAAACAAGATGATGATCGTGATGAAAGAAGGGGCGACTGAGGATCAGATCGCCCAGGTGGTTGAAAGAGTCGAGCAGATCGGCTGTTCCGCGCACGTCTCGAAGGGCGAGATCCTCACCCTGATCGGCGCGATCGGGGACCGGGAGAAGGTCGCCGACCTGGGACTCGAAGGAGCGCCCGGTGTCGACCACCTGACGCCGATCTCGAAGCCCTACAAGTTGGCTTCCCGCCAGTTCAAAAAAGACCAGGACTCCGTCCTCGAGATCGGTGGCCGAAAAGTCGGCGGTACAAATTTCGCGCTGATGGCCGGTCCGTGCACGGTCGAGAACCGTGACCAGATGCTGGCTTCCGCCGATGCGGTCGCTGAAGCGGGAGCGACCATGCTGCGTGGCGGTGCTTACAAGCCCCGGACCTCTCCTTACAGCTTCCAGGGACTCGGACGGGAGGGCCTTCGCCTGCTCGCCGAATCGAAGGAGCGAACGGGCCTGCCGATCGTGACCGAATTGCTCGATCTGCGTGACCTCGACGACGTACTCGAAGTCGCCGATGTGATCCAGGTCGGCGCCCGCAACATGCAGAACTACTCGCTGCTGGCCGAGATCGGTAAGTCCGGACGGCCGGTCCTGCTCAAGCGGGGACTTTCGGCCACGGTCGAAGAGCTGCTGATGGCGTCCGAGTACGTGCTCAAGGAAGGCAACGAGGACGTGATGCTTTGCGAACGCGGCATCCGGACCTACGAGACCGCGTACCGGTTCACCCTCGACCTGCTCGCCGTGCCGGCGCTCAAGGAACTCACCCATCTGCCCGTGATCGTCGACCCGAGCCATGCTCCGGGGCGCCGGGACTGGGTCGAGCCGATGTCCCTCGCCGCGGTCGCGGCCGGAGCCGACGGCATCATCATCGAGGTCCACAACGAGCCGGAGAAGGCGATCTGTGACGCCGCCCAGCAGGTACCGACGTCGGAGTTCGCGGAACTGACCGCGAAGATCGAAGCGGTGGCCGACGTGGTGGGCAAGACGGTCTCGCGGGCTTGAGCCAGCGCCTCGCCATTCTCGGCGTCGGCCTGATCGGAGGTTCGATCGGGCTGGCGGCGCGTGAGCGGGGACTGGCCGAGGTGACCGGCTGGGTCCGCAATCCCGACAAGGCGGACGAGTGTCTGCGGGCGGGGGCGGTCGACCGGATCGCCGGATCGATCGAGGAGGCGGTCGCCGAGGCCGACATAGTCGTTTGCTGTGCTTCGGTCAGTTCCCTGGCCGGAATGGCGCGGACCGCGCTCGATGCCGCGGGGGACGATTGCGTGGTGACCGACGTCGGTTCGACGAAACAGGAACTGGTCGAAGCGGTCGGCGATGACCAGCGGTTCATTGGCGGGCACCCGCTCGCCGGGGCTGAGACCGCCGGTGTCGCTAACGCAAGGGCAGACCTGTACGAAGGTGCCCGCTGGTACCTGACCCCGAACGAAAGCTCTTCCGGCGTGCTTTACGACCGGCTTCAGCGCTTGGTCATCGACCTCGGCGCCCGGCCGATGGCGATCGAAGCCGCCGAACACGATCAGGCGATGGCGGTGGTCAGCCACCTGCCGCACGTCTTTGCCAATCAGCTCGCAGCCCAGGGCAGGCCAGGCACCGAACGCCTGGGCGCGTTGGCTCCCAGCCTGCGTGACGCGACCCGGGTGGCCGGCTCGAACCCGGCGATCTGGGGCGAGATCTTCAGCACCAACCACGAAGCCGTCGTCGCGGCGATTCGCCAGTCGATCTCTGGCCTCGAAGAGGCGGCCGAGGTCATCGGATCCGCCGATACCGAGCGGATCGCCGCCTGGCAGGCCGGCGCCGCCGCGGAGCGTTCGGCGCTCTCCGGGGCCGAGACCGCCGGCGAGGCCACCCATCAGTTGCGGGTTCTCGTGCCGAACCAGCCCGGAATCCTGGCCGAACTGGCACTTGCCCTCGGTCGCGCCGGAGTGAACATCACCGACATGTCGCTCGATCCGACGCCCGACATGAGCTCCGGTGCGATCTCGATCTGGGTCGCCGGACAGGCTGAGTCCGACAAGGCGGTCGCGTGCATCGCCGACCTCGGTCACGCGGTGTCGCTGGACCAGGAATCGTGAACCACGAAGACAAGACCGGACCGCCGCCGCAGCAGCGGTTCTCGCCGTCCGGGCCACTCAACGGATCGATCCGTCCACCCGCCGACAAGTCGATCTCGCATCGGGCGGCGATAATCGGCGCGATCGCCGACGGCCCGACCAGGGTCTCCAACTTCCTCGACTCGGACGACACCCGGTCGACCCTCAGCGCCGTCGCCAACCTGGGCGCGATGGTCAACCCCGAGCCGATCAACACGATGCCGGCGGAGTTCGTCATCGAAGGAGCCGGACCCGGTGGGCCACGCAGTCTCGGCCGGATCGACGTTGGCAACGCGGGGACGCTGATGCGCCTCCTGCCGGGCTGGATCGCTGGTTACGACGGAGGGCTCTGGCGGATGAACGGTGATGCATCCATCCGCAAACGTCCAGTTGACCGGATCGCCGATCCGCTTCGTCTCATGGGGGCCGAGATTGAGGTGACAGACGGTCGGTTCCCGCCGATCCGGATCGACGGGCGGCCGCTCAAAGGCATCGAGTACGAGCTTCCCGTCGCCAGTGCCCAGGTCAAGTCGTGCCTGCTGCTGGCCGGTCTGCGGGCCGAAGGCCCGACCACGGTGATCGAGCCGCTGCCGACCCGCGACCACACCGAACTGATGCTGGAAGCGGCCGGGGCCCGGATCGAACGCTCGCCGGGATCGGTCACGATCAGGCCTGGGGGCGAGCTCCGGCTGGAGGAAGTAGAGATTCCGGCCGACATCTCGTCCGCCGCCTTCTTCCTGGTTGCCGCCTCGATCATTCCCGGATCGACGGTCGTGCTCGACCGGATCGGGATCAACCCGACCCGCACCGGAATCCTGACGATCCTCCAACGGATGGGTGCCGATATCACGGTCGACCAGGTTGCCGGAGGCGCCGAACCGATCGCGCGTCTGACGGTCAGGTCGGCCGGGCTTCTTTCAACCAGGATCGAGGGCGCAGAGGTCCCGCTCGCGATCGACGAACTGCCGTTGGTCGCCCTGGCGGCCTGCTTCGCCGAGGGCGAGACGGTGATCGCCGACGCCGAAGAACTGAAGCGCAAGGAATCTGACCGGATCGCCGCCGTGGTCGACTCCCTGGATGCGCTCGGCGCCGACATCGAAGCCCGGCCAGACGGCATGGCCATCCGCGGCACCGGTGGCTTGCGCGGCGGCACGGTCCACTCGAAAGGTGACCACCGCATCGCCATGCTGGGAGCAGTCGCCGGCATCGCCAGCCGCGAGGGCGTCGGGGTAATCGACATGGAAGCCGCTTCAGTCAGCTACCCGGGTTTCGAGCACGACCTGCTCAGCCTCACCGCCGACTAGCCCAGGTTCTCGCCGACCCAGTCGTCGAGGACCTGCCAGCGGTCGTAGAGCCATTCAGCGCGCGCTTCGTCTCCGGTCGGGATCTCATCGCCGGAGTAGCGCCAGAACCTGACCCGGATCGTCTGGTGGACCAGCACGCCGTTCCAGATGTCTACGACCGTCCGCAGGCCGTCGAAGCCGACGTGGGCGCAGAAGACGACGTCGGTCCCTGCCGCGGCTTCGTCGAGCAGGGCCAGCGGTCCGCCGAGCCGGGGTGGCAGGAGGTGGTTGAGTCGCGCGGCGAAAGGCGCGATCTCCGGCTGGCGTTCGGCGATGACTTCCTGGGCCCGAGCCAGCTTGGCCGGGGTCGGCCGGGTGCCTTCCGGGTAGATCCCGAGGATCTCTCCGGGACTCATGTCATGGGTCAGGTCCCGCACCGCTTTGATCTCGGTTTTCGGATCGAGCGACCCGCGCTTGATGAAGACGGTCGGGATCCAACGTCCGCCCATGTCGATCGCCGGCAGAGTCTGGATCTCCTTCTTGATCACGAACCGCACCCCGATGCCGTATTCGTGGCCGATCAGGACGTCGGGCAACAGGTTGTCGATGATGCTGGCGTGACGGATCATCAGGATGTAGGGGCCGGGCGTGACTGCCTCTCCGCCTTCGATCTTGAACTTGAGGCCGAAGAGGATCCGGACCGCACCGAGGTGGTTGCGGGCCCAGGCGATCCGCAGGACGTAGATCCAGCGGCGCCGGCGGACGGATCCGGCCTTCGTGCCCCAGGGACCGCCGGTCAGCGCGTAGATGCCGATCAGCTTGAGCAGCGCTTTGATCTCGCCAAACAGGAACCACCAGAGGGCGGGGATAAGCCGAACGGCCACCCACGGCTTGCGGCGCTTGAGCCAGAGCGAGAGGTCGGCCATGAACGCCCCCAGCATCAGCACGGGTGACAGGACCGTCATCAGGACGAAGGCCAGCACCTCGGCGAAGATCCCGATGATCCGCCGGAGCATGCGCGGCCCGAGCGGTCCCTGATCGGGGAAGAGGGGGCCACGGCCTGGAGTCTGTACGCGCATCGAATGAAGCGTATTTGGCCGGGGCGCCATCGCGGATCCACGCCATCGGCAACCTCTATGACCAAGGCCCGAGTCGAGACCGTAGGATGGGACGTCGATGAGTGAGTCAAAGCCTTGGTAATCGCGATTGACGGACCGGCCGGCGCCGGTAAATCGTCCGTGGCCCGAGGCGTCGCCGAGGCACTCGGGTTCACCTATCTCGACTCGGGCGCGATGTACCGCTGTGTGGCCTTCACTTGCCTCGACTGGGGTGCGGATCCGGAGCAGTCGGGCGAGGCGACCTCGACCGCGATGTCGATTGAGATCTCGTTCGAAGGCGAAGAAGTCATGATCGACGGGGTGGACGTCTCCGAGGAGATCCGCACGCCGGAAGTTACCGAGGCCGCTTCGAAGGTGGCGGTCCACCCGGGCGTACGCGAGGCGATGGTCACCGAGCAGCGCCGCCTGATCGATTCCGGGAACTTCGTGGCGGAGGGCCGTGACATCGGCACCGTGGTCAGCCCCGACTCGCCGCTGAAGATCTTCCTGACCGCGTCACCCGAGGTGCGGGCCACGCGCCGGGCCGAACAGACCGGTGGCGACGAGCGCGACATCCTGGTGGCACAGATGGAGCGCGACAAGCGTGATTCCGATCGTGAACACGGTGCTCTCAAGGCCGCTGACGACTCCGTGGAGATCGATACTTCCGACCTGACCCTCGACGAAGTCGTGACCCGGGTCGCCGACCTCGCCCTTGATAGGGGTCTCGCCTGATGGCGCACGTGCCCACAGTCGCGATCGTCGGCTTCCCCAACGTCGGCAAGAGCACCCTGGTCAATCGCCTGGCCGGTGGCCGCGAGGCCGTGGTCCATTCCGAAGCCGGGGTTACCCGCGACCGCAAGCGGGTGAGGTGCGAGTGGAACGGTACCGAGTTCGACCTGCTCGACACCGGCGGAATCGACTTCGAGGACGAGTCCGAGATGGCGACCGACATCCAGCGACAGGCGCGGCTCGGCATGGCAGAGGCCGACGCGATCGTGCTGGTCGTCGACGGCCAGACCGGCCCGCGTTCAGGTGACACCGACATGGCCCGGCAGCTGCGTTCCTCACCGATCCCGGTGCTGGTCGCGGTCAACAAGTCTGACCGGCCCGACGACGAGTACCTCGCCTCCGAGTTTCACGGGCTGGGACTGGGCGAGCCGACCGCGGTTTCTGCCACCCACGGAATCGGTACCGGCGACCTGCTCGACAGGATCACCGAATCGCTCGGTGACCGCCCGCCTCGGGCAGACGAGATCAAGAGCGTCCGAATCGCGGTGATCGGCCGTCCGAACGTCGGCAAGTCCTCGATCGTGAACCGGATACTCGGTGACGACCGGGTGATCGTCTCCGATGTCGCCGGCACCACCCGTGACGCGATCGACACCGACATCGAGATCGATGGGCGGGAGATCACCCTGGTCGACACCGCCGGACTGCGGCGCAAGTCCAAGGTGGCCGGCACCGTCGACCACTACGCGCAGCTCCGCTCCGAGCGGGCGATCGAGCGGGCCGACGTCGCGATGATCGTCTGCGACGCGTCCGAAGGCGTGCGCTCCGAGGACCTGAAGGTGGGCGAGACGGCGATGAAAGCCGGCTGCGCCACGATCATCGTCATGAACAAGTGGGACATCACCGAGGCCGACATCGACGACACCCGGGCCCGGGTGAACCGCAAGATGCGGCTGCGACCCGATGTGGTCACCTGCTCGGCGCTTTCCGGTCGCAACGTCGCCGGACTGCTGTCGCGGGCGGTCGAGCTCGCCGATCGGGCTGCCCAGCGCATTCCGACCCCTGCCTTCAACCGATTTCTCGCTGACGTCGTGCGGACTACCCCGCCGCCATCCAA
Source organism: Solirubrobacterales bacterium (assembly GCA_038256675.1). Classification (GTDB taxonomy): domain Bacteria; phylum Actinomycetota; class Thermoleophilia; order Solirubrobacterales; family 70-9; genus 67-14. The sequence goes on along the minus strand of JBBSKC010000040.1, from coordinate 1,972 downwards.
GCGCGGGCGTCGCCTCAAACTGCTCTACGGTACCCAGATCGAGGTCAGTCCGCCGCATTTCCGGGTCCAGATCAACGACAAACGCCTGATCGCCCGGGAATGGGCGTTCCACCTCGAGAACCGCCTGCGTGACGACTACGGGCTCGACGGGGTACCGCTGATCATCGATTACATCCCCCGCGAAAAGCGTGGCGAGGACTAGGTGAATAGTCTGTCGCCTCCCTGTTTTCGACTCACAAACTTGAGAACTTTCCCTGACCTCTTCACATGAACCCCAAGGAGATCCGCTGAGATGACCCAGTCGCTGAAGCTTGCCGAAGGTGAGCACCTTTTCACCTCCGAATCCGTCACCGAGGGCCACCCCGACAAGATCGCCGACCAGATTTCCGACGCGATCCTCGACGCCTGCCTCGCGCAGGATCCGAACTCGCGTGTCGCCTGCGAGACGCTGGTCAACACCGGCATGGCGGTCATCTCTGGAGAGCTCACGACCGACGCCCAGTTCGACATCGTCGAGACCGTGCGCAAGACGATCTGCGACATCGGCTACGACAAGGGTGAGTACGGCTACGACGGCAACCACATCGCGGTCCTCGTTTCGATGGACCAGCAGTCCGCCGACATCGCCCAGGGCGTCGACGAAGGCATTGAGACCCGGGTCGGCGATTCCGCCGACGAGTTCGACACCGACGGTGCCGGTGACCAGGGAATGATGTTCGGTTACGCCACCAAAGAGACCGATGCGTTGATGCCGATGCCGATCCAGATCGCGCACCGCCTCTCCGAGCGCCTCTCGCTCGTCCGGAAGAACGGCACGCTCGAGTATCTTCGCCCGGACGGCAAGACCCAGGTCTCGGTCCGTTACGCCGACGGCGTCCCGGTTTCGATCGACCAGGTCCTGATCTCGACCCAGCACGCGCCGGGCATCGACAGCGTTACCCAGATCCGCCCCGACCTCTGGGAGAACGTGATCCTGCCGGTCCTCAGCGAGGAATACGGAGACCTGCTCGACGAGAACGCCCTCTACGAGAGCCTGTTGATCAACCCGACTGGCATCTTCGTCATCGGCGGACCGGTCGGTGACGCCGGCCTGACCGGACGGAAGATCATCGTCGACACCTACGGAGGCGCGGCCCGCCACGGCGGTGGTGCTTTCTCCGGCAAGGACCCGTCGAAGGTCGATCGCTCAGCCGCTTATGCCGCCCGTTACGCCGCCAAGAACGTCGTCGCTGCCGGCATGGCCGATCGTTGCGAGATCCAGGTCGCATACGCAATCGGCGTCGCCCACCCGGTCTCGATCATGGCCGAGACCTTCGGCACGGGCAAGGGCCTCTCCGACTACGAGATCTCCCAGATCGTCATGGATCAGTTCGACCTCCGCCCGGGAGCCTTCCGCAAGTACCTCGACCTCCACCGTCCGATCTACAAGGACACGGCTGCGTACGGCCACTTCGGCCGGAACAACGAGAACTTCACCTGGGAGCGTACGGATCGCGTCGACTCCCTGAAGGAAGCAGCCTGCAAGTAACGAGAGGTGACGCGAATAAGGGCCACCCAGAGGCCCTTATTTACGGCACTTCCTATCTGCGGCGCTTGAGGGTGATGGTTTTGCGGAGCGTGTTCGGCAGAGCACCCTTCGGGCTGAAGCGGACCCTGAGCTTGACTTTGACCTTGCGCTGCTTCTTCAGTCGACGTTTCAAGTCGCGCTTCGGGCGGATGGTGGTTGTTTTGGGGCCGCCCGCAGCGAACTTTCTAACGCTGGTCCGGATGCCGGCACCTCTGATCACCAGGCGTCCGGGACCGAACAGCCTGGTCTTGAGCTTGCGGCTCCTTGGCTTGAACCGCTGGATGAGGAACGGGGCCTTGCGCTGCCAGTCGCCCAGAGAGCCCGGTGCCGCCTGGGGCATCACCGTCCGCAGTCCAGTGCCGTTCACCCTCATGACACGGACTGTTCCGGCGGTAAATGCAATCT
>JBBSKC010000039.1:0-21140 GCA_038256675.1 Solirubrobacterales bacterium | reverse complement strand
TCAAAGTCGCTGAAGCGCGGCAGGACCGTGACCTTCAAGGTCAGGGTCAAGAACACCGGTGACGCCTCCGCGAAGAAGCTCAGGCTCTGCGCCCGGGGCCCGAAGAAGCTGGTCAAGGCGCCCAAGTGCAAGAAGCCCGGCAACCTGGCCGCCGGCAAGAGCCGGACACTGAAGATCAAGGTGAAGGTGAAAAGGAGCGCGAAGCGGGGCAGCAAGGCCAGGATCACCTTCACAGCAACCGCCACCGGGGCGAAGCAGACCGGCAAGGCTGTAGTGAGGGTGAAGTAGGAATCCGGCAGTCCGGGACAGGTCTATGCCACTGCCGATCTGCCACGTGGGAACTGGTCCATAGCGTTTCACCAACCCCCGAGCCGCACCTTTTGCCTTCTGCGGTGTTTAGGCTCCCCGTATGCATCTATTCGACTACTTCCCCCTCAGCAGAACGGGCCGCCTCTTCGTGGCCGCCGTGATCACCGCTGCCGTCAGCTTCGGTCTGGTGTCGACCGCCGGTGCCGTCAAGTCGATCACGATCTACAAGAACAGCCTCAAGACTTCCAGCAGCCGTCTCGAAGTACGCCAGATCGGCGGAGGCAGCTGCAAGCGTGGAGGTGCCGCCAAGGCCTTCCGAGCGAGGATCGGCAAGAGCACACGCGAATGTTTCTTCCGCGTCCCGATGGTCGGCCGCGACCTGGAGGTGTCGGCCACGGCACGTATCTTCAGGTCGACGCCGAAAAAGGTGCGCCCACAGATTTATGCTGCGGTCAGCCTGCGTCAGGCTCGTGATGGCAGCCGCTATCAGCTCGCCGTATACCCGAGCAGTCGCAGCTTCCAACTTCGCAAGGTCCTCGAGAGCGGCCGGGTCATGACTCTCGACGGTGGCAAGCTCGGCAAGAAGGTCAAGGGTTTCAACGAAGCCAACCGGCTGACCCTCCGGGCCTACAACGACATCCCGGGCCAGCCGTCTGGTTCCGCTCGCCTCGTTGCGATCGTCAACGGCAGTCGTGTTTCAGTGACTGATGACGCCCGTGGCAACCTGCTCAAGGGCCAGGATACGACTTTCTCGATTGGCTCAAAGAAGGGCGCAAACGGAGCACTTGGCAGCTTCAACGGGATCGTGATGCGCCTGCCGGACCCGTTCTAGGCCGGACCCGCTCGAAAGACTGCAGAGAAAAGGGCCACCGCCTCGAGGCGGTGGCCCTTTTTCATGCTTGTAGCCGGTGAGGGACGCCAGCTACCCGCTGGAATACAACGAGGGACGCCAGCTACCCGCTGGCTATGGGCGTACACCAGACCGGCAGCAGGGGCTTCACGTAGAGATCGATGATCTCGGTGCGGTGTTCCGAAAGCTCCTCCGAGTACCAGTAGGCCTCGAAGTCACTCTTCCTGTTCCAGGCACTCAACTGACGGAAGGTCAGGGGATCTTCATTCGAGCGGTAGATCTGCCAGCTCTCGGCGCCGTAGGCGGTGCACTTCGCCGCCGCCGGCTCCCAGAGGTCCAGCCACTTCTGCGTCCTGAACGGGGAGATGTGCCAGGAAATCTCGGATATGTATGACATGCCCTGCTACTCCTAACCGGCGTCTATGCGCCGACTTCGGCCCGGACTGCTCCGGAACCTTCGATTTCGCGACCTTCATCTTCGTTCTCGGCTCCGACCAGAATGGCGATCTTGCCGAGGTGCTGGTTCTCATGCATCATCTGGTGTGCACCGGGCACACCGTCAAACTCCATGGTCTTCCAGAGTACGGGTCGGACCTTGCCTTCGGCCATCAGCTGGTTGGCCTTCATGCACTCGTAGGCGTTGGCGAAGTGTGATCCGATGATCTGCTTCTGCCTCATCCAGAGGTAACGCACGTCGAAGTCGAGGTTGTAGCCCGAGGTGGCGCCGCAGATGATGACCTTGCCGAACGGCTTGACCATGAAGACCGATGTCGGGAACGTGGCCTTCCCGACATGCTCGAAGATCACGTCAGGCTTGTCCCCCAATAGCTCCTGGGCTCTTTTCGAGAACGCCCGGGACACCTTGAAACGCTCCTTCTCTTCTTCCGGGGTCTCGTTGCCGGTGCGCATCATTCCGGAGAACTCGTTGCGGTTGATGTAGTCGACCGCGCCGAGCTGCTTGACCAGTTCGCCCTTCTCGTCGGAAGAGACGACGCCGATCGCATTGGCTCCGGCGGCCTTGCAGAGCTGGACGGCGAAGACGCCGAGCCCGCCGGCGGCGCCCCAGATCAGCACGTTGTGGCCGGGCTGGATCTTCGCCTGGTCCATCAGCATGCGGTACGCGGTGAAGTAGGTGAGTCCGTACGAAGCGGATTCGGCCCACGAGAGGTTCTTCGGCCTCGCCAGCAGCTGCTGGGCCTGAACCTTGGTGTATTGGGCGAAGGAGCCCCAGGTGGTCTCGTATCCCCAGATCTTCTGGCTCGGTGCAGCCATGGGGTCGAGCCCGTGGACTTCGACGTCTTCGTAGGAGGCCTGGTTGCAGTGGACTACGACTTCGTCGCCCACCTTCCAGCGGGTGACGCCTTCGCCGACCTTCCAGACGATGCCCGAAGCGTCGGAGCCACCGATGTGGTGCCCGTACTCGGGGTGGTCGGCGTAGCCGAAGACCGAAACGGGCTGGCCGAGGGCCGCCCAGACGTTGTTGAAGTTCACGCCGGCCGCCATCACGCGGACGATTACCTCGAAAGCACCCGGTTCCGGGGTCTCGATCTCTTCGAGTTTGAAGGCATCCTTGGGCTCACCCATGGTCTCCTCCCGAATCACCCATGCGGACATGGTCTCGGGGAGTTCTCCGGGTTCGACTTCAAGCTTGCTCACATCAGCGAGGTCTAGAGACACTTCGCTCCTCTCAGGTTCGGGAAGGGTCCGCGCATCCTACATTCGTGGCGCGGGCAAAGGCGAGACCCTAGGGCGTGAGAAGGTCCCCCGAAGCGGAAACGCGGCTCGGCCCGACTGCGAACTTCGCCATGCCGGAACTGGCCGGTGAGCTGAAGCGGTAGATGCCGGTCGGCAGCGCCCCCTGGAAGGAACCCGATCCGGACCCGGTCAGCGGCACGGTGCGGTCGACCGGGCCTTCCAGGACCAACTCGGTATCGCGGGTGGTGAGGTTCGAGATCGAGACTGCGACGACGGCCGGCGCCTCGGGATCAGCCTGGCCCTCCGTCGCCAGCCGGTTCTGGCTGATGTTCACGGGACGCCTGCCGGGGACACCGAGGGCCCGCGGTGAGACCTCGATCGTGTCATCCGAAACCGAGACGCTGAGTGGCGACGGGACCGGCGGTCGCGGGCTGTTTTCGTGGGTCTCGCCGCCGCAGGCGGACAGCGCGACTCCCGCGGCCAGTACTGCTGTGGTGCAGAGCAGTGTTCCCCTCACGGAAGGCAATGTATCCGACCGGGTGGCGTCAGCCCATCCACACTGACTTCCGCTCGCCGATCATGTCGTCGAGTTGGAGCTGAATCCGTGCCCTGATGCGCTCCGAGATGTTTTGTATCTCGGCTGGGTCGTCAGCCGTTTCCGCCGGGTACTGGCTCATGTCGATCGGTTCCATGAAGCTGATCTTGAATTTGGAAGGCATGTACATCAGGGGTGCCGCCAGGCCAAAGTGGGGAAAGGACGGGGTGATCGGGAAGTAGATCAGCCCGCTCAGCTTCTGGAGCGTTCGCAAGTGAGCGAAGATCGGCATCGCTTCTTCGGCACCGATCACGGCGATCGGAACGATCGGAACCTGGGCCCGGATCGCCGTGCGTACGAACCCGCCGCGACCGAAGCGTCGCAGGCGGTAGCGCTGCCAGTAAACCTTGCGGGACCCCTTCTGACCCTCCGGGAAAACGATCGCAAGGCGCCCTTCGTCCTTCAGCAGCCGCTGCGCGTTCTCGCGATGGGCGGGAACGAGTCCCATTTTGTTGACCAGCATCGAGATGCCCGGGTAACCCTTGAACCAGTTTTCGCCGAGCATGTAGAGCGGGCGCGGTGACTCATGCTCGTTCCGGATCGCCTGCATGATCATCGGAGCGTCCGGTGGGAGCGCGCCGGAGTGGTTCGAGACGAGCAGCGCGCCGCTGTCGGACGGCACGTTCTCGATTCCTTCGACTTCGACCCGGAACCAGTACCGGTAATAAAAGTTGAGGATCGGCTCGAGGCGGGAAACCATGTCTTCCGAACGGCCCCAGTCGTCGAGCGAGCGATCCGGTTCTGCCGCCGGCAGGAGGTCGCGCAGGTCGGCAACGGCCTGTTCGAGCTCTTCGGGGGAAGGGGGATCGGGCAGCGGACTCGCGTAGTCGTCGGCCCGCGGGTCCCAGGACGGGATCATCTCCTGCGGCGGTTCCGGCCTTGCCACCGCCGCTGGCTCCGGCTCCTTGCCTCCGAACAGCGGGCTGTCGGCACCGAGCGTCTTGCCGCCGAGGCCCTGTGCCCGGCTGCTCACGAGAGCTCCGCCAGGAACGGCAGTTCGACCACTTCGGCTTCGACCTCGTCTTCGCCGGATGAGACCAGCACGGTGGTCCCGGGCTCGGCTTCTTTGCGCAGAATGGCCATGCCGATCTGGCCGGTCGCCGGTGAAAGTACCGCGGTCCCGACCGATCCCAGATCCCGTTCGCCGAGGCGAACGGCGGATCCGGCTTCGACCGGGGCCGAGAACTTCAGTCCTCGCAGGTGACGGTTCGGGCGGCCCTTGTAATGAAGTCTCGCGACCGGTTCCTGGCCGATGTAGCAGCCCTTGGTGAAGTTCACCGCGGCCTCGACGATTCCGGCTTCCGCCGGCATCGACGCTTCGGTCATGTCCCGGCCGAAACGCGGGCGGCCGGTCTCGACCCGCAGGATCTCGGCCGCGGCTTCTGACACGGGGACTGCCCGGCGCGATTCGAGCTCTTTGGTGACGGCATCCGACGAATCTTCCGGGACGATCACATCGAGGCCCAGGTCGGTGGCCACCACGAGCGTTTCGGCACCGGCGAAGGTGCCCGCGACCGAGGCATACTCGCCGCCCGGCGCCAGACCGGCAACCTCGTGGGAGCCGGGGCCGATCAGGGAGAGGATCGAACGGTTCGAGGTTTCGACCCTGACGTCGCGACCGACCTTGTACATCGAAAGGTGCTTGAGGACCCTGGGCCCGGCGTCGCCCTCGGTGTCGACCCAGAACTCTTCGTCACCGGTGCGCAGGATGCGCAGGTCCGACTGGAGGTGGCCCTTGCGGTCGAGCAGCGCCGCGTAGCAGCCGGCCCCGGCGACGAGTTCCTCGACGTCGTTGGTCACCTGTCCCTGGAGGAACTCCGCGGCCTCGGGTCCGGAGACGGTCAGGCTGAAACGCCCGGACCGGTTCAGCAAGCCGCATTCCTCGCGGATCTGCCGGTACTCGGCGTCGAGATCTGGAGCGGAGGCGGTGGTCATCCTTCGATTCTACGAGAGCGGGAGCCGGGGCCCGGTGATGCGGCTGCCGGTAGTCTTTCCCCGATGGCGCTGGCTCAGGACTTTCAGGAAGTACTCGACTCCCTTCCGGACGACTGGACGGACGTCGAGTTCGATCTGCGAATCGACGACGAGTCCCGTTATATCGACGCCGCGGTCAACATGAGCCTGGTCAACGCGCAGCCCTATTCGCGGGCCGACTGGCACTGGCGGGTCGCCGTTGCCCACAGCTTCGGGCGGGCCGCAGCGCCCGAAACGGTGCTCGGCGTCCTCTCGAAGATGGACGAAGAAGGTTTCGCGGGTGAAATCCAGATGCGCGAAGTGCGGGAGGGCCGGTCCGAGGTCGTCCAGATGTGGGGTCGGCCGGAGAGCGTGCGCGAAGAGTTCCGCCAGCGCCGCTCGATCTAGGAGGGATCCCGTTGGCAGAGGTCTTCGCCTGCGTCGCCGACCTGATGTTGGCCAGCCGGGTAAAGGAGAGCCTCGTCAGCGCCGGTCACGAAGTCACGGTTGCGGCCGCGCTTCCCGAGTCGGTTGGCGCCGATCTGATCGTCTGCGATCTCGATGCCACCGATCCGGTGGCGGTCGCCGAACTGGCTCCGCCTTCGATCGGTTTCTATTCGCACGTCGATGTCGAAACCCGCCGCCGGGCACTCGAGGCCGGGGTGGACCTGGTGATCCCCAGGTCACGGATGGCCCGCGATTTGCCCGATCTCGTCGCCGGGCTGCTTTGACCAGAGCGGAGCCGGGAGACCCGTCCGCTCCGGAAGGCATATACACTCGCGGCCGGTGTTAGCCCAACGCCTGTGAAGCGGCTCGGTGAAGTTAGACTTGAGTTCGCCCACAGCGTGGGTAGTAAAGAAATAAGGATCGGGTCCTGACGTCTGTTTCCACGCTTGGGCGCGGAAGACAGGCGGCGATACCCTCAAAGCCTCGGGAGGTTTGAATTACATGCAAGATCGCGGACTCGCCGCATACATCGCTGAACTGGTCGGAACTCTGTTCCTGGTCTTTTTCATCACCAGTGTCGGCGTTCTCTTCATCTCGGTAGGAGAGTCGGCTTCGTTCGGTTCTGACTTCGCGGTGATCGGCCTCACTTATGGCTTCATCCTGTGCGTTCTCATCATCGGGATAGGCATTGCCAGTGGTGGCCACTTCAACCCGGCAATCACTTTCGGTGCGGCTCTGATGAAAAAGATCGCGCCAGTTGATGCGGTCATCTACATCCTCGCCCAGCTCTCCGGTGGTGTTCTCGGAGCGCTGCTGACCAAGGCTCTGCTCGAGGACGAAGGAAGAGCTTCCAACTACGGAGCCGCAGCCATCAGTCCGTTGCTCGGCGGAGCCGCTCAGGGCTTCATCGTAGAAGGCCTCGGCGCTTTCCTGCTCGTCCTGACCGTTCTGGCAGTGGCGCTGGGAATCAGGGCCAAGAAAGAATGGGCCCCGCTGGCCATCGGCCTGACCTTCGCCGCGATCGGCATGGTCTTCGGACCGCTGACCGGTGCCTCGGTCAACCCGGCCCGCTGGTTCGGACCGGCTCTCGTCTCCGGTGAGTTCGGCGACGCCTGGGTCTACATCCTTGCCCCGCTCGTCGGTGCCGCACTCGCGTTCGCGTTCTACAAGTTCGTGATCGAACGCTCCGAGGGTGACTACGACGGTGACGTCTCGCCCGGCGTTCAGTCCGGCGCGGCACGTGCCACCAAGAAGACGACCGGCGTCTCCCCGGGGACCCAGGCCTGATTCTGCGGTTTCACGCTAGACCTCGAAAGGGCGGCCTACGGGCCGCCCTTTCTTTTGCAGGGCTGAGGTAGCGGGCAGCACTCAGGAACGACCTAAGCGCGCCTGGACTTCGTCGACGCTCAATCGGTTCGCTCATTGACCAAAGTCAAATCGCTTCACCGTTTCGCTTACTCCTCGCCAGCCACGCTTAGGACGTCCCTGAGCACCACCCGCTTGCGAACCATGAAACGACCGGGTCTCGAAAGCTCTCGGAGAGGTGGCAATGATTCTCAGTGATAGTTCATGAAAATCATTGCCACCTCGCCTGGTCCCGGTCGACAACGGGTGTCGACGAAGTCCAGGCGCCGCGCAGGCGGCGTCCGAGTGCCGTTCCTTTTACTTGACGGTCAGGGTGCCTTCCATTCCCGCTGCCTGGTGACCGGGCAGGGAGCAGTAGTACGTGTACTCGCCTGGCTTGGCGTCGAAGGAGACGTTTTCGCTCGAGTCGGTGATCACGTCACTGCGTGCGGCTTCGGTGCCACTCGAGTCTTCGATGACGACGTCATGGCCGATCGAGGCGTCGTTGGTGAAAGCGATGTCGACGGTTCCGGACTTCGCCTCGAGGGTGTCGGTGTCGTAAGCCAGCGCGCCACTGGGATCGGCCGCGAGGGGTACGGCATCGCCGCCGCCGCCGGAGTCGGTGGCGGGCTGTTCGGTGGGCGTGGTGCCGGTGTCAGCCGAGCCGGTGTCGGTTGAACTGTCGTCACTCCCGCCGCAGCCGGCGAGCAGGGCCATAGCCACGAGCGGCAAAGCCAGAAGATAAGCGGAACGTTTCATGGAATTCTCCTTACGGGGCAGGTGACCGGTGGGTCGGTCGGGGCAAGGTACCTCGACGTATGAAGATTACGCCCTTTGCAACGGGGCGGATGCACTTGGACCTCGCGCCCCGGTCCAGGGACGGCCCGAGCACTCCGCTAGGTTCTGTCGGAAGATGCGCAGAGTCACCTTTTCCCGGAACTACACGATCTCCCTCTCCCGGACTTGCCAGTGCTACTGCAAGTACTGCGCGTTTGCCACGCACCAGGCGCACATACATCCGCCCGAGGACGTCGAGCGGCGGCTCGATGAGGCGGTCATGCGGAATGCTAAGGAACTTCTGTTCCTGACCGGGGAGAAACCCGAGGTCAACCCGATCGTGATGGCGAAGCTCGAGTCCTGGGGTCACGCCGACTTCACCGCCTATGTGGTCTGGGCCTGCGAGCGAGCCCTCGAACGCGGCATCCTGCCCCACACGAACATCGGTGCCGTCAGCGAATCCGACCTCGCCCGGCTCCGCGAGGTGACCGCTTCGCAGGGCCTGATGCTCGAGTCGGCTTCGGAACGGCTCATGCAGACGGTCCACGCCGGCTCGCCGACCAAGCACCCGGCCGTCCGGCTGACCACGATCGAGGCTGCCGGCAAGCTGAAGATCCCGTTCACCACCGGCATCCTCGTCGGCATCGGTGAAACCCCCGAGGAGCGGATTGAATCCCTGGAAGCGCTGGCCGCACTCCACGCGAAATACGGCCACATCCAGGAAGTGATCATCCAGAACTTCGTGCCGCATCCGCGTTATTACGGCCAGGAACCGTCCGACATCGCCAATCAGGCTTCGGCCGAGCGCTGGTCCGGCAAGGGCCGCTGGTCGGCCGACTCCGGGCTGTGGGAAGAGACGACGGACGCCCCGCAGGACGATTCCGTCGTCATTCCGGACTGGGCGTGCCCGATCACGATCGTCGACCTCAAGTTCCTGATCACCGAGGCCGAACGCTTGATGCCCGGGGTCGGCGTTCAGGTCCCGCCCAACCTCTCCGACTCTTGGTCGGAACTGGTCGAAGGCGGCGCGACCGACCTCGGGGGCCTTTCGGCCAACGGCGACCACATCTCTCCGGAACACCCTTTCCCGAGCCCGCACCAGGTCCGCAAGGAACTCGCACCTCAGGGCTTCGCCCTGACCGAGCGGCTCTGCGTCTACCCGCAGTACATGAACGCCGAGTGGATGGAGCAGGGCGTGCTCGACGTGATCAAGCTCAAGTACTGGAGTTTCATCCCGAGGCTCGGCTCCGGCCGGATCAGCGAGGAGTCCTTCGATCCGGGGCTGGCGCCCGAAGCGATCGCCAAAGGACGCGAAGGTGCCGCGCTGACCGAGGACGAACTGACCGCCCTCTTCGCCGAGACCAGGCCCGAGGTCATCGAGCAAATGCGTGAGGCCGCCGATGAACTGCGATCCGAGCTGGCCGGCGACACCGCGACCTTCGTCGTCAACCGCAACATCAACTTCACCAACATCTGCGTGGTCGGATGCGCATTCTGCGGGTTTGGTCAGGGCAAGCGCTCGCCTGACGCCTACGAATCGACCGAGGAAGAGTTCGTCGGCCGGGTCGAGGAAGCGATCGTGTTCGGAGCGACCGAACTCTGCATGCAGGGCGGAATCCACCCTGAGCTCACTCTCGAGACTTACGGTCGCTGGCTCCGGCTGGCCAAGGAGGTGGCGCCGGATATTCACCTCCACGCGTATTCGCCGATGGAGATCAACCACATGTGTGAGACATCCGGCAAGTCACCGCGTGAAGTCTTCGAGTACCTGATCGAATGCGGCCTGAACTCGACGCCCGGCACCGCCGCTGAGGTGCTCGACGACGGAGTGCGCCAGCGGATCTCTCCGAACAAACTGCCGGCGGCTCGCTGGGTCGAGATAATCGAGGCCTCACACGCTTCTGGGCTGCGGTCGACGTCGACCGTGATGTTCGGTCACATCGAGGAGCCGCGCGAACTCGCCCGCCATATGGAAGTCATCCGATCGCTACAGGAGCGGACCGGCGGCATCACCGAATTCGTCCCGCTCAGCTTCATCCCCTTCAACACTTTGCTCGGGCGGACCCACGGGGTCGAGGAGATCTCGATCGAAGAGAACCTCAAGCACACCGCGGCCTTCCGGCTGGCTCTCGGCCGGTCGATCACGAACCTTCAGGCGAGCTGGGTGAAGATGGGCCTGGAGGGCGCGACCGAGGCCCTGCGGTGGGGCGTGAATGACCTTGGCGGAACCCTTATGGAAGAGAGCATCTCGCGCATGGCCGGCTCCCAGCACGGGATCAGGCTCGAGGTCGAGGAACTGATCGATTCGGCCCATCGTGCGGGGCGCAAGGCCGCGCAGCGCAACACGTCCTACGAAATCCTCCAGCGCTATCCAGACCCGATGGCCCCCGACGTCGACCTGATCGAGGTCGCGGCCATGGACAGCGCCGCTTCCTGATCAGGCTTTTTCGTACCTGAGCAAGAGGCTGGATCCGAAAGTCCTCTGCTCGAGGAGCTTCCAGCCGGAACGGGCAAATGCCGGCCCGAGAAAGGGCTTGCCCGACCCGACGGCGACCGGATGGACGACCATGCGAAGCTGGTCGACCAGGCCGAGTTCTGCGAGGCCGTTGCCGAGCCCGGGTCCGCCGACGTCGAGGTTGCCATCCGACTGCTCCTTGATCCGGGCGATCGATGCCTCGATGTCGCCGCTCACTAGTTGGACCCCGTTTTTCGCTTCCTCAAGGGTCCGGCTGAAGACGTAGCGGGGGGTCCCGACCCACGCCTTGGCAAACTCGTCGAAGACTTCGGTTCCCGACGGGTTCGCCGCCGCGTCGGACCAGAACGGTTCCATCGTCTCGTACAGGCCACGACCCATCAGCTGAGCCCCGGACTCGCGCACGATTCCGTTCCAGTAGCTGTGGACTTCCTCGTCCGGCTCCGAAAAGTCGAAGTTGCCCTCTGAATCCTCGATGTAACCATCGATGGACACGTTGCCTGACAAAATGACTTTGCTCATCGGTTCAGCGGAAAAGGTCGTCTTCCGGCTTGCGGAGCTGGGGAAAGCAGCCGGGGCCATCCTCGACCTGGACGAAGCGCTCCAGGCCGCGCACGCGGACCGCGGGGGTGCCGCTCGTCTTGGTGCGGGCAACGTCGGCCGCAGCGGCGATCTGGTCGACCACCGCGATGTTCGTGGCCTCGAGATTGTTGCCGGAGCGGTCCGGCAGGCCTCGCCAGTCGTCGAGCGGGTCGATGCCGGCGCAGCCGATCGCGACTTCGGACTGGCCGTGGCGCCAGGCCCGGCCGAAACTGTCGGAAATGATCAGGGCCGGCCGCTGGCCCGAGAAGTCTTCGATCTCGGCGCGGATCCGCCGGGCCGAGCGGTCGGAATCCTTCGGCAGCATGGCGACCGTGCCGGACTCGGCGAGGTTCGAGGAATCAATCCCGGCGTTGGCGCAGATGAAGCCGTGGATCGTCTCGACGATCAGGATGCTCCGGGGGGCGTCCTTTCGGATGATCTCGGTGCTCTCACTGAGGATCAGCTCGACCAGGGCCGGATCCTTGTCCAGCTCCATGGCGATTTCTTCCGCCTCGGCCCCCGGCGTTACGTCATCGAGGCTGACTATGCGGCCTTCGGACTTGGACACGACTTTCTGCGAGAGGGCGACGATGTCGTTGTCGGCCAGGTCGATCGCGCCACAGATGATCACGCCTAGGTTCGTGCCCTCGGTGATCTCCGGGATTCCCGGAACGGCCTGAATCGAAATTTCTCCCTGCTGGTTCATTCAGATGCCGAGTACTTTAGCCGTACGCGGTGCTTCACCCTGTTTCAGGTCGAGGCGAGTGGTCAGGGCGACGAAGTCGGCCGGCGTGTCGAGGTCGAGCGCCAGGGTGGGTAGATTTTCGATCGTGTGGGGAATGCCGGCTGTCCGGGCGAGGTCCAGGTGACGCCGGCAGCTGCCTTCGCCGAAGGCGGGGGCGATCGCATCGGGCGGCGAAAGGGCAAGGGCGTTGGTCCCGGTTGCATGGCGGTCGGGGACGACGCTCACGAAGGGCGAAGGAAGGCCGGTCAGCAGACGATCCAGCTCGCGCGGGTCGAGCAGGGGGCAGTCCCCCGGCAACAGGGCGACGCTCGGTGCCCCCAGCTCGAGGGCCCGGTCGATGCCCATGGATGCGGCCTGCGAGTGGCTGGCATCGTCCGGGTCATGGAGGACCTCGGCGCCGAAATCCCGAGCAAGCTCACCTGCCCGTCCTTCTCCGGTGACCACGAGTACCTGTTCGACGGTCTTCGCACGACCGACCGATTCGAGCACGTCACCCAGCATCGCCTCGACCAGCGCCAGCCGGAGGGTTTCGTCGATCGACCCGGCCAGCCGCTGTTTTGCGGCCGTGAAGCGCTTGGCCGTGACGATCGCGACCGAATTCATTCTTCAACCAGCTGGGCGCCTACCTTGAGCACGGCGCGGGCCACGGTCGCGCGGCTCTCGGTGCTGTGCATGAGCGTTTCGGTCGAGAACGAGCGCACCGAATCCGGGGCGGGGTCGGGATCGCCCGCATCGCAGATCATCGCGTCGATCAGGCCCTCGTACAGAGAGGCCACGCCGGCGGCGGTCGTGGGGCGTGAGATCGCCCGCATGAAGTGGTCGGTCGGCCCCTTGACGACCTTGCCGGCGACATATGGGCTGACCGCGACGACCGGGGCCGGTGCGCCGACGATCATGTCCTTCATGCCGGGAACGGCGAGAATCGGCCCGATGCTGATCACCGGATTGGAGGGCCCGACCACGATCAGCTCAGCGTCTGCGATGGCGGAGGCGACTTCCGGGGTGGGGGCGGCCTCGGCGATGCCCTGGAGTTCGACCCCTTCGACTTGCGTGCGGCCGCCTTCGAGGATCAGGTACTCCTGGAGTCCGCGCCACTCGCCACTGCTGAGTATCCGGGTCCGTACCGGGTCGTCGGACATCGGTAGCACCGTGGCCGCCACTCCCATGCCACGCCCGATCTGGAGCTGGGCATCGGTCTGGCGCCCGCCTTCGTCGATGAAGTTCCGGCGGTAGAGGCACGCGGCGAGGTCGAGGTCGGAAAGCGCGAACCAGTCGGGCGCACCGAGCCGGGACATGCGCTCGAAAACGCGGAAGGAGTCTTCCTTGATGCCCCAGCCGCGGACCTGGTCGACCTGATCGGCCAGCCAGTAGGTGACCAGGTCGGGATCCGGGGAGACGTGGGCCCCGAGGATCTCGATGTCGTCGCCGGTGTTGGCGATGACGGTCAGGTCGGAGCCAATTACCGCCTGCATCCCGGCCGCGAGCTTCGCTCCTCCGGTGCCGCCGGCGAGCAGGACCGTCTTCACGAAAACGGATCGCCCTCAGGCAATCCCGTGAACCGGATGCCGGCGTGAGTCTTGTAGCGGATGTTGATCGAGATCAGGAGTGCGGTCATCTGCTCGACGATCCTTGAGGTCTCAAGTGCTCCGGCGTTCACGGGACGAAGTCCATCAATCCTCGAGATCAGCTCGGCGATCCGGGCCTTGTCAGCCTTCTTGTCGCCGCAGATCGCTACATCTTCGCCGAGGGTGACGCTGAGGTCAGCCAGGCCGGGAGCGCTCACCGTGTGGAGTGCCGAAACGACGGTGACTCCGGGGGGAGCCATTTCCTGTGCCTGCTCCGCGGCCGATCCCTGCCAAACGCCCAGGGTCCGGGTCGCCTTGCCGCTGATCGCTGCCGCCAGTGGCACCGAGCAGTCGACCAGGATCTGACCGTCCTTCAGCGTGTCCTTCAGGTTCGTCAAATACTCGGACTGGTTCCGAAACGGAACCGTGAGAAAAACCACGTCGGCCTGCGTCGCGGCTTCTTCGTTGGCCATTCCGACGACGTCACCGCCGGTCTCGTCGGCCAGTTTCGCCGCCGCCTCCTGGGCTCGACCGGCGTCGCGCGAGCCGATCACCACCCGGGCGCCGCTCTTGGCCCAGCGTTTGGCGAGGCCGGAACCGAGTGCTCCGGTGCCGCCGATTACAGGAATGGTCGGGGTGTCGCTGTTCTCGCTCACGGATGGGGAGTCTAGTCCTGCCCGAGCGCCCAAAGCCTCGCCGGAGACGAGTTCATATCCTTAGTCCATGTCACTTGAAGATTTGATCGGAACCGAGCGAGAAGAGCCTTTCACCGTGGACGGGAGGTTGACCACGGACGTCGGCGGAACGATCGATGCCACGGTCCTCTCGACTCCCGGGATGATTGGAATGATGGAGTACAACTCGACCCTCCTCGCCGCCCCGGCGCTGTCCGAGGGCAAGGCCACCGTCGGCTTCGAGGTTTCGATCAAGCATGTCGGCGGAGCGATGGGCGGGGCGGAGTGTGTCGCCTGGGCCCGCCTCGACGAAGTGATCGACGGCCGCAAGCTCAGGTTTGCCGTAGAAGTCCGTGAGGGTGAGCGGGTTCTCGGCGTCGGCATCCACGAGCGCCGGGTGATTTCGGTCGATGGAGCCGGCGGCCCGTGACCGCGTTCGAGGGTTTCCCGGAGAGCATCCGGATCCGCGAGGTCGGGCCTCGCGACGGGTTCCAGAACGAGCCCGAGATCATCGACACCGCGCACAAGATCGAGCTGATCGACCTGCTGACGGCGACCGGCCTGGAGCGCATCGAAATCACCTCGTTCGTCCGTCCGGACGTGATCCCTCAGCTTTCCGATGCCCACGAAGTGCTCGCCGGCATCAAGCGGCCCGAGGGGGTTTCGTTCTCGGTGCTGATACCGAACAATCGCGGGCTCGAGATCGCTCTCGAGCAGAGTGACCGTTTTGACGAGACCAACTTCTTCCTGTCGGCGTCGGAGACCCACAACATGAAGAACGTGAACCGGACGATCGAGGATTCGCTGACCCACCTCGAGGAAACGATCCCCAGGGCTCACGATGCCGGCAAACGCTGCGAGGGAGTGATTTCCACTTCATTCGGCTGCCCCTACGAAGGCGATGTGCCGCAGGAGAAAGTCTTCTCGATCGCCGAACGACTGGTCGCCGCCGGCTGCGACGAGATCGGTTTTGGCGACACAACCGGTATGGCGAACCCGATCCAGGTGCGCCGCTTCTTCGAGGAGGCGATGTCCCGCTTCGACGGGACCGAACTGACCGCCCACTTCCACGACACCAGGGGCCAGGGCCTCGCCAACGTGCTCGGAGCCCTCGAGGAGGGCGTCGAGTCGTTCGAATCGAGTTTCGGTGAACTTGGCGGGTGCGTGGTCCCGGTCGGCGCCACCGGCAACATCGCCAGCGAGGACCTGATCTCGATGGTCGGAGAAATGGGCATCGAGACCGGGGTGGACCTGCCGAAGCTGCTCGAGGCCTCGAACCGGGCCCAGCAGATCCTCGGCCGCCCCCTCGGCTCACACGTCCTGAAAGCCGGACCCGTCGACTGGCACTAAAGAACCGGGTGGTTCCAAATAACCCCGAGGGGTGGGGCTAAATGGAACCACCCGGAGGGTAGGGTGGGGTCATGAGGAGCGATGGATTCAGAAAAGCGGCCGAAGCAAAGGATTTCGAATCGGGCAAGGAGCTGTTCACGGAGGACGTCGTTTTCCGGAGCCCGTTCGTGCATACTCCCTACGAGGGGATCGACGCACTCGGATTCCTGCTCGGCAACGTGGTCCAGGTCTTCGAGGACTTCAGGTATCTCTCCCAGGTGGAAACCGGCGACACCGCCGTTCTCGTCTTCGAGGCCGAAGTCAATGGCCGCAAGCTCCAGGGCGTCGATGTCCTCAATTTCAACGACGAAGGCAAGATCGCCGAGATGTCGGTGATGGTGCGCCCGATGACCGGTCTCGCGGCTCTCGGTGAAGAGATGGCGAAACGCGTCGAAGCAGCGGGCGTCAATTCCTGAATCCCCGTTAGGCTGCCTTTTCCCGCCCGTGATTTTGTTGCCGGGCATGAAATTTCTACTGAGAGGTTGCCCGGATGGAGATCAAGAAAGTTGGGGTCGCTGGTTGCGGCCTGATGGGTCACGGAATAACCCAGGTCAGCGCCCAGGCGGGTTATGACGTCGTAGTCACCGAGTCCTCGCAGGAGAAGCTCGACGCCGGCATCGGCAAGATCACCAAGCAGCTCGGCCGCGCGGTCGAGAAGGGCAAGATGGAGCAGTCCGACGCCGACGAGATCCTCGGCCGAATCAACCCGACCCTCGACCTGAGCGACTTCGCCGAATGCGACCTGGTCATCGAAGCGATCACCGAAGACCTCGAACTCAAGCTCGAACTCTGGAAGAAGCTTGACGAGGCCGTCAAGGACGAGGCGTACTTTGCGACCAACACCTCCTCACTGCCGGTCATCAACCAGGCCGCCGCGACCACCCGTCCGACCCAGTTCCTCGGACTCCACTTCTTCAACCCGGTACAGGTCATGCCGCTGCTCGAGGTCATCCAGTCGGTGACCACCTCGCCCGAGGCGATCGGCGTCGGCCTCGCTTATGGCGAGAAGCTGAAGAAGCAGACGGTCGAGACCAAGGACAAGGCCGGTTTCATCGTCAACCGCCTGCTGGTCCCGTACTTGCTCGATGGCATCCGTGGACTCGAAGAGGGCATCGGCTCGATCGACGAGATCGACGCTGCGATGAAGGCTGGCGCCGGCCACCCGATGGGTCCGCTGACACTCGCCGACTTCGTCGGCCTCGACACTCTGATGTCGATCTCGAACGTGATGTTCGACGAGTTCCGCGAGCGCCGTTTCGCCGCCCCGCCGACCCTGCGCAAGATGGTCGCCGCCGGTTTCTACGGCAAGAAGTCGGGCCGCGGTTTCTACGACTATTCCGGCGACAAGCCGGTCTCGGTCAACCCCGGGCTTTAGGGCCATAGGTGTAGGGGGAGACCGACCGGTGCCCAAAGTAGACCTCGACCCGGCGCTGCTGGCCGCCCTCGGCGGCGGCCCCGAGCGGCACCACGCCAAGTCTGAAGAGCAGGGCAAGCTGCCCGTGCGCGAGCGAGTCTCGCTGCTGGTTGACGAAGGCAGCTTCGTCGAGGATGCGTTGCTGGCGAACTGGGACAAGGAAGGCCTCGGGGCCGACGGCGTTGTCACCGGCACCGCCCTGGTCGAGGGCCGGCCGGTCGCCCTGATGGCCAACGACCCGACCGTGAAGGCCGGATCGTGGGGCCCGAAGACGGTCGAGAAGATCCTGCGCATCCAGGAGCGGGCGATCAAGCTCGAGGTCCCGATGGTCTACCTGGTCGATTCAGCAGGAGCACGAATCACTGAACAGGTCCAGATGTTCCCCGGACGGCGTGGAGCAGGCCGGATCTTCTACAACGAAGTCAAGATGTCCGGCCGGGTCCCGCAGGTCTGCCTGCTGTTCGGTCCGAGCGCGGCCGGCGGGGCGTACATTCCCGCGTTCTGCGACGTCGTGATCATGCGTTCCGGCAACGCCTCGATGTACCTCGGTTCGCCGCGCATGGCAGAGATGGTGATCGGCGAGACTGTCTCGCTGGAAGAACTGGGCGGAGCGAA
Source organism: Solirubrobacterales bacterium (assembly GCA_038256675.1). GTDB lineage: Bacteria > Actinomycetota > Thermoleophilia > Solirubrobacterales > 70-9 > 67-14. The sequence continues at coordinate 3,713 of JBBSKC010000039.1, read as the reverse complement.
GATGCACACCTCGAAGTCGGGCTGTGGTCATTTCCTGGTCAAGACGGACGAAGAGGCAATCGAAACCGGTCGCCGCTACCTCTCGTACATGCCGACCAGCTGGCGGGACACATCACCGGTGGTTGAAGCGGCCGCGCCGTCGTCGGACGTGCCTCTCTCGGAGATCATCCCGATCGACGAGAACGTCATCTTCGACATGCGCGAGTTGCTCGATTCACTGCTGGATGCGGATTCGTTTACCCAGGTCCACGAGCGCTGGGCCAAGGAGCTGATCGTCGGCTACGGCCGGCTCGATGGCAAGGTCGTCGGGGTGGTGGCCAACCAGCCCCGACAGAAAGGTGGCGTCCTGTTCGTCGATTCGGCCGACAAGGCCGCACGCTTCATCAGCACCTGCAACGCGTTCAACGTCCCGCTTCTCTTCCTGGCCGACGTGCCCGGTTTCATGATCGGCACCGCCGTCGAGCGGCAGGGCATCATCCGGCACGGCGCCAAAATGATCTCCGCCGTCTCCGAGGCCACGGTGCCGAAGATCTCAGTCGTCGTGCGGAAGGCTTACGGCGCCGGGCTTTACGCGATGGCCGGCCCGGCCTTCGAGCCTGACTCCTGCATCGCCCTGACCAATGCTTCGATCGCCGTGATGGGTCCCCAGGCCGCGGTCAACGCGGTCTTCTACAACCAGATCCAGGCGATCGAGGACGAAGACGAGCGTGAGAAGTTCGTCGCCGAAAAGCGCGAGGAATACGCCAAGGGCGTGGACCTCCTCCACCTCGCTTCGGAGATGGTGATCGACGCCGTGATCGATCCCGAAACGCTGCGTGAAGAGTTGATCAGCCGGTTCACTCTGGCCGAGGGGCGCGACCGCTCGTTCACCGAGCGACGCGCTCCGATTACTCCGGCTTGAGCTGCGCGTTTAGCAGTTCGCCGACCTCGTACTCCTGGGCCAGGGAGTGCCTTGCCCGGCTCAGTACTCACTACTGAGGCGATTCAGCAAACGGCACCGATGATTTCAACGCGTCTGTAGTAGATGCTGTTGATGTCATTCCACCAATGGAGGGGTCAACGTGAGTCAAATAAATGCCGTCAACGTCGAAGGTAGTTCGAAAGTCCCTTTTCGAAGGGGCGCGATCGCAGTGTTCCTCGCGGCAATTGCCTGCCTTTTCGTTTTTCCCGGTGCATCCGGCGCGGCGACGACGGTAGGGCTCGGCACGGCTGGCTCATACGGCGTACTCGCAGGCTCCGGAATTACGAACACCGGACCAAGCGTCATCAACGGAGACCTCGGTACTGATCCGACACCGGCCGTCACCGGTTTCGGTGGATCTCCGAACGGGACGGTCAACGGCGTCATCCACCAGGGCGATGCGGCCGCTTCGATCGCCAAAGATGACCTGACCACGGCTTACAACAACGCCGCCGGCCAGGGCCCGGCCAACGCACTGGCAACGGAACTCGGTGGTCAGACGCTGACCCCGGGTGTCTATAACTCGGCTTCTGGCACTTTCGGCATCACGGGCACCCTCACCCTCAACGGCCAGGGCAATCCCGACTCCGTATTCATCTTCAAGACGGCGAGCACGCTGATCAGTGCTTCGGCTTCTGAAATCAGACTGATCAACGGCGCCCAGCCGTGCCGGATCTTCTGGAAGGTCGGTTCTTCGGCCACCCTCGGCACCAGCTCGGACTTCATGGGGAACATTCTCGCCCTCCAGTCGATCTCCCTTGGCGACGCGGTTGACGTTCAGGGACGACTGCTCGCCCGAAACGGCGCAGTGACCCTGATCAACGACACAGTTACCCGCCCCGAATGCGCCACGACCGGTGGCACCGGTGGCGGTGGCACAGGTGGTGGTGGCGGTACAGGTGGCGGTGATGGCACCGGTGGCGGTGGTGGCACAGGTGGTGGTGGCACAGGCGGCGGCGGTGATGGCACAGGCGGCGGCGGCACCGGAGCCCCCGGAGCCCCGGGAGCCCCCGGAGCCCCCGGAGGTCCGACCGTCCGCATCCCCAAGTTCCCCCATCAGGGCAGCCCCGGCGTTCCCGGAGCGCCCTGCATGTCCCACGGCTTTCGGGCCAGGTTCAGAATCCACGCACCAGCGGGCCTTCGTTCGGCGAAGGTTTTCCTCGACGGCAAAATGATCAAGCGGAGTTCGAAGCGTAGGTTCTCCGCCTGGGTGAAGGTCAGGAGCGTGAAGCGCGGCGGCAACAGGCTCACACTCAAGGCGGTCGACAAAAAAGGTAACCGCGCCCGGGACACGCGCCGGTTCAGGCGCTGCGCCCGGGTCCTCCCCAAGGCAACCTTCCCGACCTTTACCGGCTGAGGGAACTTGCCTTACATGACCAGAACTCCGGCTCAGGTGGCCGCCGCAGCAATTGCGGCGGCCGTCCTGCTGGCCGGGGTTGGTCCCGCCCACGGCTCAAAGCAGGTGCGGGGCAGCGTTCGCGTTTCGAATGAGCACACCCTCACCCGATGGGCTCATCCAGCCATGGTGATGCCGATCCGCCGGCGTCCGCGATCTGGGTCTCACCAGATCGTTACGACGCACTTCCTCACCGAAGATCGCTTTCCGGAGGTCTACATCGTTCTGCGTCGCTGGAGCGATCCTCTCGGCCGGGACTGGTTCAAGATCAGAATTCCGATGCGGCCCAACGGCAAGGTCGGTTGGGTGCGGGAAAAAGCAATGGGTCCACTGAATGTCGTCTACACGAAATTGATCGTCAACCGGAACGCGAAGCGGGCCACCCTGTACAAGCGCGGCAAGCGAATCCTTCGGGTGCGCGTGGGGATTGGAAAGCCATCGACCCCGACCCCGAAGGGGCATTTCTGGATACGTGAGAAGTTTCGGGTTCATGAGCGTGGCGGCATCTATGGTCCGGCCGCCTTCGGGACAAGCAACTATTCGGTTTTGAGCGACTGGCCCGGTGGCGGCATCATCGGCATCCACGGCACCGACGAGCCGGAACTTATTCCCGGCAACCCTTCTCACGGCTGCATTCGCATGAAGAACGGCGCGATCCGGCGGCTCTGGAAGAAGATGCCAGTCGGCACACCGCTGCTGATCCACCACTGAACTGAGCCCGGCCGAGGTTTACGAGCCCGGAAGGGCAGATCAATAGGTTCTGGCGATGCCCCTCGCCGTCCAGCGCCTGATCTTCGTCGCTTTCGCCTGCGCCTCCGGCGTAGCGTTGCTGGGGTTGCTCTTCTACCAATCCGCGAAGTTCAACCACTACGACACCACGCTGACGGCCCACCTCCTGGCGCCCTCGGGCTCCTTGCGGGAGCGGGTCGCGGAGTTCACATCCGACGGCGGTAATTCCGGACCCCTGGCGGTCGGCCTGCTGGTTTCGGTCATCCTCGGGGTCGTCTGGCGCCGCCCGTGGCACCTGCTGGCCGGCCTTTCGGTCTTCCTGCTCGCCAACTTCACCACGCAGATGATGAAGCTGGTCCTCGCTCACCCGCGGCTACAGGGAGCGCTCGGTGCGAGTTACCCGATCGAGATCGGGTACCCGAGCGGCCACACCACCGGGGCCCTGTCACTGGGGTTCGTGCTCTGGGTAACGGCCCCACCGAGGTGGCGCGGCTGGACCGCCCTGATCGGCCTCACCTATGCGGCGGCGGTAGGTCTTGGCGTGATCATCGCCGGCTGGCACTTCATCAGCGATGTGATCGGAGCAATCCTGGTGGTCGGATTCTGGGCAGCCCTGGCCCTGGCAGC
>JBBSKC010000038.1:0-21250 GCA_038256675.1 Solirubrobacterales bacterium | reverse complement strand
TGCCCCAAGTCTGCAAAAACCCTTGGCGGTGTAACAAACTCCCCCCCCCCCCGGGGGCTTTTTGTAACCACCTCGTCTTTGGACGTAGAGTGGCGACCACCGTGAATTCGAATAATTCTGGAACCGAAGAGATCGACCCGGTCGCTTTCCTCGCCGGACGGTGGCACTTTGAGCGCCAGGTCGAGGACCGCACGACCGGAGAGGACGGACACGCCGAAGGCGATGCGGTCTTCGAGCCACTCGGTGACGGCCTGCGCTGGTCGGAGAGCGGCCGTCTGACTTTCGGTGCCCACACCTTCGACGCAAGCCGCGAGCTGACAATCGAACCGGACGAAGGCGGCTGGCTGGTGAAGTTTGACGACGGGCGGCCGTTCCACCGGCTCGATCTGAGCAGCGGTGTCGGCATTGATCATCCCTGCCGGGACGACGTCTACTCCGGCAAGTACGTGGTGCTGGAAGGGCCAGACGGCCCGGAGCTGGCCACCGAATGGACCGTGACCGGTCCCGGAAAGGACCAGCTGATCCAGACGCGTTACCGGCGCAGCGGCAGCTGACCGAAACGCTCGCGCAGTGCAGGAAGCTCTTGAGGACTTCGGACGCCGGCCGATCTTACGTTTCGGGCAGATAGGCTGCGGCGCATGGAAGAAGACCGCGTCAAGATCACCGTCGAGGACCATGTAGCCGATGTCGCCCTGATGAGAAGCGACAAACACAACGCGCTCGACGGGCACATGTTCCTTGCGATCACCGCCGCGGCCGAGAGGCTTGCTTCCGAGCCCGGACTGAGGGCGGTCGTCCTGCACGGCGAAGGCCCGAGCTTCTGTTCGGGTATCGACGTCGGCTGGCTCGCCGGCGAGAAAACCGACGGGTTCGCCGAGCGGGCATTCGACCGCGATGATTTTGGCGCGAACCTTTTCCAGCGTGTGTCCACGGCCTGGATCGAAGTACCGGTCCCGGTGATCGCCGCGATCCACGGCAACTGCCTCGGCGGCGGACTCCAGATCGCCCTCGGCGCCGACATCCGGCTGACCACGGCCGACGCCAGGCTGAGCATCCGCGAAGTCCACTGGGGCCTCGTGCCCGACATGGGCATCACCGCCTCCCTGCCGCGCCTGCTCCGGCTCGACCACGCCAAGGAACTGACCTACACGGGCCGGGTGGTCAGTGGCGAAGAAGCCGCCCGTATCGGCCTCGCGACCAGGGTCGAAGCCGACCCGCTCGCGGCGGCGCGAACACTCGCCACCGAGATCGCCGGTCGGTCCCCCCACGCCGTGCGAGCCGCGAAGCAGCTCTACGAAACCACCTGGCCGGGGGCGGAAAGTACGGCCCTGGAACTCGAATCAGAACTTCAGCTGGACCTGATCGGATCCCCGAACCAGATGGCCGCAGTTATGGCGGGGGTTACCGCGGAGCCGGCCGAGTTCGTAGACCCCGAGCCCGCCTAAACCCAACCAAGGGCTTGTTCTCCTCAACTGGTTTTGCCCGCCCCCGCGGTAGACCGAACACTCACCCGGGCCATCGACGTCATTGACTGGTAGTAGATGTCTCTTCCCCACCCGGGTGCAGGGAACAGGAATGCCTGACTCGGGGACGGGATATCTACCCGGCCCTTGTCGACTCCCGAATCCAGATCGAGGACCACCAGCTGGTCGGTGCCGATCGGCTTCGAGAACTTCCTGACCAGGGCCGAGCGGCCGAGGAATCGAAGGCCCGGCCGGATGGCGCGCCGCAGATGCGGCTGCCGCAGGGCGGCGAGGTCGCGGAAGTCCTGGACCACGAGTTCGCGGGTGTCCGGGTAGAGGATGAGGTGACCGGCGTGGGCGAATTCGTCGCGCTTCCACAGCGGTTCGAGTTCGTCGCCAACCAGCTTCCAGGCGGTCAGCACGGCGTTGCCGGCGTCATAACCGATCACCACGCCGTTGACCGGGTCCCAGGCGGGCGGGTTCGACTCGGTCCCGTAAGGCAGGCCGCTGATCTCGCGGAAACGGATCGCGTCGGCATCGTCACGCCGCGCCCACCAGAGGCGAACAGGATCCGGTGAGTCGCCGGAATCGCGCATCGTCCAGTCGACCGAATTGCGTCCCTGGTCCATCCAGAAGACGTGTTCGTCGCTGATTACCGGATCCCAGCCGTAGCTCCGGCCGGGGGCCGGCCCGAAACGCGGTCGCCAGGTGTCGTCGATCTCGATCTTTCCCGCCGAACGGTCCAGACTCAGGCGAAAGACCGTCTCGGTTCCGACCACGACCACGTTCTCACCGTCGCCCGCGATCCGCGCGATGCTCGGCTCTGGCAGCTCGAGTTCCGGCGCCACGGATTCGAGCGTTTCCGGGTCCAGAACCGAGACCGTGGAAAGGGCCCGGCCTTCCGGGGCGTCGCAGTCCTTGGTGACGATCTCGCCACCATCGAGGATGACGAACGAGTTGTACGGCCGGTCGACCGGCAGCTTGCGCGAGACGAGCACCTCGAGGTCTGGGTTCAGGCGGTGCGCCCAGCGTCCGAACACCATGTAGATGTCCCCGTTGGCGTGAACCGCGATTCCGCCGGGCCAGTACTTGCCAGAGGGAAACCTCGGGCTCGAGGCCAGGACCTCGAGGGTGTCGGGGTCGAGTCGCTCCACCCAGCCGTCGACCGATTTGGCCAGCGGATCCCCGGCCGGGATGTCGTGACGAAGCGCGTAGAGCTCACCGGGCTCCCGGCGGATCAGCATGTCGCTGGCGAATGCGTCCCGGAAGACTTCCAGCTTCAGGTCTTCGCCGGGCTGGATATCCGGACCGGCCTGGTCCACCGGGTTGCAGAGGCGGCGCGGACCACCGTCTTCACAGGTCCACGGACGGGGCCAATAACCGGCTGAACCGGTGCTCGAACTCATGCTCTTCGCTCAGCCCCGGTCAGCGAAAACGAGGCTCGAAAGGATCAGGCGGCTGTCGGCAAGGGCGGCCGTCCGGTGGCCCGCGATCTTCAGGTACTCGGGGTCCGTCACCATCTTGAGAAACGCCTGGCGGGAGGGATACTCAACGAGGATCGACATGTCCCATTCCGAAGCTTCGGGACCGATGATGCTTTCCTGGCTGGCGACAGCGAGGAGCACCTTGCCACCGACCCCCTGGAGGAACGGCACCACCGCTTCGGAGTACCGGCCGTAGGCCTCGGCACCGCTCACGCCCTTGTCGATCCCACCGGCCTCGTCCCGGAATTTCAGGAGATTGACCATCACGACCGGGCTCTCGTCGGTGGACGAAGCGAGCCTGGCGATCTGTTTCACGTCAGGCTCGAGCGTCGGTTCACTCATGGGTGGTTCCTCTCGTATTGGCTGGGTTCAACGGCAGTTCGAGCCGCGGCATTCGGACAGGCGGACCGCCATGGCCTCGAGGCGTGCCACGTTACCGGCCTGGGCCGGGTCGGTCGCGAGGTTGTCCAGCTCGTCGGGATCCTTCTTCAGGTCGTAGAGCTCGACGTTGGGGGCATCGAAGTCCCAGTGGATGTACTTGAACCGGCCGGTCCTGACGCCGTAGTAGGGCTGGTCGAAGGCGGTTATCGGCGTGAAGAACCTCAGCAGTGGTCGCATCGCCTGCAGCGGGATGTTCCGTTTCGGCAGCTTCCTTTTGCCCTTGGCAGAAGGCAGCAGCGAAATTCCGTCCATTACCCTTCCGGGCCTGACGTTCGCCATGTCGAGAATCGTCCGGGTCACGTCCACATCCATGGTGGGCCCGGTCAGGTTCTTCCCGGCTCGAATGCCGGGTCCGCGCATCAGGAGCGGGATGCGAATCGAGTTCTCGTACGGCAGGAACTTCGAGCTGCGCAGCCGGTGTTCCCCCTGAAGGTATCCGTTGTCCGAGTCGAAGATGATGAACGTCTTCTTCAGTTCGCCCGACCGGCGCAATTGTCTGGCGATCTTTCCGACCTGGTCGTCGATCGCTCGAACCGCACCGAGGCGGCCCCGATAGTTGTCGCCGATCTCGTCGACCTGCTTGTCGGTCAGCAGCGGCAGGCCCTTGAGGTTGGCCGCCTTGTCGGAGACGTCGGCTTCGTTGAAGGAGGGCGGCTTCGGCAGGGCGGTCTTGTCGAAAGTGTCGCGGTACCTGGCCGGCGGCCTGGGGTCGGGCTCCGGTGCTCCCTTGCGGAATCCCTGGGCATGGTTGGTGTCTTCCGCGTGCGGTCCGGGGGTCGAGTAGTAGAGGAAGAACGGCCGCTTGCGCGGGGCCTGCTTGCGGACGAAACGGGCCGCATAGGATCCGCCCACGTCCACCGTGTAGACCTTTTCGTTCTGGGTGCCGAAATAGTCGCAGGGATCGAAAGCTTTGCAGAACGAATTGAGCAGCTCGACAAAGTTGTTCGGTGGGTTGGTGGCGTTGTCGGTCGCAAGATCCATCTGCGCCTCGGCATACTCGCGGTCCCCGAAGTACTTGATCTTGCCGTTGACGTTCATCGCGTAGTTGAAGTAGTCGTAAGTCGAGTTGTCGAGCAGGCCTGCCCAGTAGTCCCAGCCCGGCGGCACTTCGGTGCGTCCGAGTGCGCCGTACTCATTCAGGTATTTGCCGACCATCGCCGTCCGGTAGCCGGAGCGGTGCAGCCAGGGAGCGAGCGAGTTTCTGTGGTTCAGCTTGCCTGGCAGGTTCTTGAAGGTGTAGTGCCCGCCGTCGTTCGACCTGAAGTTGCTGAGCACCTGGTTGTTGTGCGAGAGCTGCCCGGTCAGGAACGAGGCACGGGCCGGCCCGCAAAGCGGATACGGCGCTACGAAATTCGAGAAGTTGGCTCCGTTGTGCATGACCAGGCGCCGCAGGTTCGGCATGTGGGCGATGTCTCCACGGATCACATCATCTGTCTGGATCATCACGATGTTCGGCCGGGCGAGCTTCCTGACCTTGGACTTGGCCGGCAGTGCGGCGACAAAAAGCCCGACGACGGCCAGTACGAAAGCAGCGGCAAAGACGATCGAATTCCGGTTCAGACCGACGTCCCATCGACTTTGCTTCCGAACGCTCAAAACTCTCCTTCGTCCATGACTCCGAATGAATCCCTCGGAACTGAAACAGGTTACCCGTGACAGAGTTTCCCTTCAACCTTATTGTTCGGTGGTCAATAGTACCGGGCCTGTCAACTCTTTTCTCAGGCTCCGGGCTTGATGACCATCAAAAAGTCCGGTCAATTCTTGGGAGGGAACGGGATGAAAGCGCTGGTGCGGCGCACGTACTCCTTGTAGCCGGGGCGGCGGGACGACATGTCGGATTCGAGCATCGCCACACCGGAGACGCGCAGCAGGAAGAAAGTCATCACCATCGGGCCGATCACGGTCCACCAGGCGGCGCCCGAGCCGACCGCGACGACCCAGAGTCCCCACCAGACGGTGGCATCTCCGAAGTAGTTCGGGTGCCGGGTGTACTTCCAGAGGCCCCGGTCCATCACCTGGTCCTTGCTGTCGGGATCTTTCTTGAATGCGGCCAGCTGGGCGTCACCGATCCCTTCGAAGGCGAGTCCGACCAAAAACGCGGCAACACCGATCCAGGAAAGAAGCCCGATCGATTCGGGCGGCTGCGCACCCAGTGACTGCAGCGGCGTGGACACCACGAGGGCGAGGAACCCCTGGAGCAGGAAGATGCCGAAGAGCGACCAGATCCAGAAGTACCCGGTCCGCTGCTCGCGCATCTTCTGGTAGCGACGGTCCTCGTCACCCCCGAAGTTCCGGCGGCCGATGTGGATCGCCAGGCGAAGGCCCCAGGCCGTGGTCAGGACGGCGGCGAGCAGCATCGCCTCGGGTCTGTCTCCGGCCAGATACGAGGTCCAGGCGATGGCGGTGAAAGCGAGTCCCCAGGCGACATCGGCGATTCCGGCGTCTTGAAGCGCAAGGCTGATCAGCCAGAAGGCGCTCATCAGTGCCACTGCCGCGAGTACCGCCGGAACTGCCACCGCCGAGTCCATGGACCGATGCTACAGCGATGTTTGGACAGCCCCGGCGAAACTAATCGGGCTCGTCATAGTTAACTGGATATGAAGCGGCTGCTGACAATCACTGCCCTGGTCGTGTTGACGATGACGACGGGCGTTGCGTCCGCCGCCGTTCTCAAGCCACTGGCGGCACCCGACGCCTGGGACGCCTCGCCGATCTTCACCGCCGCCCCACCGAACGACCCCCGGGTTTTCGTGGTCGAACAGGGCAATACGACCACCAAGACGGCGGAGATCCGGGTCTTCAAGGATGGCGCGCTCCAACCCACTCCGTTCCTCACGGTGCCCAACGTCGACGCCGGCGGCGAGCGCGGCCTGCTTTCGATGGCTTTCGCGCCGGACTACGCGACTAGCGGCCTCTTTTACGTCTTCCAGGTCGCCTTCGGTCCTGGCGATGCTGTCGATCCAACCGGAGCCAGAGGTGATATCCGAATCGTCGAATACAAGCGGTCGGCCTCGGATCCCGATGTCGCCGATCCGGCCTCGGGCCGGCTGGTCCTGAAGACCGCCCACAGCGCCTCGAATCACAACGGCGGCTGGATGGCTTTCGGGCCGGATGACAGTCTTTACTTCACGATCGGGGACAACGCCAACCCGGCCAACGCCCAGTCCCTGGGCAACCTGTTCGGCAAGGTCCTGCGGATCGACCCGGCGGGAGCCGCCTCCGGTGACTACACGATTCCCGCGGACAACCCCTTCGTCACGAACGTCGGCGCCAGGGGCGAGATCTTCGCCCTCGGTTTGAGGAATCCGTACCGGGCCTCATTCGCACCCGACGGGAAACTGGTGATCGGCGATGTCGGCCAGAACACTACCGAGGAAGTCGACGTCGGCAATCTGACCGGAAAGAACCTCGGCTGGCCGAGCTGCGAGGGGTTCTGCCCCGCGCCGAACCCCCTGTTCTTCGAGCCGTTCTTCACTTACGGGCACGACAACAACAACGGTGATCCCGCTCCTGGCACCGGCAACGTGATCATCGGCGGCAACGTCATCCGTGATCCCGACCTGACCGGTCTCACCGGGCGCTACATCTACGGTGACAACAACCGTTCGGACCTGCGGACGCTCAATCTCTCGGTTCCGGGTGGCGACCCGGTCGATCCCGATCTCAGCGTCAGCCAATACACCCTGCTCTCCTTCGGCGAAGACAGCCGCGGCTGCACCTATGTGATGGCCGACGGGACCGTCTCCCGAATCGCCGTCGACGCGGCGGCAACCGCGGCGTGCCCCCACGAGGTCGAGGTTCCCGACCCGCCGGTCCCCCCGGTCGACTCGACCAGACCGGATCTCGCTCTCGACAGGATGGGCCAGCGCCTGGGCAGGAGGATCTCCTTCTTCGCCTCCTGCTCGGAGAAGTGCACGATCAGCGCCAAGGGCGCGCTCAAGGCGAAGCGGCGCGGCAAAAAGAAGGCCGTCGGCTTCAGGTACACCAGGATCTCCCGTGACGCAGAGGCGAACCAGAAGATCAAGGTCGTGCTGCGGCTCAGGCCGAGGGCCCTGAAGAACGCCCGCAAGGTCGCCCGGAGCGGTCGCAGGCTGAGAGCCGTCCTCGTCGCGACCGCCGCCGACCCTTCAGACAACAGACGATCGAAAAGGTTCACCGTAAAGGTGAGGCGCACGGCTTCGAAGCGCTAGCCGGGGCCTTTTGCGCCGCCGTCTGGCGCTTGCCTCACTCGGCTGGTTCCGGCGTCTCGGCCGGCGGTGGCGCCGGGGGAGCCGCCTTGCCGCCATCTTCCTTCGCCAGTGAAGAAGGCCACCAGATCTTCGGCCCGATGTCGAGCGACAGGGCCGGCACCAGGACCGACCGGACCAGGAAGGTGTCAAGCAGGACGCCGAAGGCAACCGTGATTCCGAGTTCAGTCAGGAAGACAAGCGGCAGTACGGAGAGCACGGTGAAGGTGCCGGCCAGCACGATGCCGGCCGAGGTGATCACACCCCCGGTCACGGCGAGTCCGCGCAGGACTCCTTCCCGGGAGCCGTACTCGAGCGTCTCCTCACGCACCCGGGCCATGAGAAAGATGTTGTAGTCGATGCCCAGCGCCACCAGGAAGACAAACGCGAACAGGGGTAACGACGGGTCGGTGCCGGGGAAATCGAATATGTACTTGCTGGCCAACACGCCGACGCCGAGCGAGGCGATGAAGCTGACCACCACCGTGCCGATCAGCATGATCGGCGCGACGATCGCCCGGAGCAGCAGAATCAGGATCAGGAAGACGACCAGCAGGACCAGCGGCACCACCAACTTGACGTCGTGGTTGTTCGCCTGGCGGATGTCGTATTCGGTCGCGGTACCGCCGCCGACCAGCGTGCCGGGGCCCCCTGCCCGGTGGGCGGCGTCACGGATGTCGGGGATCAGGTTGAAAGCCGTGGTCGAGTAGGGATTGGGCTCGAGAACCGCATTGATCAGCACACCGGCACTGCCTGCGGAGTTCGGAATCACCTCAGCGACTCCGGGCACCTTCTTCACCGCGGCAGTCACTGCGGGAACCTTCGCCTTGTCCGGCACGATGATGTCCGTCGGAACGTTGGTGCCGCCGGGGAACGACTTCGCGATCAGTTCCTCACCGGTGACCGATTCGACCTCGTCGCGGAAACCGTTTGACGAGGTCAAGCCGTCGTCGTAAGCCAGCAGACCGCATGCCATGATCGCGAGCGCGGCCAGGGTCCCGATCCAGACCCGCCTAGGGTTCTTCGCCGTACGCTCTCCGAGGCGCCGCCAGGGGCCGTGGTGGGCGTCGGTACCTTCGCTGCCGACCCTGGGGACTTTCGGCCAGAACACGAATCGTGGCACGATCACCAGCATCGCCGGAAGCAGGGTCAGCATCGAGAGCAGCGCGCAGGCGATCCCGATCGCGCCGATCGGACCGAGGCTCGCCGTCGAATTGAGTTCGGCCAGTGACAGACAGAGCAATGCGGCGATCACGGTTCCGCCCGATGCGAGGATCGCCGGCCCGGCACCTCGCAGGGCGAGCTTCATCGACTCGCTCCGGCTCTCGCGCTGGCGCAGTTCTTCCCGGTACCTGGAGATCAATAGCAACGCGTAGTCGGTGCCGGCCCCAAGAACCAGTACCGAAAGAATCGACGAGGATTGCCCGTTGACGGTCACCCCCATCTCGGTCAGGCCGAAGCCGACGCCACGACTGAGCACCTCGGCGAAACCGACCGCGATCAGCGGCATCCAGAGCAGGAATGGCGAGCGGTAGATCAGGACCAGCAGCACGAACACCAGCGTGAAGGCAGCGAGGAACAGGGTGCCATTGATCTGCTCGAAGACCTTGATCGAATCGGTGCCGTAGCCGGCGGGACCGGTAACCGCGGTCTGCATGCCGGCCCTTTCGCCGCTCACCGTGTCCCGGATCTGGTCGACCGGGTCCAGCAGGTCGTCGGCCGCCCCGGTCGCTTCGATGCTGGAAAGCACGATGACGGCAGTCCCGTCCTTCGATCGTTCGGCCAGCCGGAACGGCTGGCTCACTCCCTTCACTTCGTCGTTCAGGGTCTTGACATCCCGCTTGATCAGCCCATTGTTCTCTCCGGTCAGGCCGTCCGGGTTGCGATAGACGATCACGATGCCCGCCTGCTCGCCACCGGTGATTTCCGTGCTGGCGTCCAGGGCCCTGGTCGATTCCGCATCGCCGGGCAGGTACGAACTCGATTCGTTGTTCTGGGCATCGGTGAACTTGTCCGGGATGCCGGTTCCGAAGATCGCGAAGATCGCCACGAACCAGACACCGACGACCAGCCAGCGCGCCTTCTTGCCTGCCGCGAAGGAAATCAGGGACGAGAGCATTCCGAAAGAATATTGAATCGCCAGACCCGGCCTCGAGCTACTTCAGCCGGGCCGGGCCGGCGGCGCGGTTCAGCTCAGGTCGCGGATCATCGAGAACATCACGAAGGCCAGGCCCAGGGCACCGAGCGCGCGCCGGAACCCGTTGACGCCACCGGAGAGTTCCTCCCAGGACCAGATGGTGAGGCCGATGAAGAAGACACCTCGGGCGATCGCCCACCCAGTCGACCCGTCATCGAGGAATCGGCTGACCAGGGCGGCGAGCACCGCGACGATGATCGGGGCGTTCGGAAGCTGGGCGACGGTGTAGCCCCTGATCTTGAAGTCTCCCCCGTTCACGTCAGCCGAGTATGTCACCGCCCGGGTAGGATCGCCCCAATGACGGGTCCTCCTTCTGGCGAACAGTTCGAGATCGCCGCCGGCGCGCACCGGGCGACGATCGTCGAGGTCGGTGGCGGTATCCGGGAATACGCGGTCGATGGACGGCCCGTTCTCGACCCTTATCCGGTGGACCAGATGTGCGACGGGGCCCACGGGGCACCGCTCATCCCCTGGCCGAACCGCATGGCCGACGGCCGCTTTTCGTTCGACGGCGAGGACTTCCAGGTCGCCCTGACCGAACCCACCACGAACAACGCGATCCACGGCTTTCTGCTCTGGCGGTCGTGGCAGGCGACCGAGCACGAAGCCGACCGGGTCGTCATGTCGACCCGGCTCCACCCTTTGACCGGCTACCCGTTCAGCCTCGACCTCAGCATCACTTACGAGCTGGGCGAAAGCGGCCTCACCGTTACCACCACCGCGGAGAACACCGGTGACCGAACATGCCCCTATGCCCACGGCCAGCACCCTTACCTTTCGCCCGGAAACGGGCTGATCGACGAGTGCACCCTCGAGCTCGCCGGCCGGACCCGGATCGACACCGACCCCATCCGTCAGTTGCCCACCGGGAAGGAACCGGTTGCCGGCACGCCCTTCGACTTCGTCGAGCCGAAACAGCTCGGCCCCATCGAGATCGACTTCGCTTTCACCGACCTCCAACGGGATGATGCGGGACGGGCCTGGACCCGACTCGGCGGAGCGGACGGAGCCTCGGCGGAGCTCTGGGTCGGTGAAAGCTTCCCGATCGTTCAGACCTATACCGGTCACACGCTGCACGCCGACCGCGCCCGCCGCGGGCTCGGCACCGAGCCGATGACCTGTTCCCCCGACGGGTTCAACAACGGCGAGGGGCTACTTCGACTGGAGCCCGGAGAGTCGGCAACCACGGTCTGGGGAGCCCTGCTCCGATGACCGCGTCCCACGAGCAGACCCTGCTCATCCTCGGTGCGAGCGGCGACCTCGCTGCCCGTCTACTGCTGCCGGGCCTCGGGGCACTGCTTGCCGACGAACCCGAACGGGAACTGCTGCTGGTCGGCAGCGGAATGGACAACTGGGACAACGAGCGCTGGCGTAGTACAGCCGCGAATTCGTTTGCCGTGGACGACGGGACCGGCCCGCGGGTCGATGAAGTCGCCGCGAACGCGATCTACCTGAAGGCCGATGTGACTGACGGCGACGACCTGCGGAGGCTGCTCGAAGCCTGCGTCGGCCAGGTCACGATCTTCTTCGCCCTGCCGCCGCCGGTCACCGTGAAGGCCTGTCACGCGCTCGCTGGGATCGACCTGCCCGATGGCCTCCGCCTCGTGCTCGAGAAGCCCTTCGGCACCGACGCGGGTAGCGCTGAAGACCTGAACCGCCTGCTGAACGATCTCGTCCCGGAGGAGCGGGTGCATCGGGTTGACCACTTCCTCGGTCTTTCGACGGTGCTGAACATCGTCGGCCTGCGTTTCGCCAACCGCATCCTCGAGCCCGTACTCAACTCCGACAACGTCGAGTGCGTCGACATCGTCTGGGACGAGGACCTCGGACTCGAGGGTCGCGCCGGGTACTACGACTGGGCCGGAGCGATGGTCGACATGATCCAGAGCCACCTGCTCCAGGTGCTTTCACTGATGGCGATGGAAGCGCCGACCACGATGCAGGCGAGGAACTTCCGCGACGCAACTTCACAGGTCCTCCGTGCGACGAGGATCTGGAACGACGATCCGGTCAACTTCAGCCGCCGGGCCCGCTACACGGCGGGTGATCTGAACGGCCGCAGCATCCCTGCCTACGCCGACGAAGAAGGCATCGACCCGGCGAAACGGACCGAGACCTTTGCCGAGCTGGTCCTGGCGATCGACACTTGGCGCTGGGCCGGCGTTCCGTTCAGGGTCCGCTCCGGAAAGGGGATGAGCTCGCCGCGCAAGGAGGCCGTCGTGACCTTCAAGCGACCATCCTGGACGCCCACCGGGCTGACCGGGACCGGTGGGCCCGACCGCCTGCGGATCGGCCTCGGCTTCGGTGCCGACACGCTCCGCCTCGACCTGAACATCAACGGACCGGGCGACCCGCTCGAGCTCGACCCGGTCACCCTGGAGACCACGTTCGGAGCCGGCGAGCTCCCCGAATACGGCCAGGTGCTCAAGGGTGTCCTCGACGGGGACCCGACCCTTTCCGTCCGGGGCGACACGGCCGCGGACTGCTGGAGGATCATCGAACCAGTCCAGGAAGCCTGGCGAAAGGACGAAGTCCCCCTCGAGGAGTATCCGGCCGGCAGCACCGGCCCCGACGGCTGGCCTGACCGCGGATTGCCGGTCAGCTGATGGAGGCCGGGATCTCGCTCGGATTTCAGAGCCTCGAAAACGAAGTCCGGGTCGACGCACTTCCGATTGAAGGCACGCTGCCCGACTGGCTGACCGGCTCGCTGATCCGTACCGGACCGTCAAAGTTCGAAGTCGGCGAGCGATCGATGAACCACTGGTTCGACGGCTTCGCGATGCTTCATCGTTTCTCGTTCGGCGAGGGTGATGCCTCATACGCGTGCCGGTTCCTGGAGAGCAACGCCTACCGCGCCGCGAATGCCAAGGGTGAGATCACCTACTCGGAGTTCGCGACCGATCCGTGTCGGTCGCTCTTCAAGCGCGCGATGTCGATGTTCCAGCCGAATCTCTCCGACAACGACAACGTCAACCTGGTCAAGCTCGGCGAGCGATTCGTGGCGATGACCGAGACGCCGTTGCCGATCGAATTCGACCCGGACACGCTCGAGTCGGCCGGGGTCGCTTGGGATGTCCCCGGCATGCTGACCACGGCCCACCCCCACCTGGACCGCGAATCCGGCGGGATGCTGAACTACGCGCTCAAATTCGGCCGCCGCAACGAATACCGGTTCTTCAGTCTCGGGCCTGGCCCCGAAGACGAGGTGGACGTGATCTCATCGACGTCCACGAAGCGGCCCGCCTACATGCACTCGTTCGGCCTGACCGAGAACTGGATCGTGCTTGTCGAATATCCGTTCGTGGTGAATCCCCTGGGGCTCGTATTTTCGGGACGACCGTTCATCGAGAACTTCAAATGGAAGCCGGAACTGGGCACCCGCTTCAGCCTGATCGACCGGCAGACCGGAGAAACGAGCGGGCCCTTCGTGACCGATCCCTGTTTCGCCTTCCACCACGTCAATTCTTACGAAACCGATGACGGCCAGGTGATCGCCGACATCTGCACCTTCGACGACCACAAGATCGTCGAGAGCCTCTACCTCGAAAACCTCCGTGACGGTGCCGCGATCCCGGCACCGGCCCTGACCCGTTTCACGATCTCGCCCGGCACCGGATCGGTCGAGTCGGAGCGGCTGGTCGAAGAGGGGATGGAACTCCCGCGGATCAACTACGGGCGCTGCAACGAACGGCCCTACCGGTACGCCTGGGGCAACGGCACCGACGGCACCGGCTTCTTCGACCGGATCGTGGCGGCCGACGTCGAAGATCGGACGACAAAGGTGTGGAAAGAACCCGGCTGCTTCCCGGGCGAACCGGTCTTCGTTTCCAGGCCGGGAGCCAGGTTGGAATCCGACGGCGCGCTGCTTTCCGTCGTCCTCGATACCGCGGCCGAAACTTCCTTCCTGCTCGTCCTCGACGCCGCGACCCTCGAGGAAAGGGCCCGGGCGACCGTGCCCCACCACATCCCTTTCAACTTCCACGGCCAGTACGTCAGGTAGGCCGGCTCTCCTCCCACTTGGCCAGCTCCTCAGCCGAGGCCTGGGCTCCGTACGGCCCCCGGCCCCGGACCGCTGACGCACCGCAGAAGGCGCCGACCGCGATCGCGTCTTCAATCGAGAGTCCGCGCCCGAGCCCGTAAGTGATGCCGCCGGCGAAGGAGTCGCCTGCGCCGTAGGTGTCTCCTCTCGGGCCGATCGGCGGATTCGAATCCCAGAGGGTCACCGTGCCGTCGGCGGTTTCGAGCGAGCCACCGCGCGATCCGTCGGTTCGCACCACCCAGCGCGGAGCGGGATCGATGACGCCGCGCGTGTACTGCTCAGCGGCGTCGTTGGCGCTGGCGACAAGCACGTCCACCTGGACTCCGGATTCGATCAGAGCCGCGCCGGCCCGGACCGTCGCAACGACGTGCTTCGCGGCCCGGGCTGCCTTCAACGTCCCGGCGTTGCCGGCCGTGAGGTACACCGCATCGAAGTCCCCGAGTTCTCCCCAGGGCAGCGGATCCTCGACCTCCGGAAAGACCCGGGCGCCGATCGTCGTGATCGTCCTCTCCCCTTCGGCGTCGAGGTAGACGAAAGCCCGACGCTGGTCGGTGGGCCGCTGCGCTGTCTCGACCCGAAGCCCTCGCCCCATCAGTTCGGGAGCGACCAGCTTTCCGCGCTCGTCGCTGCCGACTGCGGTCATGAAGAGGCAACTGCCAGCCAGCCGGGCGATCTGTACGGCGGCCACCGCAGCACCGCCCGCCGCCACCTCGAAAGTCTCGGGAACCTCGACGATGTCGCCCGGTCTCGGCACCCGTTCGACCACGGCGAATTCAGCCCACTCGACGTGCCCGACGACCGCGATCTTCATCGGCCGATTCGGGGCTCAGCCGTCATTACCGCAGGACGTAAGGCTGTATTCCCGGGCCTGCTCGTTGGCGTCCACCAACGGGTTCTGCTGGCTCTCTACGGCCGCGGCGGGATCATCCGCGAGTTCCGAAACTCCGTCGTCGAGCGAGTCGAGGAGCGATTCGATCGTTTTTTCGTCACCCTCGGGCGGGGTCAGCTCACGAAGGTCGGTCGCCTGCTGCTCGATGTTCGGAATGACGGTGTCCTCCGCGAAAGCGACGAGATCTTCCCGGTTCGGAGCCTCGTCGCCGAACTGCTCTTCGCCGGCTTTCTGAATCTCCTCGTCCCCCTGGGCGCAAATGGCGTCTGCTTCGGCGATGAACTCGGACTTGGTCGGAGCATCGCTACCGTCATCGCCACCACAGGCGGCAAGAGCGACCGAGGCGGTCAGGGCTAGCAGCAGCGCGAGAATCCGTGAAGTTTGCTTCATTCCGCAACTCTATTCGGCAGGACCGACGGAAATCAGGAGCTCAGTCGCTGATTCCGGCGGGCGCACCGGGACTCAGGCCGCCGGGAAGCGGGTTGGTCAGGCGACCAGGCCGGTGATCGCCTGACTCGAAGCACCGATGAAGATCTCGCGGGCGGCTTCGATGCGATCTGGATCCTCGTGTTCCAGGTTCTCGATGGCCAGCCCCTCCACCCCGGCCAGGAGATAGGTCGCTGCCGCCTCGATCGACCGGTCCGGCACGCCGAGCCCGGCCAGGTAGGAACAGAGGACCTGGCGCCAGCGGGCCTTCATCTCGATGAGTGCGGCACGCACGTCAGCGTCGACCACAGAGACGGCGCTCAGGTCGAAGTACAGCCGGGCGAGCCGCCGGTCCTCATCCATCATTTTCCAGAGTCCGGACACCAGTCCTTCGACCAGCTCCTGCGGCGACTTCGAATCCCGGATCTCCCCCAGAACCTCGGCGGTGATCTGCTCGCCGACCAGTTCCGCGACCGCGGCGACGAGGCCCTGCTTCGACCCGAAGTAGTAGGAGATCAGCGATTTGTTCTCACCGGCGCGCACCGCCACCTTCGCGTAGCTCAGGCCGGCGAAGCCCTCGGCCAGGAGGGTCTCGCGGCCGGCGTCGAGGACCCGCTGCCGGGCGCCGGTCGATGGCCGCCCTGGTCCCCGTGCCGGCTCGACGAGTGTGCTCACGCGGTCTCGCCGGTGAGCATCGCCGGATCGAGTCCCATCGCTGCGAGCTTCTTCGCGAGCGCCTTCATCGCGTACTCGAAGATCTCCGACGAGTGGTAGAAGGGAGTCTGGAAATCGTAGGGGTCCTCCACCCACGGCGGCACGAAGACCAGTGAAGCCACCGGCAGGCATTCCTTGAGCGTGTCCTCGACGATGCGCGCGTTGGCCGGATCGTCCTTGATCGCGTCGGCCAGGAACTTGACCCCGAAGCCGACGTGGCGCGATTCGTCGCGATTGACCGCCGTGAAACCGGCGGTGAAGCCGGGGAACCAGTCGCGCTCTTTCAGGGAACGGATGATGAAGCGGGCGCCGGTCAGGGCGAGCGTGCCCTCGATCACGATCATGTAGACGGTGATGCCCCGGACCAGGGCCGAAAAGTCGGTCGGATCGAGGCGCAGTCGCTCCGCGCACTCGTGGAGGATGCCGTCGAAGAGGAGTTCCCAGTCCCTGTTGACGTTGTGCCGCTGGGAGTCGAGCATCGCCCCGATGTCGGCGGCCTTCATTCCGAATACCTCGCGGTAGAAACGGTCGAAGAAGACCATGTGCTTGGCCTCGTCGGAGATCTGCGTGGTGAGAAAGGCCTGGGCCTCGTGCGAAGGTGCGCCCATCGCGAACGGCAGCAGTTCGACGGTCACCCTTTCCTCGCCGAGGAAGAACTGGGAGAAGCCGAACAGCAAAAACTTCCGCTCCTCTTCGGTGAACGTGTCCGGGTCCGCCCACTGGCGCGCGTCCTCGGTCAGATCGAAGTCCTCGGTCGACCACTGCTGCCGCTGCCAGCGCATGAACAGCTTCTCGTAGGAAGGCGCCGCCTCGACTATGCGGTCAAGTCCGGCCATCACCTTGTCGATGTCGCCATCCATCAGGACCTGAAGCGACTCGTCCTCGGTCTCCAGTTCAGCATTTCCGTTGTCAGTCATGTTCCCGCTTCCGTTCGATTTCAGACCAGGGAAGAATAATAATCAATCGTTCAAATAATAATTGTAGACGATTAATCGAGACCTCGCAGAGTTGCTGTCCGAGTGTCAGGAAGGCTTGCCGTAAACCGTCACGACTGCCGCCCCGCCGAGGCCGATGTTGTGCTGGAGGGCGAGCTCCGCACCGTCGACCTGCCGGTCGTCGGCCGTGCCGCGCAGCTGCCAGGTGAGTTCGGATGCCTGGGCGAGCCCGGTGGCGCCGAGCGGATGGCCCTTGGAAATGAGCCCGCCCGAAGGGTTGACCACGGGACCGTCTCCGCCGTAGGTGGTCGCCTCGGCCTCCACGAGTTCGTGGCCCTTGCCTTCTTCGGCCAGGCCGAGTGCTTCGTAGGTGAGCAGTTCGTTGGCGCTGAAGCAGTCGTGAAGTTCGATCACGTCGACTTCCGAGATGTCACGGCCCGCCTCTTCGAGGGCCTGCGCACCGGCCTTCCGGCTCATGTCAGCTCCAACTACGTTGATCGAGGACTTGCTTTCGAAGGTGCTCGGCATGTCGGTGACCATTGACTGGCCGATGATCTCGATCGCCTGGTCCCAGAGGTCATGTTCGTCCACGAAGCGCTCCGAGGCGACGATCGTAGCGGCGCTGCCGTCGCTGGTCGGTGAGCACTGCAGTTTGGTCAGCGGCGAGTAGATCTCCTTCGCTTCCTTGATCTCGTCGAGTGTGTACTCGGTCTGGAACTGCGCGTAGGGGTTGTTGACCGAGTGCTTGTGGTTCTTCCAGCCGATCCAGGCGAAGTGCTCTGCGGTCGAGCCGTACTTCTCCATGTGCTCCCGGCCGGCGGCACCGAACATCTGCGGGGCCGGCGGCGCCTCTTCCCAGGGCCGCAGCTCGATCAGCGCCATCACGTGCTTGTCCATCGGGTTGGTGCGATCGAGGAACTTCGCCCCGAGCGAGCCTTTCTCCATCTTTTCGAAGCCGAGCGCGAGCGAACACTCGGAGAGCCCGCCCTTGACCGCCTGGCGGGCGAGGTAGAGCGCGCTCGAACCGGTGGAGCAGTTGTTGTTCACGTTGACCACCGGGATGCCGGTGACACCAAGCTCGTAGATCGCCCGCTGACCCGCGGTCGAGTCGCCGTAACAGTAGGCGGCGTACGCCTGGTCGATGTCGTCGTAGCTGATGCCGGCGTCACTGATCGCCTTCTCCCCGGCCTCCTTGGCCCACTCCGGGTAGTCGCCCTCCTTGGTGCCGGGCTTCTCGAACTTGGTCATGCCTGCGCCGATCACGAATGTGCGGTTCATTAATCCTTCCGATCCTGTTGAAATTTCAAAGCTGGACAGCTAGGTGGTGAGCAGGCCACCGTCGACCGGCAGCAGGCTGCCGGTGATGTACGACGAAGCGTCGCTTGCCAAAAAGATCGCGGCGGCCACCAGCTCATGGGCTTCACCCTTCCGGCCGGCGGGCACCCTGATCATCATGTTCTCGAGGTAACCGTCGGGATACTGGTCGGTCATCTCGGACTCGAAGAATCCCGGCGCCAGGGCGTTCACCCTGATCTTCTTGCGGGCCGTCCACTGCTGGGCCAGGTCACGGGTCAGCCCGATGATCGCGGCCTTCGAAGAGGCGTAGGCGGCCTGCGGGAGAAACGCAGTGGTCGAGCCGAGGACGCTGCCGATGTTGACGATGCTGCCGCCGTTCTCACCGATCCCCCGGGCAAATGACTGGGCCATGAAATACGAGCCGTTCAGGTTGATGTCGATCACCTTGCGGAACTCGTCCGGTGCTTCACGGGTGGCCGGGACGGCGGTGCCGATGCCGGCGTTGTTGACCAGCACGTCGACGTGGCCGAGGTGGCCGACCGCCTCGCTGATCACCCGGTCGCAGTCCTCGGGATTCGAGACGTCCGCCGGTATGGCGATGCAGCGCCGTCCAAGGGTCTCCACTGCCGCCCGCGTCGCCTCGAGCTTCTCGACACGACGCGCACAGATCGCAATGTCGGCGCCAGCTTCGGCCATGCCGGTCGCGAAAGCCACGCCGAGGCCGGAGGAGGCGCCGGTGACGACCACGACTTTGCCTTCAAGTGAAAACGACTCGAGGATGCTCATATGCGGACGATAACCGTTGGCCTTGGTAGAAAGGACCATCGACTCACCGGTGACAGTTCATTTCGGGAATGGCGACGAGCTCGAATCCTGGCTCGAGGAGCACGGCTCGATGGAAAGTCGAGGCCCTGACCAGCGCCGGCCGCATGCGCCCGGCCGGAATGGCCGAGGTCGAGCGGGCCAAAGCCGACGGGCGCTGGAACGCGGCCCATGACAGCCCGGCCACCGCGAAGGTGCCGGACGACCTCGCGGCGGCCCTCGAGTTCGCGTTATGTGCTTTCGTCCGCGACTGCGCGTCTCAGCCTCGAAGTCGGCTCGTAAGCAGTTGATCGGCCCGCTCCAGTGATATCCAGCAATCCCGCATCGACAAGGCGTCGTAAGTCGCCGCTCGCAGTCTGGTTGGAGACCCCCGCTTCGGCAGAGTACGTCGCCCGATCGGTCGAGCCGAAGAGGGCCTGCTCCAGGGCAATCGAAAACCGCTCGTTCCAGCCTCGTTCCACAACCAGGACTTCGAGCCGCTTCCAGCGCCCGGCCGCGTTGTCAATCACCCGGATCCGGGCTTCAGCCTGGTTGATGTGTGCTTCGAGACAGAATTCAACCCACGGGGTGGCATCGCGTTCCGGTTGGAACGACCCGTCCTGGACTTCCATCAGGACCGCGTAGTAATCGTCGGTGTGCTTGGCCAGAAACTGCTCTATCGAACCCATCTCGGGGGCCAGCACTCCTTCCCTCGCCAACACCAGTGACTGGATGATCCGCGAGATCCGGCCGTTGCCGTCCTCGAACGGGTGGATCGAAATGAGATTGAGGTGAGCCATGGCGGCATCCACAGCAGGACTCGAACCATCACCCGTCGCGAGCGAACTGATCATCTCTCCCATGAGGGGTCGCAGATCTGATTCGTCCGGCCCCCGGTACGCGGTTCCGCCTCCAGGAGAGGTCACCACGATGGACTCAGTGCGGAGTAAACCCGGATGCTTTTCCCGCTGAAAACGGCAGGACTCGAAATGGAGGTCGTAGATGACCCTGTCAAGCCATTCGAATCCCGGGTCGGCTGCGAGAACTGACACATGCTCCATCGCCTGCGCGTAGCAGAGGAAAGCTGCTTCATCGGTGTCACCAGGCGAGGCTGGTACTTCTCCTTTCGCCAGCTTCTCTGCCCTGCTCGGAAGAAGATCGAATCCCTCGATCCGAATGGAACTGGCCCAGGATCGCGCTTGCTGCTGTCGGCGCAGGGGCATGGTCCAGGGACGCGGCTGGCCGATACTTTGCCGAAGTCTCGAAGTGAGCGTGTCCAGCTGGTCGTCGAGCTTCCTGATCTGCGTGTTCTTGGGCGTCGCGTAAAGCATTGCGACACTATAGACGATTATTCGTATATACGTTTATTCGTATGAGGTGATAGATCACGTCTTGCCCGGCGCCGAGACCGGCGAGTACACGTTCGTCGACCGAATCGTGTGCCTACCTTGAGTGAACCCTGAAAACGGTTAACCTGAATGACCGATTACCCGCCTCACCCCGAAAGGATTTCCGTGTCTGACACACCCGATGCCGTTGTTGGCGAGATGAATGATGAAAGCGACGGCCGCAATTTTGAAGACGGCTGCCCGATCGCGCACGATCGTGCCCCGGAACCCACCGAAGGCGGCGGCAACCGCGTCTGGTGGCCGAACCGGCTCAACCTGAAGATCCTCGCCAAGAATCCCGTCGAGGCCAATCCGCTGGGCGATTCGTTCGACTATGCAAAGGAATTCGAGAGCCTCGACCTCGCCGCCGTCAAGAAGGACATCGCGGAGGTCCTGACCACCTCGCAGGACTGGTGGCCCGCGGACTACGGAAATTACGGCCCGTTGATGATCCGGATGGCCTGGCACAGCGCCGGCACATACCGGATCAGCGACGGCCGCGGCGGTGCCGGTGCCGGGCAGCAGCGCTTCGCACCACTCAACAGCTGGCCCGACAACGCCAGTCTCGACAAGGCTCGCCGGCTGGTGTGGCCGATCAAACAGAAGTACGGCCGGAAGCTCTCCTGGGCAGACCTGATCGTCCTCACCGGTAACGTGGCCCTGGAGAACATGGGCCTGAAGACCTTCGGCTTCGCCGGCGGACGCGAAGACGTCTGGGAGCCCGACGAAGACGTCTACTGGGGTCCCGAGACCGAGTGGCTCGGTGACGAGCGCTACACGGGTGAACGCGACCTCGAAGAACCACTTGGTGCCGTCCAGATGGGCCTGATCTACGTGAACCCGGAAGGCCCGAACGCCAACCCGGATCCGCTCGCTTCGGCAGTCGACATCCGTGAGACGTTCCGCCGCATGGCGATGAACGACGAAGAAACGGTCGCGCTGATCGCCGGT
>JBBSKC010000037.1:0-21541 GCA_038256675.1 Solirubrobacterales bacterium | reverse complement strand
CGTCCGGGACCAGGAAGTGGGCGTCGGTCGGCCAGCCGTAGGCCTCTTTGGTCAGGATCGTCTCTTCGGCCCCGAGTGCTTCTCCGTGGACGGACGCGGTGTCGACCTTGTTCGGCGAGCCGTAGCCGATGTGGCTGTGGATCAGGATGAAGGTCGGCTTTTCTTTCTCGGCCTTGAACTTGTCGAGGGCCGCGCCGATCTCGTCGAGGTCGTTGGCGTCGTGGATGTGGTGGACGTTCCAGTCGTAAGCCTTGAAGCGCGCTTCGACGTCTTCGGTGAAGGCGAGGTCGGTACTGCCGTCGATCGTGATCCGATTGCTGTCGTACACCCAGAGGAGGTTGTGGAGCTTCTGGTGACCGGCAAGGGAGGCGGCTTCATGCGATACGCCTTCCATCATGTCGCCGTCGCCGCAGATCGCGTAGACGTCGTAGTCGAAGATCTCCTCGCCGTACTCGGCGCGCTTCCAGAGGCCGGCGACGGCCATGCCGACCGAAGTCGCGACCCCCTGGCCGAGCGGCCCGGTTGTGGTTTCGATGCCAGTGGTCAGGTGCGACTCGGGGTGACCCGGCGTCACCGAATTGAGCTGGCGGAAGTCCTTGATGTCGTCCAGGCTGATCGCCGGTGTGTCGGTGATGGTGCCGTCGTGATCGACCCGCTTGATCCCTGACAGGTGGATCATCGAATAGATCAGCATCGAAGCGTGACCGGCGGAGAGAACGAACCGGTCCCGGTTGGGCCAGTACGGGTCGGCCGGGTCGTAACGCAGGTACTCCTGCCACATCTTCAGGGTGAGCGGGGCGAGCGCCATCGCCGTCCCCGGATGACCTGAATTGGCCTTGTCGATCGCATCAATCGAAAGCGTCCGAATCGTGTTGATGCTCTGCTGGTCAGGGCTCTGGGAAGACAGGGAGTCAGTCACGCCGTGATCGTACCGGTTGGCTGAGGTGGCGGGAAACCCGGTTGAGGTTCAGGATTCACCCTTTACCTCTCGGAGAGGCCACAGATGATTCGGTCTTCCGCGGGTGGCGGGCAAAAGCGGAATTAGGAGAACAAGCTCTTGGTTTTTGCCCTGTTCGAGTCTCGCTGAGCTTTTCATCAGGCGCCGGATTTCCCAACTGGGAAATCTCGGCGTTTGCTGCAATGAAGCGCCTACCCGTGAGCGGAACGCGGTTGGGCCGAAGTGAACGAGATCGGGGCTATCCGGCCGCTTAGATCTGGTTCACTTCCGGCTCTCGAGACTCTGCCTTTCCCGAAACCTCCCGGGTGCCGCTTCCCCTAGTAGTCCGACGAAGGCTCGCCGAGGCCGTGTGAGCCGGCGGAGCCTTCTGACGTGGCCTTATCGACCTTGGTGACTACGCCCTGGGGGTCGCCGACTCCGTTGAAGACGAACTCGTTCTCGTTGTCGGAGGCGGCGGTGTCGAAGTCGACGTCGCCGACCTGCAGGACGCGCTGAAAGACGGTCTGGCTGTAGTTCACGTTCTGGACCCGCTCGAGGCGGGTTTCCTGGATGTCACGGGCGAAGATGCCGCGCTTGATGTTGAGACGGCGGTTGGTGATCGTGTAGGTCGTTGCCATGCGCTTGATGAACCCGATCAGCACGGCCAGGCCGAGCGCGACCAGCACGATCGCGAACACCGAGGCGGGTGATGCGCCGATCAGGTATGCGACGAACGCGACGATGACGCCGATCACGAGGCCCTTCAGGTAGAAGGCCAGAATTGCCCTCCAGGAAGGATGGCCCTGGAAGATGATCTGTTCGCCCGGGCTGGGATTGAAAGCCATTGGGCGGAGCATATTCGCTTCCCGCAGGAAGTGGGCGATCACGGGCGGCGCGTCCGCCATTGGCCGTAACGTGGGTTGGTGTCCATCGCCAGGGTCGAGCCACTGACGACAGCCCGCGCGCTCCGGGGACCGTTCGACTACTCGATTCCGGACCGGCTCGCGGAGATCGAAGTGGGCAACGTGCTTCAGGTTCCATTCGGTCCGCGCCGCCTGCTCGGGGTCGTGGTCGAGCTGACCGGGACAAGCGAGGTCCCGTCCGACCGTCTGGCAGAACCGATCCGGATCCTCGGGTCCGGCACCACGCCGGAGCTGATCGAACTCGGGATCTGGATCGCCCGCGAGTATTGCTCGACACCGGCGCGTGGCCTCGGGCTGATGCTGCCGCCCGGCACCGGCACCGGTGGCGAACGAACCCGTGCCCGCGTCGAGAAACTCAGCAGGCTCACCGATGCCGGTCGGGAGGCGGTGTCCGGTGGAGAGCGCCTGGGGGCGAAGCAGAAGCTCGTCCTCACGTCCCTGCTCGAAGGCGAGATGACCGGCCGGGAGCTGGCCGAACGCACGGGAGCCGACGGCGCCGCGCTGAAGCGCCTCGAGTCGCGGGGTTTGATCGCGCGCGAGGAGATCCGGGTCCGCCGCCGGCCCGAGGGCAGCGTGGTCGGGTCGGCCGCCACCGACGCCCCGGAACTGACAGACGAGCAAACCGCTGCCGTGCGGGACCTCACGGCCCGGCTCGATCCGGACGGCATGTCCGAGGCTCTCCTGGCGGGGGTGACGAGCTCCGGCAAGACCGAGGTCTATCTGGCGCTGGTCGAGCAGGTCCTCGAACGCGGAGGGACGGCGATCGTGCTGGTCCCGGAGATCGGCCTCACCCCGCAGGCGGTCGGCCGTTTCCAGGCCAGGCTCGGGGACCGGGTAGCGGTCCTCCATTCCGCGCTCTCGGCCGGCCAGCGCTACGACGAGTGGCAGCGGCTCCGGTCGGGTGAGGCCACGGTCTGCGTCGGACCGCGCTCGGCGATCTTCGCCCCCGTGAACGACCTTGGTCTGATCGTGATCGACGAAGAGCACGATCCTTCCTACAAGCAGGAGAGCGACCCCCGGTACGACGCGCGGCAGGTGGCGCGCCGGCGGGCCGAGGCCAACGGCTCCCTGTTGGTGCTCGGCACCGCCACGCCGCGGCCGGAAACGTGGGAGGCGCTCGACCGAATCGACCTGCCGAGCCGGGTGGACGGTCTCGGCATGCCACCGGTCGAAGTGATCGACATGCGCGAGGCCGATCCGCGCAGCGGCCCGATCCACCCGGCGACCATGGAGGCGCTGATCGACATTCGCAGCCGGGGCGAGAAAGCGATCGTGATGATCAACCGGAGGGGATTCGCGCCGTGGCTCACCTGCCGCACCTGCGGCCACCACTGGGGCTGTCCCAACTGCGACGTTTCGCTGATCGTCCACCGCGAGTCCGGTCAGCTGATCTGCCACCACTGCAACCACGTCGAGCCGGTGCCGCGGCAATGCGACACCTGCGGCGGTACGACCCTCTCGCAGACCGGAGCCGGCACCCAGCGGATCGAACGGTTGCTGGCCGAGCACCTGTCCCCGATGCCGGTATTCCGGCTTGACGCCGATACGAGTTCCGGCCCGGGAGGCCACGGCCGGATCCTCAGCCAATTCGACCAGGCCCCGAGCGCGGTCCTGGTCGGGACCCAGATGGTGGCGAAAGGACACGACTTTCCCGAGGTGACGCTCAGCGCCATCCTCGACGCCGACGCCACGCTGCGCTTCCCCGACTTCCGGGCCGAGGAGCGCACGTTCTCGCTGGTGACCCAGCTGGCCGGTCGGAGCGGGCGCGGGGCGGCCGGTGGCAAGGTGATCGTCCAGACCCTGGCCCCGGCGGCACCCAGCATCGCCAGCGCCGCGACCCACGATTCGCCCGGTTTCCTCGAAGGGGAGCTCGAACGCCGGAAGACCCTGTCCTATCCGCCGTTCTCGTCGCTGATCCGGATCCAGATGGCGGCCGCCGACGAAGCTGCCCTGGACCAGGCGGCCGGAGTGGTTGGAGTCCACGTTGCCGCCACGCTCCCGAAAGGCGCGTCGATGCTCGGCCCGGCCCCGATGTTCCGCGCCCGCAACCGTTTCCGGCGCCGCTTCCTGATTAAGTCGACCTCACGCGAGGAAACGATCACGGCGGTCTACACGGCGGTGGAGGAGATGCTCGCCGAAAAGGTCTTCAAGGACATCGTCCTCAGCATCGACGTCGATCCGCAGTGAGCAGGCCATCGAAGGGGCACCGAAAAAGCTGCCTGATCCTCAATCCGGGTCCGGGTAAACTCGCCCGCAATGCCTGAGCCGGAGAACGACATCGACAGCGTCATCACCGCTGAAGTCGAACCGCCCGAGATGGGCGAAGAGCACATGGTGGAAGAGGGCGGCGAGACCGAAGTGGCCGCAGGGACGCGCCAGCTCGACGAAGAGACCATGCGAAAGCGCGAGGCGGCGCTGGCCCAGGTCGTCCAGTACGGCGACCCCGTGCTGAAGAGCCGCGCCTCCGAGGTGACGGTGTTCGACGATGAACTCGCTCTCGAGATCGAGCGCATGATCGGCCTGATGCGGGACGGGCTCGGGGTCGGGCTCGCCGCGACCCAGGTCGGCAAGTTGCGCCGGCTGCTGGTCTTCCAGACCAACGCCGACGCGAACCCGCAAGCATTGGTC
The DNA here is from genome assembly GCA_038256675.1 of Solirubrobacterales bacterium. GTDB lineage: Bacteria > Actinomycetota > Thermoleophilia > Solirubrobacterales > 70-9 > 67-14. The sequence goes on along the minus strand of JBBSKC010000037.1, from coordinate 17,053 downwards.
AACCCCGAAATCGAATGGCTTTCTGACGATGCGGAGGTGATGGCCGAAGGCTGCCTCAGCATTCCGCAGGTCGTAGTCGAGGTCGAGCGGCCGGTCTACGCCCGGGTCCGCGGACGTGACCAGAACGGGGCCGAGGTCCTGATCGACGCTTCCGGCCACGAAGCCCGCGTCCTCCAGCACGAGATCGACCACCTCGACGGAGTGCTGATCCTCGACCGGACCGAGCGGGTCCAGCGCAAGGGCGCGATGAAGGCCCTGCGGCGCGGCGAGGCTTATTCGCCGCCGCAAGACGACGACGAAACGTGAGCCGCGGCGCGTTCCTCGGCACCTCTGATTTCGCCGCGACCGTGCTTGAACTGCTCGCGGCGTCGGACCAGCGTCCGTCACTTGCCGTCACCTTGCCGGACCGCCGCCAGGGGCGTGGCCGCCAGGAACATCCGTCGCCGGTCGCCGTCAAGGCTGAAGAACTGGGAATCGAAGTCTTCAAGTCGGGCGACGTCAACGATCCGGCGGCGATCGAAAAGCTGAATTCAGCCGGCGGTCAGTGGGGTTCGATCTGCGCGTTCGGTCAGCTGATCAAGGAACCGCTGCTGACCGAGCTTCCGATGCTGAACGTCCACCCGTCGCTCCTGCCACGCTGGCGCGGGGCCGCGCCGATCGAACGGGCGATCATGGCCGGTGACGAAGAGACCGGAGTCGCAGTGATGCGCCTGGTCGAAGGACTTGATTCGGGTCCGGTCGCGATGGTCGAGTCGACCGAGATCGACGAGAGCGAAGATTTCGGCTCGCTCTCCGATCGGCTGGCCGCGATCGGTGGCCACTTGCTGATCCGCGCCCTGGAGGCAGCCTCCGCCGGAACTATCGAGTGGGCCGAGCAGGACGAATCGGGCGTCACTTACGCCGAGAAGATCACTGCCGAAGATCGCCGCCTGGACCCGCTCGGCCGGGCCGGGGAACTCCACGACACGGTCCGTGCTCTCAATCCGCACATCGGTGCTTTCCTGGCGCTCGATGGTGACGACCGGCTGGCGGTGAAGGCCACGACCGTGCTCGACCGGCCCAGCTGGGGCCCCGGGGAGATCATCGGCGACGACGGCGAACTGCTGCTCTCCTGCAGTGATCGCACACTGCGGCTCGATGTCGTTCAGCCTCCCGGCAAGAAGGCGATGGATGCCGGGTCGTACCTCCGTGGAAACGGCCTGCCGGACCTGGCGCCGTTCACCGGGTGAAGTCATGAGCAAGGTCACGCCCGAACGCGAAGCCGCCTACGCGGTGCTCCGCCGGACTTTCGAAGGGGGCGAGTTCACCGAAACTGCCTTCCGGGACGAGGCCGAGACCAGGGGCCTCGAGGGGCGGTCCCGATCGCAGGCCATGCGCATGTCCTTCGGCGCGGTCCAGCGAAAGGGCACCACGGACGCCGTCGTCTCCGGCTTCATCCGCAAGAAGGGTCAGCGGCCCGATCCGCCGGTTATCGCGGCCCTCCGCCTCGGGATCTTCGAACTGCTCTTCTCCGACGGTACCCCGGACCACGCGGTGGTCGACCAGACCGTGAGCCTCGTAAAGCAGACAGCGCCGCACGCCGCCGGATTCGTCAACGCGCTCCTGCGGCGGACTCTGCGGGAACGTGACCGGGTGATGTCGGAGCTTGCCGACGACTCGACCCCGGCAAAAGCAGCGATCGCTCATTCCGCCCCGACCTGGCTGGTCGACCTCTGGTGGGAGCAACTCGGGCCGGACCGGGCGAGGTCGGTGCTCGCCGCGGCCAACGACCCGAGTGAACGCGCGCTCCGGGTGAACACGGCCCGGGTGACCGTCGACGAGGCCCGGGAACGGCTGGCCACCGACGTGCTCGACCTCGAACCGGCCACGGGGAAGTGGCCGATGGCCCCGGCCGACCTGCTGATCGCACGAGGCAACCTGGCCGAAGCCGAAGCGGCCGCCCTCGAAGGCCTGGTCGTCGCCCAGTCACGCGGATCGGCCGCAGTGATCGAGGTGCTCGATCCGCAGCCGGGCGAACGGGTCCTCGACCTGTGTGCCGGCCCTGGGATCAAGACCGGGCAGATCGCTGCCCGGGTGGGTCGTCAGGGGAACATGGTCTCGGTCGAGCCCGACGCCGACCGCGCCGAAGAAGTTGCCGCGCAGCTCGAGCGGCTCGGATTCCACAACGGCCTGGTGATCGAGGCCGACGCCCAGGACGGCGACATCCTCTCGACCTTCAACCGCGTCCTCGTAGACGCACCCTGCTCCGATCTCGGCGCACTCTCCTCCCGGCCGGACGCGCGCTGGCGCAAGTCGCCGGCCGTCATCGAGCGGGTGACCGAGCTCCAGGCGGTCATCCTCGACCGGGCCGCTGAGTACCTCGAACCGGGCGGAACGCTGGTCTACTCGACCTGCACGATCTCGGCTGACGAGAACGCCGGCCAGGCCCTCGCTTTCGCCGAACGATCGGGACTCATGATCGACGACCTCGGCGCACTTGCCCCCGATCTGGCTTCGGCCGATGATTCGCGGTTCCTCCAACTGCTGCCGGACCGGGATCGCACAACCGGGTTTTTCATCAGCAGATTCAAGGGCACTACATCCAAGTCGCACAGCGAAACTGACCTTTCATCCCGCTGAGCGAAGCGACTTGGATGCCTTATCCCAGATAATGGACCAATGGCACCCGACCCCGAGAACCCGACCACTACCGTCGACAAACGACCGGCTTGCCCCGGTTGCGGCGAACCGTGGCTGCGGCCGACCCAGTTGCCGGGCAGGTTCCGTTGCGTGTACTGCCTCTCGCGGTACGAGCTGGTGTCGCAATGCCCCGACTGCGGCGAGCATCAGACGATCGCCCGGATGAGCACGACCGAGGACATGACCTGTCAGTCCTGCGGCGGCTCGATGCTGAGGCCGCTGTGAGCGCCGGAAACCGCGAGGACTATTCCGGGATTCAGATCGCTCCGTCGATCCTTTCGGCTGACTTCTCCCGGCTCGGCTCGGCGATCGCCGAAGTCATGGATGCCGGAGCGAAGGTGATCCATTTCGACGTCATGGATGGCGACTTCGTACCGCCGATAACGATCGGGCCCCTGGTCGCGTCAAACATCGCCGAACAGGTCCACGATGCAGGGGGCGTGCTGGACGTTCACATGATGGTCCATCGCCCGGAGCAGCAGATCGAGGAGTTTGCAAAGGCCGGTGCCGACAGCATCACCTTCCACTACGAAGCGACACCACATGCCCACCGCCTGCTCGGCGCGATCCGGGAACTCAACGTCCTCGCGGGAGTCGCGATCAACCCCGGCACCCCGGTCGAGGCGATCGAAGAACTGAACGGAATGGCCGACCTGATCCTCGCGATGACCGTGAACCCGGGATGGGGCGGGCAGGCCTTCATCGAAACCTCGCCCGACAAGGTGCGGCGGCTCAAGCCGCTCGCCGGGGACGCGCTGATCGAGGTCGACGGCGGCATCGGCACCGCGACAGCCGGCACTATGGCCACGGCCGGTGCGACCGTGATGGTCGCCGGCTCGGCGATCTTCGGGTCCGACGACCCCGCACAGGCGTTCACCGACATCGCTGCCGCTGCCGCCGGAGGATAGGCCTGATGAGGGCTATCGGAATCCTCCTGATCGCCGTCGCGTTCGCTCTGGGCATGTTCTCCACGGGTCCCGGCGTCAGCAGCGGGGCTTTGATGGCAGGCGCTGCCCTCTGCCTGATTGGCGGCATCGCCCTACTCGCCTTCGCTGCCTATGAGACCACCAAGCAGGATTTGCTTTCAAAAGAGCGCGATGAATCGGAGAAGAAGCGCCGACTCTGAAAGGCATCCAAGTCGCTTCGCTCAGCGGAATGAAATGTCAGTTTCGCTGTGCGACCTGGAGGTAGTGCCTTTTAGTCCTCGAAACCTGCCAGGCGGGTTTCGATTTCTTCGCTTGATCCCCTGAAGGGGACGTCCGCTTCCACTCCGTGGGGGCGGCGGTAGATCCAGAAGACGGTTGTGAAGAGGATGAACGCGGTCAGGGTGAAGCCGATCTCCACCCGCAGGTTGCCGTCGCTGATGAACGGCAGGAATACCCAGACGACGAAGAAGATTGCACAGAGGATCCAGCGGATCGACGCCCGCCGGGCCTGACCCTGCGCGAGGCTCGCCTGGTTGACGGTGACCGCCGCCAGATAGAGCCCCATGCCCGCGGTCACCAGCAGGAGGTCCTGCACCGGATAGGTGAACTTGTCCGAGAACGCGAGCTGCATCAGCTGCGGGCCGGCGATCACGACGACCAGCGCAGTGAACGCGGTAAATCCGAGGATCCCGAGCAGGACCGTGCGCACCGAATGGTGGAACTGCCGGTCGGAATCGGGATCGGTGCTGCTGTGAAGTGAAGTCAGGTGCGGCAGGATGCTGGTCGAGACCGCCTGGAACAGCTGGAGCGGGGCCCGGGCGATCATCAGCACGTTGAAGATGAATCCCGCCGCAGCGACGCCTTCGATGCTGCGCACCACGAGTGGGCCGGCGTTCAGAAAGACCTGCTCGGCGAGCATGATCAGGAAGAGCGAGCCGACGAAACCGGCTCCACTCGACATCGAAAATTCCTTGATCGACTCCGATTCTTCGGGCGTCGCATCGCTGATGGCTTTTCGGGCTTCGACCTCGCGTTTCGTCCGGCGTCTGATGGCGGACGGCACGACCAGCAGGCTGAGCAGCGGCGCGGCAACGATGCCGATCGCGACCATGGTCTGGCCGCTGAGCAAGCCGATCGCGACCAGCACCGCGAATAGGGTCCGGAACACCGATTCCGACAGGATCAGACCGGTGAAGAGCCCGAACTGCTGGTGGCCGGCGAGGTAACCGCGGGCGTAGTAGCTGGCCGCATAGAAGAGAACCGAGCTGAAGAACACCCAGTAGAGGGCGTCGTTCCCGGCGAGCAGACCGTTCTCGAGCGGCTCTCGGAAGATCAGGGCGACGATCGCGAAGCCGATCGCGAGCAGGACCTGGATTTTGGCCGCGACCTTGACCGGGGCCGTGTCTGGTTCGCCGCGCTCGAGATGCTCCGAGATGTGCCGGGAAAGCAGCTGGTCGACCGGCCGGTAAAGGGTGGAAACCGTGATGAATACGGCCGACCAGAGCACGGTGATCTCTCCGTAATCATCCTTGCTCAGGTCGTGGGCGGCGATGAAGAAGTAGATGTACGTGAAAAGCCCTGTCAGCCCGACGCCGATGGTCAGGAAGCCGGCCGTCTTCCCGTAGTCACGGGACTTGCTGCTGCTGTTTTCGGCCGCGTCGCCGGCGGTTTCGGGGGTCGGTTCCAAGGTGCTGTGCCTAGACCGGAGTGCGGTCGCGGGGAGGATCGAGCTGATGGGTCGGTTCGACCCCCAGTTCGAGTTCGATTCTCCGCACTCTCTCAAATACGCGCTGGGTCATGACCCTTTGTCCGGCGAGCAGGTCGCCGATGATGCCTAGCGCGAAGAGCTGGATCGAGACGATGAACAGCACGGCGCCGAGCAGCAGCGACTGGATGTGGCCATCGCGGTCGCCGTTGAAGATCCAGTCGGTGAGGAAAGGCATCCAGGCGGCGATCGCCGCGAGACCCGCGATCGCGGCCAGGGCCGAGAAGACTTTGAGCGGCTCGTATCGTGCGTAGATCCGGAGGATCGCCAGACCGTTCCGGCGGACGTAGGCGGAAGTCGATCCGAACAGCCGCGATTCCCTGGTCTTGGCGTTGGTGCGGATCACGACCTCATCGACGGCGACGCGGGCCTTGCCCGCCTGGATCAGGCTTTCGAGCGTGTAGGTGAAGTTGTCGACGACCAGTAGCTGCAGTGCCGCCTCGCGGTTGTAGGCCCGGAACCCGGACGTGGCGTCGGTGACCTCGGTGTCGGAAAGGCGGCGCACGACCCAGCTACCGAAGCTCTGGAGGAACTTCTTCGAAGGCGAAAAGTGATCGATGGTGTCGACGTCGCGGTCGCCCACGACCATCTCGGCCCGGCCGTCGAGGATCGGCTGGATCAGCAGCGGGATGTCCTCCCCGACGTACTGGTTGTCGGCGTCGGTGTTGACGACGATGTCGGCGCCAAGCTTCAGGCAGGCGTCGAGGCCAGCCTGGAAACCGGTGGCGAGACCCCGGTTGTTCGGCAGCTTGACGATGTGATCGACGCCACTCCGGATGGCGACGTCGATGGTGCCGTCAGTCGATCCGTCATCGATTATCAGGGTCTCGATCAGGTCGACTCCGGCGATCTCCGTGGGGAGGTCGGCCAGGGTCACCGGGAGGGTTTCCTCCTCGTTGAGACACGGGATCTGGATGATTACCTTCATAAGTCGTCAAGATTCTCCCATGCCGACCGAAATGCCACCGACGGAGACCGAGATATGGGACAGAGCTCTTCATCTGGCCGAACGCGGCCGGGGTGCGGTCAGCCCCAACCCGGCGGTCGGTGCGGTGCTGGTCAAGGACGGCGAGGTGGTCGGCGAAGGCTGGCACAAAAAGCGCGGAGACCTCCACGCGGAGCGGGTCGCGCTGGCCGACGCGGCGGACCGGGGGAGTGACGTTCGGGGCGCCACCGCGTACGTCACGCTCGAGCCCTGCGCCCACACCGGGCGCCAGCCGCCATGCGTCGATGCGCTGATCGAGGCCGGCGTCGCCGAAGTCGTGATCGGCTGCCCCGACCCGACCGAGAAGACCGCCGGCATCGGACCGCAGAAGTTGAAAGACGCCGGCATCAAGGTGCGGGACGCTGCTCCCGAAGACGCGGCCCGTTGCCGGCGCCTGGTCCAGGACTTCCGCAAACGGGCAGCGACCGGGCGGCCGTTACTGGTGCTGAAGGCCGCGATGAGCCTCGACGGCAAGGTCGCAACCCGGACCGGCGACTCGAACTGGATTACGGGTTCCGAGAGCCGCGACCTCGTGCATCACTGGCGCGCCGAAATGGACGCCGTGGCAGTAGGTTCGGGCACCTTCAAGTCCGATGATCCGCAATTGACTGCCCGAATCGACGATGCCGTGCGTCAGCCGACCCGGGTGGTTTTCGGCACCAGCGAGGAAATGACTCCAGGCTCGGCGATTTTCAGGGACATCGAAATTGCACCCGTTGCGGTGGTCGTCCATTCGGAAGCCGACCTGCGCCGTAGCGAAGCGCTTTTCGGGGCTGGTGCGCAGATCCTTCAGGTCGGCGGGAAAACCCGGGAGGAACGCTTCATCCAGGCGCTGGACATGCTCGGAGACGTCGAAGTGTCGTCGGTCCTGCTCGAAGGCGGGCCGACCCTCGCCGGGGTGGCGCTCGCCACAGGGGAAGTCGACCGGGTCGCGACGTTCGTCGCCCCGCTCGTCATCGGCGGCGGACTTTCCGCGGTTGAGGCCGACGGTCCCGGCCGGTTGGAGGATGCGATCAGGCCCTCGGGCATGCAGGTGACCCGGGTAGGGCAAGATGTGCTCATGACCGCTGACCTCAAGGACTGGTAACCGGTGTTTTCCGGACTGGTGGCCGACCTCGGCCACGTAGTGACGATCGAATCCGACGACGAAGGTGCGCGCATCGGTCTCACGACCGGTCTCGCGGGACAGATCGAGCCGGGCGATTCGGTCGCCGTCAACGGCGTCTGCCTGACCGCCACCGAAGTCACCGGGTCGGGCTTCTCGGCCGAAGCGATGACCCAGACCCTGAACCTGACCTCGCTCGGCAGTCTTGCCGACGGCACCGCGGTCAACCTCGAACTCGCCCTGCGCGCCGACCAGCGGCTCGGCGGGCACATAGTTCAGGGCCACGTCGACGGAGTCGGCCGGGTCAGTTCATTGACCGAGGACGGTTTCTCCCTCCGGGTTCGGACCTCGATGCCAATGGACCTCGCCAGGTATGTCGTGCCGCAAGGGTCGATCACCCTGGAAGGGGTCAGCCTGACCGTCACCGAATGCGGTCCGGACTGGGCGGAGGTGGCTCTGATCCCGGAAACCCGGGAACGGACGACCCTGGGAGATTTGGCCGTGGATCAGCCGATAAACGTCGAATGTGACGTAATCGCCAAGTATGTCGAGCGGATGGTGTCACCATATGAAGCGCGTAATCAATCAGCAGAGAGTGAGACCGAGTAATCGATGTCGAGCAGCGAGCAGGAAACCGGTGGTTCGGGCGTGACGCAGGAGCAATCTCCTTTCGCGACGATCGAGGAGGCTCTCGAAGACATTCGCGCCGGCCGCATGGTCATCGTGGCCGATGACGAGGACCGGGAGAATGAAGGCGACCTGGTCATGGCGGCGCAGTTCGCCACGCCCGAAGCGATCAACTTCATGGTCAAGGAGGCCCGCGGACTGGTCTGCCTCGCGCTCACCGCGCAGCGCTGCGAGCAGCTCGGCCTCAGCCTGATGACCGCCAAGAACGAAGCTCCGCTCGAAACCGCCTTCACCGTCTCGATCGAAGCGGCCTCGGGTGTCACCACCGGCATCTCGGCGCACGACCGGGCCCACACGGTCCAGGTGGCGATCGATCCCGACGCCGGACCGCGCGACATCGTCGTACCTGGCCACGTCTTCCCACTCAAGGCCAAAGAGGGCGGAGTGATGGAACGCACCGGCCACACCGAGGCCAGCGTCGACCTCGCCCGTCTCGCCGGGCTCAGCCCGGCCGGAGTGATCTGCGAGGTGATGAACGAAGACGGCACGATGGCCCGCGTCGACGACCTCAAGGCGTACGCCGCGAAGCACGAACTGAAGATGATCACGATCGCCGACCTGATCAAGTACCGCCGCAAGAACGAGAAGCTGGTCGAGCGAGTCGTCGAAACCGCGCTGCCCACGACCAACGGTGATTTCCGCGCCGTCGGCTACCGGTCGCTGGTCGACGACAAGCACCACGTGGCGATGGTCAAGGGCGACGTGACCACTGGAGAACCGGTCCTGATCCGCGTGCACAGCGAGTGCCTGACCGGTGACGTCTTCCACAGCATGCGATGCGACTGCGGCGAGCAGCTCGAGGCGGCGATGGCGATGATCGAGGAGGAGGGGCGGGGCGTCCTGCTCTACCTCTCCCAGGAAGGGCGCGGGATCGGACTGCTGAACAAGCTCCGGGCCTACAAGCTGCAGGACGAAGGTTTCGACACGGTCGACGCCAACCTCCAGCTCGGGCTGCCGGCCGACCTGCGTGACTACGGTATCGGCGCACAGATCCTCCGCGATCTCGGCCTGCGCGAGATCCGCATCCTGACCAACAATCCGAAGAAGATCATCGGGCTCGAAGGCCACGGGCTCAGCGTCACTGAGCAGATCAAGATCGAGGCGCCGCCGAACCAGCACAACGAGTCCTACCTCCAGACCAAGCGTGACCGCATGGGTCACGCGCTCCACCATCAGGGCCTGCCGCTGGACGAAGAGATGATCCACGACGAACAGGTCCAGGACAAAGCAGCCGAGGAGGAGAATGGCTGACTCCCGCTACGCGATCTGCGTCGGCAGCTTCTACGCCGAGCTCGCCGAAAAACTGGTCAAGGGCGCCAAGACTGAATTCGCCAAGGACGGGATCAGCGAAGACGACATCGCCGTATTGCCTGTGCCCGGCGCCTTCGAACTCCCCCTCGCCGCCCACTACTGCGCCACGTCGGGCAAGTTCGCCGGGGTCGCCTGCCTCGGCGCCGTGATCCGCGGCGAGACCGATCACTACGAGTTTGTCTGCAACGAAGCAGCCCGGGGGATCCAGAACGTTCAACTCGAGACCGGCATTCCCTGCGGGTTCGGCGTATTGACCGTCGACAACATGGAGCAGGCCCTGGCCCGGGCTGACGTCGGGGGCAAACGCGACTCTGGAGCCAACGCGGCCCGCGCCGTATTGCGGATGAACGAACTGAAGAGTCAGCTCGGCTGAATAATTGCTTCGCTCCGCAACACGGATCTCTAACGATGTCGGCTCGGGGATACTCTTGTTACATTCGTTTCAGTTACCATGCTCCGTCTTATGGCACGCGTATGTCACACCTGTGGAAAAGGCCCGTCCTTCGGTAATTCCCGCAGCCACTCGATGGTTGCTACCCGGCGGCGGTTCGATCCGAACCTCCAGAAGGTCCGGATCGTCGAAGGCGGCGCGCGCAAGCGCGTCAACGTCTGCACGCGCTGCTTGAAGGCCAACAAGGTGACGAAGGCCGCTTAGCCACTCCGGCGACGCCTTTCGCTTCCTTATAGTCGGTCCTTGTGCCTGACGACTCACTAGAACGTTTCCGACGTGTCGTGGCTTCCGCCTACGGCTCCCTCGAAGCACGCCGCCAGGAAGTCAACGACCTCAACGTCTTCCCGGTGGCCGATGGCGACACGGGCGACAACATGGCGATGACCATGAAAGCCGTGATGGAGGAGCTCGACCGGCTCGGTGAAAACGGCCAGTCGCTGGAGGAAATCGGACGTGAACAGTTCGTCTCGGCCCTCGCCCGGGCCGCGCTGATGGGTGCCCGCGGCAACTCCGGCGTGATCCTCAGTCAGATCGTGCGTGGTGCCGCCGAAGAGCTGGCGTCGCGGCCGGGCGAACTGGTCGACCCGGTACTGGTCGCCTCGGCTTTCGCCAAGGCGGCCGACGCGGCCTACGAGTCAGTGCGCGAGCCGGCCGAGGGCACCATGCTCACGGTTTTCCGTGAGATGGCCCATTCGATCTCGCGGCAGCTCGCCCACATCGAACCCCAGCGGCAACGACTCAACCCCGACGCCACCAACGCCGAACAGGACGACCTTCTCGCCGACGTGATCGAACAGGCGATCAGTGACGGCCAGAAGGCGGTCGAGCGCACACCGCAGCAGCTGGACGTGCTCGCCGAGTCGGGCGTGGTCGACGCCGGTGGTTACGGCCTGGTCCTGATCCTCGCCGGAGTCCTGGCCGCCCTGCGCGGAGACGAGGCCGAACTGCCGGTGATCGAGCACCAGACCGCCAGCCAGCTGAGCCAGCCGCACCACGCTGACAGTCGCTTCCAGTACTGCACCAACTTCATCGTCTCCGGCTCCGGCCTCGTCGCCAGGGAGTATGTCGCCCGGCTCGAGGAGCTCGGGGATTCGGTTCTGGTGGTCGGCGACGAAGCGACGCTGAAGATTCACGTCCACACCGACGATCCCGAGTCGGCGATGTCCATCTTTTCCGACGCCGGCGCCGTGACCAACCTCGACGTGGCCGACATGCGGATTCAGGTGGCCGAGCGCGAAGCCCGCATGGCCAGCCACACCACCGGGATAATCGCGGTCGGCAGTGGGGCCGGCATCGAAGGCCTGCTCGGTGAAATGGGAGCCCGGGTCGTGCCGGGCGGCGAGACCATGAATCCGTCGACGGCCGAACTGCTGGCGGGCATACGCGAGGTGCCGACCGACGATGTGCTGGTGCTGCCCAATTCTTCCAACGTGATCATGGCGGCCGAGAGAGCCTGCGAGCTGTCTGAGAAGAACGCAGTGGTGATCCCGACCAGGACCCAGCAGGAGGGCCTCCTGGCGCTGATCGAGTTCGACCCCGAAGCCGATCTCGATCGCAATCGCGAACGCCTCGGCGAGGCACTCGGCGGCATCACGGTCGGCGGCATCGCTCCGGCCGGCCGGGATGACGCCCAGGGGCGCTTCCGGCACGGCGACGCAGTCGGATTCATAGATGGCGAGATCGTCGCCTGGGGTGGTGCCGGATCCACTCTGGCTTCGACCATCGAATCGATGTGCGACGGCGCCGAGCTGGTGACGGTGATCAGCGGCGACGGGGCTCCGATTCCCCTGGACGAACTGGACGCGCACAGCCCGGGGGGCGTCGAACTCGAACTCCATGAAGGCGGCCAGCCGAGCTGGTGGTGGCTGCTCGCGAGCCAGTAACCGGGACGCAGCCATTTGGCGGCGGTCCGGTACCTTCGGCGGCGGAGCTCCTGCGGGCTCCGCTCCGGTGGCCACGGCCGGGACGCCTCGACCAGCCCCTCTCCGTCTTGCCCGGGGTGGGGTCCGTGCTCGAAGGAAAAGCCCGGGAGGCCGGCGTCGAGACGATCTTCGACCTGCTCTGGCGGGTCCCCCGGGCTTACGGCGACGCGCCGGAGCGGGTTCTGCTCGGGGACCTCGAGATGGGCGTCACCGCAACGGTCCTGGTCGAGGTCAACTCGATCCGCCGGATCCGGGTGCGCCGTCGCGGTCTGAGCGTGGTCGAAGGGAAGGTCGCCGATTCGTCCGGCGAGCAGAAGGTGGTCTGGTTCAACCAGCCGTGGATCGAGAACCAGGTCAAGGGCGGCTCCTCCTATGTGATGGAAGGGCGGCTCGACAAGAAGGGCTTAGTCGTTTCGGCCCAGGAGCCGACAGACGCCGGCCCGGACGGGGTGCCGGTCACCGAAGGGCCGGCCCGGTGGCAGGATGCGGGGGCCGATGGGCCGCCCGGACTCAGGGAGGGGGGCATCCGCGGACGCCATCCGGGATCGGAAGAGCTCCGTCCCGCCAGGTGGCGCGGCTGGGCCTGGCACGCCTGCCGGCTGGCCGGCGACCTGATCGAACCACTGCCTTCATCGATCCTCGAGCGGCGAGGACTTGCAGGAACGGTCAGCGCGATCCGGGAGGCGCACTTCCCGCAGTCCGAGGAATCTTCCGTGCTGGCGATGGCCCGGCTCGCCTACGAAGAGCTCTTCCTCCACCAGGCGGTGCTGCGCCGCGGCCGCATCGAAGGCAGGACCGGTGGCCCCCCGGCAATCCCTCTGGTAGGTGGCGAGGACGATTCGAGGGATTGGCTGAAGGGCCTGCCATTCGATCTGACCGCTGACCAGGAGGCCGCGGTGAAGGTGATCTCCGGCGACCTTGAGAGAACCGTGCCGATGCGTCGTCTGCTGATGGGCGAGGTCGGATCCGGCAAGACCGTGGTCGCGCTCGAAGCGATGCTGCGCGCGGCCGGCAGCGGGACCCAGTCTGCCCTGATGGCCCCGACCGAAGTCCTGGCCGACCAGCACGCCGCGACGGTCTCCCGGCTGCTCAGCGGCTCCGGCATCACCTTCGCCCTGCTGACCGGTTCGACTCCGCCGGAAGTACGAACCCGCCTGCTGGAGGCGCTGATCACGAATGATCTGGATATCTTGATCGGCACCCACGCCCTGCTTGAGGACCCCGTCGTCTTCAGCCGGCTCGCCCTCTGCGTGATCGATGAAGAGCACCGCTTCGGCGTCCGCCAGCGCGGCCGCCTCGATCGCAAGGCCCCGGAAGGGCACGGCGCCCACATCCTTCACATGACCGCTACCCCTATCCCCAGAACGCTCTCACTCACCGCCTACGGTGACCTCGACGTGACCGAACTCAGACAGTTGCCGGCGGGACGGCTGCCGATCACCACCCGTGTCCTCAACGAAGCGAGCCGAGGGGAAGCCTTCGAGCACCTGCGTTCCGAAGTCCGGGACGGCCGGCAGGCTTTCGTCGTCTGTCCCCTGATCGAAAAATCAGAATTGCTTCAGGCGCGGGCCGCGATCGAAGAAGCCGAGAGGCTGAGGGAAGGTGAGTTGAAGGAATTCGAAGTCGGCCTGATCCACGGTCAGATGAGCTCGCAGCAGAAGGCGACGGCGATGGCGGCCTTCGAGGACGGCCGGACCGACGTGCTGGTTTCGACCACGGTGATCGAGGTCGGGATCGACGTACCGAACGCCACCGTGATGGTCGTCGAAGGCGCCGAGCGTTTCGGCCTGTCCCAGCTCCACCAACTGCGCGGCCGGATCGGGCGCGGGCACCACGCGGGCGCCTGTTTCCTGATCGCGGGCAGTTCGGGTGCCGCGTCGGCCCGGCGGCTCGCGGCACTCGCCGACGAGTCCGACGGTTTCCGCCTGGCGGAGATCGACCTCGAAATGCGTGGTGAAGGGGAGGTCACCGGTGTGCGCCAGCATGGTCTTCCTCGCTTCGCGGTGGCCCGGCTGCCGCGCGACGAAGCATTGCTGGAGGCGGCACGCTCCGATCTGGATCTGCTGGTCGGGAAGGGTGGGGGCCTGGACCGACCGGAGCTCGGGCCGATGCTCGAACTCGCCGGTCGCCGTTTCGGTCCAGAAGGGATCAAGCGATGAGGGTGATCAGCGGCCGTCTCGGCGGCCGGCAACTGCTGGCGCCCAAGGGGTGGAGTGTGCGCCCGACTTCGGAGCGGGCCCGCGAAGCGCTCTTCTCGGCGCTCGGCGACGTCACCGGCTTCCGGGTGGCGGACCTCTACTGCGGTACGGGCGCGCTCGGCATCGAAGCACTTTCGCGCGGCGCCACCTCGGCGGTCTTCGTCGACCGCGACATTCGGCCGGTGATGGGCAACGTGCACAATCTCGGGTTGATCGAAGAGGCCGAGCTGGTCAAGTCCGAGGCCGGCGAGTGGCTCGGCTCGGTCGTCGGCCGACAGCTCTTCGACCTGATCCTGATCGATCCGCCGTACCGGATGACCGAGGAGATCGCGGCTGACCTCGACGGTAACCTTCCTGGCCTCCTGGCACCCGGCGGCAGGGTGGTGGTCGAATCCGCAGCGACGCAGCCGCTGGTACTTCCTTCCCTCGACCCGGTGCGGGAGCGCCGATACGGCCGTACCCTGATTACATTCTTCGAAGTGCCCCCCGACGAGAAACGATCATGAGCGAAAACCAAGTTCGAACAGCGGTCTGCCCCGGCAGCTACGACCCGGTCACCAACGGGCACCTCGACATCATCGGGAGGGTCTCCAAGACCTTCGACCGTGTGGTCATCGGTGTGGTCAACAAACCGATGCGGAAAGACAAGACGCTCTTTACGGCGGAGGAGCGGAAGGCGTTCATCGAAGACGCGACCGCGGACCTGCCGAACGTCGAAGTGAAGATCTTCTCAAACCTCGTGGTCGAGTTTGCCCGTGAGGTCGAGGCGACGGCGATCGTCAAGGGACTGCGCGCGATCTCCGACTTCGAGTACGAGTTCGAGATGGCGCAGCTCAATCACAAGCTCGATCCCGGGATGGAGAGCGTCTACGTCTTCGCCCGTTCCAACTACAGCTTCCTCTCTTCGACCGGGGTCAAGGAGATGGCCATCTTCAGCGCCGATATCTCCGACCTGGTGCCGGAGCCGGTAGCAACCGCTCTGGCGGATAGACTCGGTCGTAGATAGTGTCTTGTCCGCAAAAAGCAGGAGTGGGCGATCCCATGCAGAAATTACTGGAAATCACCACTTTCACCCCCAAGTCCCCGGAGACAAATAGGGTTCCCTGACGCATGGATGTCCTCGTTCTCATAGACAAGCTTGATGATCTCGTCCACAACGCGAGGCCGGTCCCCCTAACGGATCAGGTTCGCGTTGACCGCGAGGAGATCTACGACCTCCTGGACCAGATGAGGGCCACGATCCCTGAAGAGATCAAGCAGGCCCGCTGGATCGTCAAGGAGCGTCAGGAAATGCTCGAAGAGGCCAAGCGGGAATCCGAGAGGGTGATCCGCGAAGCCCGCGAGCAGCAGGCCCGCCTCGTCTCCGACGAAGAAGTCACCAAGCAGGCCGAACGCGCCGCCGACGAGATCGTCGAAGACGCCCGGGCCCGCGAACGCGAGATCCGTCTGGGCGCCGAGGACTACGCCGACGAGATCCTGAACACACTTGAAGTGAACCTCCAGAAGTTCACCGCAGCAGTACAGAGGGGTCGAGACCGGCTTGCCGGCCGAGACGAAGAACCCCTCGAAGACATCGAGGAATAGCTAACTGCGTTGGCGGGCCGGGACCCTCGCCACCCGCGGTAGACCGATGCGACTACCGATAATCGGCAGTAATCACAACCAGGTCATCTTCTGCCCAGGCGATTTCGCCCTCGCACCATCCGGCAAGATCTTCGGCTGAGTCCGGGTAGGCGGTCCCGGGGACGGACGTGCGTCCTTCTCCGGTGGGGAGGGCCACGAAGTCGCCGATGACCAGCGACCTCGAGTTCTGCTTGGCCCGGCGGAAGAGGGTCTGCTTCTGTTCGTCGTCCAGGCGGTGGATCGAAAGGACGGAGATGATCAGGTCCCAGGGGCCGTCCGGCAGGGGGTCCTCCATGCGGGCGAGGCTGACGTCGGCGATCTGCTGGCGGGCGCGAAAGACCATGTCGGCATCGGAGTCGAGTCCGGTGATCTGAGCGTTGGGGAACCGGTTGAGGAGGCGGGAGCTGGTCTGACCGGTGCCGATGCCGAGCTCGAGCACGGACTTCGGTTCGAACGGGATCGCGGCGATCGCGGCATCCTGCAGCTCGTCGTAGAGCGGCACCTGGGTCCGGACGGATTCGAGGTAGTCCGTGGCTTTCTGGTCCGGTGGGGTCATGTCGGTACTCTGGAGATCAGATCGACATTGTATTCGTCTGCCAGGCAAGGCAAGGAGCGCGCTACTCAAATGCTGATTGAAAAAGTTGATCTCGACACCCTCAGCCTCACCTACGGAGACGCGAAGCGGATCGAAGGCGTCGTCTCACCGGCCGACGTCGAACTCGGCGGTCAGACCTATCTGCCGGTCCCGCCCGAAGTGCCGTTCGTCCTCGACGTCTCGAGGACCAGCGCCGGCTACGCGCTGAGACTGCGCTTTGAGGTCGGGCTCGAAGGACCCTGCGTCCGCTGCCTCGATCCCGCCGTCGCGCGGGTCAGGGTCGACGTGAGAGAGGTCGACCAGCCCCCGGACCCGGTCCCGGCCCGGAAAGCCGGCCTCGAACAGGACGACGAAGACGAGATGACCGCAGCTGAACTACTGAGCCCGTACGTCGAGAACCGGATCCTTGACGTTGAAGCCTGGACG
This sequence comes from Solirubrobacterales bacterium, assembly GCA_038256675.1. Taxonomy (GTDB): domain Bacteria; phylum Actinomycetota; class Thermoleophilia; order Solirubrobacterales; family 70-9; genus 67-14. The sequence goes on along the minus strand of JBBSKC010000037.1, from coordinate 380 downwards.
CACGACGCCCTGATCCTGAGCCTCCCGAATCAGATCGTCTGCAAAGAAGACTGTCTGGGTCTTTGTCCGTACTGCGGCGAGACGCTGAACGGAGCCGATCCGGAAGACCACGACCACGGCCAGAACCTCGATCCAAGGTGGTCCAAGCTCCGCCAGATCTAGGGGTGGTCCAAGGCGGGCCGGGTATCGATCTTCCGCGGGTGGCAGGCAAAACTGAATCAGCAGAACAATCCTGGTGCTTCGCCCTCTCTCCGTCTTCACACGGATCAGCCCTGAGACGCGTCGAGACACTGAAAGTTCGCGATTATCGCCCACTTCTCGTATCTCGGCATCGTTTTTGGGCGGGACCAGGCGAGGTGGCAATGATTTTCAGTGATAGT
>JBBSKC010000036.1:0-22199 GCA_038256675.1 Solirubrobacterales bacterium | reverse complement strand
GGCGTAATAGAGCAACGGTGTGGAGCAGCGCCAGCAGTGGGGGTAGGAATGCTCGTACTCGGTCTTCTTGAAGAGGCGGCCGTGCTCCTCGAGCCGGGCGATCAGGCGCTCGGTGACTTCCGGATCCTTGACGAACTCGTCTTCAAAGCCGGCGACCCGGCTGTCGAAATGGCCGTCGAGGCCGACCGGGTTGAACAATGGGTGTTCCCCGTTGACCGGGTCATAAAGCTTGTTCTCGATCGCTACGCGATAGTCGTCCTCGCCGAAGGCGGGCGCGATGTGCACGAGGCCGGAGCCGTCGTCGGTGGTGACGAAGTCTCCGGAGATCACCTTGAAGACGCCGGAGGTCTCGGCCATGCCGGGGAAGGGCGGTTCGTACTCGAGCTCGAGCAGGTCGTTGGCCGGGATCCGTTCGAGGACCTCGGTGCCTTCGCCGAGTACCTTCTCGACCAGCGGCTCGGCGAGGATCAGGTGCTCGCCTTCGACTTCGACCTTCGCGTAGGTCACGCCCGGGTTGACCGCGACCGCGTAGTTGCCGGGCAGCGTCCACGGAGTGGTGGTCCAGACGAGTAGCGAGGTGTCGCTGCCGGTCAGTTTGAAGCGGACCCAGACGGAAGGGTCGATCACGTCCTTGTAACCGAGCGCGACCTCGTGCGAAGAGAGTGTGGTGCCACAGCGCGGGCAGTACGGCGAGACCCGGTGGCCTTCGTAGAGGCGGTTCGAATCGTGGAGCTGTTTGAGCGACCACCAGACCGACTCGATGTAGTCGTTGTCCAGGGTCACGTACGGATCGTCGAGGTCGATCCAGAAGCCGATCCGCTCGGTCAGCCGGTTCCACTCTTCGACGTAGGTGAATACCGATTCGCGGCAGCGCGCGTTGAACTCTTCGATGCCGAACTCTTCGATGTCCTGCTTTGAGGAGAGGCCGAGCTGCTTTTCCACCTCGAGCTCGACCGGCAGGCCGTGGCAGTCCCAGCCGGCCTTCCGCGGGACGCGGTATCCCTGCATCGAGCGGTAACGCGGGTAGATGTCCTTGAAGACCCGGGAAAGGACGTGATGCGAGCCGGGCCGGCCGTTGGCGGTCGGCGGTCCTTCGTAAAAGCTCCAGACCTCGCCGTCCGCCCGCTGTTCCATCGAGCGTTCGAAGACGCGGTCTTCCTTCCAGCGCGCACCGATCCGCTCTTCCATCTCCGGAAAAGACTGTTTCGGGTCAACTGGCTTGAAGGAGGTCACGGGTACGTGATGCTATTCAGGAATCGGATTGCCAGAGGGCCTGGATGGGCACGGCCCACGTTCGGCAGTTGCATCCGCGCGGCAGACACCCCTGTGAATTCAGGCAGGGACCGGGACGTCCGGTTCTGGGAGGGCGTCGAGCAGGGTCTGCGGGAGGCGGGTACTGGCTTGCCAGATCTCGATTGCTACGAGTTCGTGCGACCCCCGGTCGTAGTCGCGGAGCCCGTCCGCGACCTCTTCGGTGACGACATCCTCCGACTGCCCGGTTGGGAACCAGGCGATGTCAGCTTCGCGGTCGTAGTACGCGTGAGCCATGGCCTCAGGATAGTCCTCGTGTTGGTTCAAGTCGAGTGGTTCTCCAAGTCGAGACGATTATCGCGCGGGCACGACCGTCAATATCTCTCAGGTCGTAGATGACAGTGAGCCCATCGGATCGAACGAGTCTCCAGTCGGCAGAACCCTCGTTGGCCAGCCGGTCATGGTGGTGTGATCGAACGAGCTCCTCAACTTCCAATGAATCAAGATTCCGCTGAATTGCCCGCAATCTGGCGTGAGCCGTCCATCGGATGACCAGGTCCTGCGGGTCCATGTCCCAGTCAGTGCCGGGCGTCAAAAACTCGCCCCTGTGCACTCAGAGGTGATTCGCCCTCCAGCGGGCACCGGTCCGAACTTCCATATCGGGGAATCCGTACTATCCGCACATGTCTCGGTACGACCTGGCAGGCAAAGTCGTTCTGATTACCGGTGCCGCTCGTGGCATCGGCTTCGAGACGGCGCAGATCGCCTATCGCCGCGGGGCCGCTGTCGTCCTGATCGATCTCGACCAGAAAGAGGCAGTTGACGCGGCCGCCTCGATTGGTCCGCGGGCGATCGGCGTCGGCGCGAACGTCGTCGATTCCGCGCAGATGGAGGCCGCCGTCGCTCGGGCCCGCAAGGAGCTCGGCCGGGTCGACGTGGTCATCGCCAACGCCGGCGTGACACCACCGAAGACGACGACCAGGGCGATCTCCGATCAGGACTGGGAGCGGGTAGTCGACGTCAACGTGCTCGGGGTCTGGCGCACCGTCCGGGCCGGCCTGCCGCAGGTCATCGAGAACGAAGGCCAGATGGTGATCATTTCTTCCAACGCCGCCCACGCGAACGGAATGATGAACAGCTCTTACGCGGTCTCGAAGGCCTCTGTCGAAGCGCTCGGCCGGGCACTCCGATCGGAACTGGCGCCCCATGGAGCCAGCGCGACCGTCGCCTATTTCGGTTACGTCAAGACAGGTCTGATCACCGAGGCGTTCGACAACGACTTGGCCGCAGAGTTCATGAAGCACGTTGCTCCAGGCTTCCTGACCAAACAGATCTCCGTGAACCAAGCCGCGTCGGCTCTGGTCGAGGGGATCGAGTCACGCTCGGCCCGGGTGATCTCGCCGAACCGCTGGAAGCCCGTCTTCTACCTCCGCGGCCTGCTCGGTCCGCTGTCCGACCGCCGTCTCGAAACCGATCCGAAGGTGGCCGATTTCGTCCACCGGTTCGAAGACCGGGACATGCCCGGATGAGCGACTCCGTTTACGACCTCAGCGACAAGGTGGTGCTGATCACCGGCGGAGCCCGAGGGATCGGTTTGGCGATCGCCAACTCCGCCGCCGCCCGCGGGGCGAACATCGCCGTGGTCGACCTGGACGAAGACGTCGCCGCCGAAACCGCGACCACGATCAACGGCGACGCGATGGGTTACGGCGCCGACGTGTCGGATCGCGCTGAAGTCGAAGCCGCCTTCGCCAAGGCGGTCAAACACTTCGGCCGGATCGACGTCGTCGTCGCCAACGCCGGCATCGCGCCGCCGGTCACCACCGCCCGCGCCATCGCCCCCGAGGACTGGGAGCGTGTCGTCCAGGTCAATCTCTACGGGGTCTGGTACACGGTCCGGGCGGGCATGCCCGAGGTCGTCGCGAACGGCGGCCAGTTCGTCTTGGTCTCGTCCTCGTACGCCTACATGAACGGCGCGATGAGCAGCTCCTACGCCAGCGCCAAGGCCGGGGTCGAAGCGCTCGGGCGATCCCTGCGGCCCGAACTCATGCCGCTCGGCGCCAGCGCTACGGTCTGTTACTTCGGTTTCATCACGACCGACATGGTGGCCGACGCCTTCGCCGACCCGATCGTCAACCGCATGCGGAAGATCGTGCCGCGTGCCCTGACCCGCGAGATCCCGGTGGCGAAGGCCGGGGAAGCGGTGGTCGAGGGCATCGAGCGGCGGGCACCGCGGGTGATCGTGCCCTTCGAGTACAAGGCGATCTTCTACCTGCGGGGCCTGCTCGGCCCATTGATGGACCGCCAGTTCGAGAGCAACGATCGCATCGGCGAGGTCATCCGCGACGCCGAACAGCTGACCCGCGAGCGCGCCGCGGACTGGCCCGTCGTTCTGTGTCGAGTTTTACGTATATAGGACGAAAACTCGACACAGAACGAGAAAGGGCGCCCGGTTACCCGGCGCCCTTTCGAATCAGATGTGCGGCTGGTCAGGCAGGAGGCCCGCCCTCCGACGTATTTCCTACGTAATAGGGATTGGTGTTCGTCCGCGCCGCTCCGCTCGAGGCAGTGATCTTCACTTTGCCCTTCGCCTTCCTGGTCGACTTAAGCGTGATTACCTTCTTCACGGTCTTGCCTGGCTTCAGCTTGACCTTGACGAATTTCCTCACCTTGACCCGACGGCTCGCTGACTTGAGCCGGATCTTGACCCAGGTGGCCTTGCCCTTGGTGGCTGTGACTTTCAGGGTCAGCTTGCGCTTCTTGCCTGCTTTGGTCTTGCCCTTCGGCTTCACGAATCCGAGCTTTTTGACCTTCGCATTCGGCGTCAGCGGCAACGGTGGCTTGTCGACGATGGGCGTGCAGACAGGCGGGGTGCCGGTCGTATTCGGCGGGCACTCGCCTACGGGGATGTCGGTGCAGTTCGGTGCGTAGCCCTCCTTGCCCTCGGGGCACTGCTGCTGGGCACAGCGCAGGCTGCCATCGGGGCGGGGCACACCGTTCTCGCACAGGTACTCATGCAGAGCGCCCGGCTTGTCGGTGAAGAAACCATCGGCTCCCTGGTCCATGACCTTCTGCCAGGTCACTTCGCTGTCCGGGCTGCCGGAAGGCCATACGTGGATCGCGAAACCGTCGTAGGTCGCGTTCTCCCGTAGGAGCGGCACGGTTTCGACGATCACACCAGGAGCCAGCTGACGGCGATCGGGCGGCTGGAGAGCGACCGGGGTGGGCTCGATAGGGTTTTCTCCTTGCGAGCTGACGTAGTCGAGGAGCTCTCCCTCGCCCGCCGTCAGTGCGTTGTGTGTCTTGCCCTTCTCCGCCATCGCGTCGTAAAAGGCGGTCATCGCGGGGGATGAGAACGAAGCGACGATGACGTCATTTGTGCGTTCCGGGTAATCGGCCATGATGTTGGCCATCTCCTCTGCCGCTTCGCTCGCCAGCGCGGGATTATTGCCTGGTGCTTTCATGTCCACGTTGATCGGCGTGTTGGGAAAGGCGTCCAGTACTTCACGGAAAGTGGCGATGCGGAAGTCGTTCCGGGTGTATCCCGTTGGGGGGGTGGGCCCGCCTTCGAGGGCCATGCCCCGGTAGGGGTAGTCGCTGGCCGGGGCCTCACCGTGCGGGAAGCCATAGTGACCGGTGCCGGGGCGGAACTTGTGGGCGAAGTCGAGCGTCTTCAGCTCCCCGAGTGTGAGCTGACTGACGTTTTGTCCGGCCAGGGGCGTGTCAGCGAGGTTTGACGTCGCGTTTGAGCTGAGATCGTGCGTGATCACGAATTCGCCGGTTTCGGCCAGGTAACCGTCCATCTCCAGCGTGTCGGCGCCGCGATCGGCGATCGCCGTTTTGAAGGCGAAGAGTGTGTTGCCGGGAGCCTCCGTCTCACCGCCCTGGTGGGCCATGTTCATGAAGTGTTTGTTCTGCCAGAAGTCGGTCGGCGGCGGTGTGGCCGGTCGAGCCGGGACGGCGGAAGCGGTACTCACGGCAAAGAGGCCGGCGAGCAGTGCGCAGAAGGTGGCGATCGTAAGACGGTTCAGCATCAATTCCCCTTGTTCCCTGTTTTTGGGATCGAATGACAAGAATCCCCGGTCGCCGGATTGTACGGCCTCGGATGGGGACTGCCCTACAAAACCCCGTGAATCCTGAAAAGGTGCGCTTCGAAGAGACCGCAACCGTGGCCATCACCACGGGTTATTGCTTGTGTAACCCACCAGGAGGAGAGGGTTGTCGACAGCATGGGGGAATCAGTCATGAGTTTCATCCGCAACGCCTTTGCGGCCGTGATTGCCTTTCTGATTCTCGGGCTGTTGGTGGTACCCGCTTCCAGCGCGATCCAGCCCGCTGGCCTTCTCGTGCACTCCCCCCTTGCTAAGACCATCGTCAGACCGAATGGTTCGATCTTGGCCGCGGGATGGACCTCTCCGGTCTACGACCAAAACGCGGCCCCGATTCCATTCGTGATCAAGCTGGGATCCGACGGCGGAGTCGAATCAGGGTTCTCCGATGGAGGAGTGCTCAGGCTCGATGATCTGCCCGGAGAAGTGCCCAGAGACCTTTTGGCCAGCCCTGGTGGAGGATTCACGCTGATCACCAATCGCAGCATCGTGAAGATCAACGAGAATGGTTCGCTGAGAAAGAACTTCGCCGACGACGGCGTCCTTAGACGCATGCCTGCCGCTGATACCGGAGGCGTTTCGATGACGGCGACGGGGATGGATGCCAACGGGCGAATAGTCGTGGCGGGCGCCACCTACCACGAAGGAATCTACGCAGCGAGGTATACGGCCGCCGGTACGCTCGACACGAGTTTCGGAAGTGAGGGGATTGTCCACATTGTCGCTCCTCATCCGGGTGGATTGGTCAATGCTTTCGAGGTCGGCTTCGATGCCCTCGGCCGGATCGTCGTTGCCGGCGAGATCGACTATGCGGGAGGAGCCATGCGCCTGCTGGAAAATGGCCAGCTTGACCCGAGCTTCGGTCCTGGGGGCAACGGCTTTACCGGACTGTTCGGTGACGATGAGACGTACGGGATCTTTGAAGGGGTTTACGACCTGGCGGTCGATCCTGACGGAGAGATCCGGGTGTACGGCGTCTACAACCCGCAGCTCTATGACCACCGCAACGCTGGATATTTCTTCGATGATGGCGGGATGCCGACCGGACCACCCACCAGCTATGGGTTCGGGGGATCGGGTGTTTTTGCGGAAACACCTGACGGAGGGATGGCCAGCACGGAGGCCCCATTTCGTGGTCAGAGTTTTGGCTTCAGCGTGCTGAAGAGCAACGCCGATTTCACGTACCGGCCCTCGCTTTCGCCGGGAGAGTCGAACACGAAGGCAATCGCATACTCACCTGACGACAACGCTCTCGTCGCCGTTGGTGAGGCCTCTGGGCGCGAATGCACCAATACCTGTTCGGAAAAGACCTATGGCGTAGTCGCCAAGATTGATGCCGATACTGGTGAGCCGACCCCCGGCTTCGGGACCGGCGGGGCAATGCTGATCCCGGCGAACCAGTGCCACTACGGCAAATCTGATCCATACGACCACGACGTCCCGACCCCCTGGAATCGCTGCCGAGTCAAGCCGCCGAAGTTCAAGGCGAAGATTTCTTTCACTCACCCGAAGAGCCGGAAGCCAGGCATCAATGGGGTCGTAGTACTCACGGGGGCTCCGAGATCCCCGGGGTTCCTCAAGCGCAAGCTCATGGTCACGCTCCCGGGCCGGCTGAAGCTGAGGTCGAAAAACCTCAGGAAAAGACTGGTCACAAAAGTGACCGGCGCCGCTCCTGCCTTCACGGACGTATCGGTAAAGGGGAGATCTCTGGTGATCAAGTACCGGCCCGACTTTTCCGGTTTTGACCCGTACGAGGAACTCTTCTCCATCACGTTGCCGCCTTCCAACGGACGGACCCGGTTCCAGTTCAGGCTGAGACCGGGAGCCCTCAAGCCGATCAGAAAGTCAGTTCGGCGAAGCCGGCTGAACTTCCGTCTATACGGAACCTACGCCCCGTCCAGCACCTTCTCGGAGGCATTTGACGTTTCGGACTACCAGGGCGTGACCAGCATCTGGTCCGGCCCTAACAGCGCTTCGATGGTTTCGAAGGCCCGGCCGGTCAAGCGGAAAAGCGCCGTTAGCGACTGAGTTCTTCGAGCAGGTAGATGAAGGAGCCGTAGGGCTCGCCCGTCGCTCGCTCCATTCCGACCTCGCAGGTTCGGTTCGAGGAGATGTGGCTGGTCGTCGGGTGGGCCTTGACTTCGATCGCCTCGACGGCGGTTGCGGATTCGGTCAGTTCGGGGTGGAGGAAGCCGCGGTCGCCGGCGAAGCCACAGCAGGTGGCGGTGGTCGGAACGTGGACATCTTCCGCCAGTTCGTTCGCCACCCGGACCAGGGCGCGGTCGAGGCCGAGGTGGCGGCCGGAACAGGTCGGGTGGACCGTGACCGAATCGGTCTTCCGCTTCAGCTCGAGGTTGGGTAGCAGGTACTGCTCGGCCCAGGCGACCGAGTCGATCACCGAGATCTCCTGGTGGCGGGCTTCGTTCTCTTCGGTCAGGACACCGGGTCCGGGATCGGTCAGGCCGTGGCCGCACGAGGACGCGTCGATCACGATCGGCAAAGTGCCGCCGCCGCTCCAGCGCCAGAGCCTTTCGACCGTCTGGTTCGCCTTGAAGGCATGAGCGTCCTTGAAGCCCTTTGAGCTCCACGGCACCGAACAGCAGGTGCCTTCGATGTCTCCCGGGATCCAGACGGGCTTGCCCGCCCGCGCAGAGACGGCAACCAGCGCCTCCGGCAGCGAGAGGTCTCCGTCGTCGCCCTTCGAGCGGCCGAACATGCGGTTGATGCAGGCCGGCATGTAAACCGCGGCGGCTCCGTGGGAAGTGGTCTCCGGCAGCTTGGGCGACGCAGCCGGCGGCATTCTGTCGCCCCACTCCGGGACCAGCTCCTCGCTGGCGAACTTGCGGGCGGCCTTGGTCAACCCGCGCATCGGGCCGTCGGTGGCGACCTTCGAGATCGCGTTGCCAAGCCGCAGGCCGGAGCGGGCCAGCTTCTCGACCCGGCCCCAGCGGCTCGCGGCCCGCAGGGCCATCTTCTCGGCGGCGGGCGTCTTCTGCTTCGCGCGGAAACCCTTGACGAAGGCGCCGGTGTCAATCCCGACCGGGCAGACGAGCAGGCAGGAGCCGTCGGTGGCGCAGCTCTGGAGCGCGTCGTACTCGAATTCCTCGAGCAGGACCCTCCGCAGCTCGGTGTCCTCGCCCTGGCGGACCATCTCGCGGCGCAGCACGATCCGCTGGCGGGGCGTGGTGGTCAGGTGGCGGCTCGGGCAGACCGGCTCGCAGAAACCGCACTCGACGCAGGTGTTGGCACCGCCCGTCTCTTCGATCTGCGGCGTCGTCTTCAGATCCTGGAGATGGACCTCTGGATCGCGGTTCAGGACGACACCCGGGTTCAGCGCGTTGCCGGGATCGGCCAGCTCCTTCACCTTCCACATCAGACCGGTCAGCTCCCCGCCCCATTCGAGCTCGACGTACGGCGCCATGTTGATGCCGGTGCCGTGTTCGGCTTTGAGCGATCCGTCGTACTTGTTGCAGATGAGGTCGACCAGCTTCGTCATGAAGGCCTCGTAACGGTCGAGGTCCTCCTGCTTGGCGAAGTCCGGGGTCAGCATGAAGTGGAGGTTTCCAGCCGAGGCGTGGCCGGCGACGCCGCCGAGGAACCCGTGCTCGGTCAGCAGCTCACGCAGCTCGACAGCGCCTTCCGCGATCCGCGACGGCGGCACGCAGACGTCTTCCACGATCAGCGCCGTTTCGGGCAGGCGCATCTTGCCGACCAGACCGTGGAGTCCTTCGCGCACCCGCCAGTTCAGTTCGATCACTTCTTCGTCGCGGCTGAACTCGACCTCGCGGATCAGCTCGCGTCCCTCGAGGATCGCCGCGACCTTCGCCTCGGAGGCGTCGAGGTCTTCATCGGTGTCCCCGCCGAACTCGACCAGCAGGGCAGCGGAGTCCACATCGAGCTCCTTCCACTGCTGCGGCGCTCCGGGCATGTTGTAGGAAGCGACGATCAGTGCCGGGGCGACCATAAGTTCGACCGCCGTCGCGCCCGCTGCGACCAGGTCCGGGACCGGGTCGACCGCGGTCGGGATGTCGGGGAAGTGGAGCCAGGCGAGCGTGGTGCGGACCGGCAGCTTCACGGTCTTGAAAGTGACCCGCGAGATGAAGGCGAGTGTGCCTTCGGACCCGACGATCAGGCGGCGCATGATCTCGACCGGGGTCTCGCCGTCGAGGAACGCGCAGAGGCGATAGCCGGTGGTGTTCTTGATCTCGAACTTCTGCCGGATTCGGGTTTCGAGGGCGGGGTCAGCCAGGATCTGACGGCGGATGTCCATCAGGCCGGCGGCGAGTTCAGGCTCAGCGGCCGCGAACTTATCCTCGGCGTCCGGCGCAGCGGAATCGACGACCGTTCCGGAAGCGAGCACGAACTCCATCGCGGTCACGGTCGAGTACGAATCGGCCTTCGTGCCGCAGCGCATGCCGCCCGAGTTGTTGGCGACCACGCCGCCGACCGTGGCGATGTCGGTCGAGGCCGGATCCGGTCCAAGCTTGTAGCCGGTCGGCGCCAGCACCTTGTTGACGTCTCCCAGCACGACGCCGGGTCCGGTCGAAACCGCCTGGCCGCCGTCGAGCACCTCGATGCCGCCGAAGTGACGCCGCACGTCGACGAGGATGCCATCGGTCTGGCCCTGCCCGTTGAGGCTCGTCCCGCCGGCGCGGAAGGTGACGCCCAGCCCTGCTCCCCGGCCGTATTTGACGACCTTGGAAACGTCATCGGCGTCGTGGGCCATGATCACGACCTGCGGCAGCTTGCGGTAGGGGCTGGCGTCGGAGGCGTAGCGGATGATGTCGCTGGCCCGGCCGAGCACCCGGTCCTCGCCGAGCAGGCTGATCAGGTCGGAGCGGAGCGGCTCCGGGGTGCCACCAGCGACCCATTCCGGGGCGCGATCATTCGACGGATGGCTCGGCTCCGGCGTGATCTTTTTTACATCGGGCTCGAGCAGTGGCATCGTGGACTCCTGGGACCTCTTAGAAGAGTGACATTCCCGATTCGATCGGGACTTCGATCAGGCGCGGCTTCGGATCGGCAATAGCTTCCTTCAGCGCCGCCTGCACCTCGTCGGCCGTCTTGACCAGCGTGCTTTCCACGCCGTAGCCGGAAGCGATCTTGGCCGACTCGAGCGCGGGCAGGTCGAGGCCCGGGGAGCCCGTGACCTGTTCGATCTCGGCGAACCACTTGAGGATCGCGTACTCCTGGTTACGGAGCACCAGGAAGGTGACCGGAATGTCGTAAGCGACGGCGGTCCAGAAACTGACCACCGCGTACTGGACCGAACCTTCGCCGAGCACGCAGACAACGGGGCGGTCGGGCTCGGCCAACTGGATGCCGATCGAGGAGCCGAGGCCGAAACCGAGGCCACCGCCGGCGCCGAAGAAGTAGCTCTTCGGCTTCGAGATCCGCAGCTGGTTGCGGAGGGCAAGGGTGCTCGAAGGCGATTCGAGTACGACGACGGCGTTCTCGGGCAGCTCTTCTTTGAGGATCGAATGGACCGTCGATGCGTTTAGCGGGTCGGTCTCCTCCATACGGGTCGGGTCCGGCCAGGCCGGCGGCCCGTCACGTTCGGTGCCGTCGAGGTGCTCGAGCAGAGCGGTGAGCGTCAGCTTGACGTCGGCGACGATCGCGTCACCCATCGGCGCCCGGGCGGCCTCGTCCGGGTCGGAAGTGATCGCGACCAGCGAGGTCCCTTCGGCGAGGAAAGGACCGGGGATGTTCGGGTAATACGCGAAGACGGAGGAGCCGACGACGATCACCAGGTCGTGGTCCTTGAGCGTCTCACCGACCGGTCCGACGGCGGGCGGCAGCACGCCGCGCCAGTGCGGATGGCTCTCCGGGAAACCGAGGCGGCCACCACCGGTTGCGGGCGCGGCCCAGACGCCGAGCTTCTGGTCCTCGGAAAGGGCGATCATCTCCTCCCACGCGCCGGCGGCGTCGATGTCGGGGCCGGCCACCAGGATCGGGTTCTTCGCTTCGATGATCCGGTCGGCGAGATCACTGACCTCGTCCGGATCGGCGGCGGCCCGGCCGGTCACCTTCCGGTTGATCACGTTCTTCGCGTCGGAAGCGTCCATCTCGACGTCCCAGTCGTCCATCGGGATCGAGACCATCACCGGGCCCATCGGCGGCAGCGAAGCGAGGTGGATCGCGTGACTGATCGCCAGCGGCACGTCTTCGGCGCGCGGCGGCTCGTAGGCGAACTTGACGTAGGGGTGAGGCACCCGGATCGCGTCGCGGTTGGTCAGGTTCGACTGCATCGTGATCATCGACCGGGCCTGCTGGCCGACCGTGATCACGACCGGCGAGTGGTTGGCCTGGGCGTTGAAGATCGCGCCCATCGCGTTGCCGAGCCCGGGGGCGGTGTGGAGGTTGACCAACGCGGGGCGACCGGTCATTTGCGCGTAACCGTCGGCCATGGCGACGACAGCCGCTTCCTGCAGACCGAGCACATAATCGAAGTCGTCCGGGAAATCCTTGAGCATCGGGAGTTCGGTCGAGCCGGGATTGCCGAACATCTTCGTCATCCCCTGCTTGCGGAAAAGGTCGTAAGTGACTTCGCGGACGGTAGGCATCAGCGGAGCCTATATGTCGCGCGTGAAAGGATTCATGTGTGCGCACTCCCCTCGCCATAGCTCTTGCCGCCGTTGCCGTAATTCTCGGATGCGGCAGCGCAGAAGTCGACACTCCGGACGTCTGTCTCGAAAGCCCGGCCTCGATCACTGCGGCACTCCGGAACGCGCCCGAACCGGTTGCGCTCGATGGCAGCACCACAATCAGTGATTGCCTCGTCCGGAACCAGTCCGAAGGTGACCTGGTCAACTTCGGAACCAACATCACCGAGGTCGCGACCGGACTCGGCCGCGACAGCAAGCAGCCGGGACCCGCAGGACTGAAAGCGGCGATCGACGCCGGCTACCTCGTCGGTGCGCTCGAGCAAGGCGCCGAGGACAGCGACGGCATCCACGCGACCCTGGTCGAACGGGTCAGGGCGGCTGCGACGAACGGCCTGGCCGATGCCTCCGAACTCAAGCGCGCGCATTACGAAGCCGGCGTCGAAGCCGGAAAGGAATCCGGGTGAGAAACTCTGACCACCTTGGATCGACCGATGAGAGGCTCTTTTGACTGACCAGCTGTGGGGTAGCGAGACCGACAAGGCCGTAGCCAACTTCCCCGTCTCCGGGGAGCCGATCCCGGAACCGGTGATCCACTGGCTGGGCCGGATCAAAGCGAACGCCGCCCGGACCAACGGCGCCCTCGGCCTGCTCGACGAAGGCATCGCCGAGAAGATCGCCCGCGCCGGCGACGAGATCGCTGAAGGAAAGCACGACGACCAGTTCCCGGTCGACGTCTTCCAGACCGGTTCCGGCACCTCCTCGAACATGAACACGAACGAGGTGATCGCCAACCTCGCCGGCGAGGACGTCCACCGCAACGACCACGTGAACATGGGCCAGTCCTCGAACGACGTCTTCCCTTCGGCGGTGCACCTGGCGGCGCTCGACCAGGTGACCAACGATCTGCTGCCGGCGATGCAGGGCCTCGCCCTCGAACTCGACAAACGGGCCGAAGAATTCCGTGACGTGGTCAAGGCCGGCCGCACCCACCTGATGGACGCCGTGCCGGTCACCCTCGGTCAGGAGTTCGGCGGGTACTCGTCTCAGGTCCGGCACGGTCTCGACCGGGTCGGGACCACGCTCGAAAGGGTCGGCCAGATCCCGCTCGGCGGCACCGCCACCGGCACCGGCCTCAACACCCATGCCGAGTTTGCCGCCGGGGTGCGCCAGCTGCTCGAAGACCAGTCCGGTTTGACCATCTCGGCACCACACGACCCCTTCGAGGCCCAGGCCAACCGTGACGCGCTGGTCGAACTCTCGGGTGCCCTCAAGGTCTACGCCGTCTCGCTCAACAAGATCGCCAACGACCTCGCCCTGATGGGTTCCGGTCCGCGGGCCGGCCTCGCCGAGATCCAGCTGCCGGAACTGCAGAAGGGCTCTTCGATCATGCCGGGCAAGGTCAACCCGGTGATCCCCGAGGTCGTGATCCAGGTCGCAGCTCAGGTGATCGGCAACGACACCGCGATCACCATCGCCGGATCCCAGGGTCAGTTCGAGCTGAACGTGAGGGTGCCGCTGATCGCCCGCAACCTGCTCGGGTCGATCCGCATCCTTGCGGCCGCGTCACGCCTGCTGAACGAAAAGTGCGTCTCCGGGATCGAAGCGAACGTCGCGGCGAACGAACTCCACGCCGAGGTCACGCTGGCGACGGCCACCGCGCTCAACCCGTACATCGGTTACGACCGCGCGTCAGAGATCGTCGCCGAGGCGGCACGTTCCGGCCGGGCGCTGCGTGAGGTTGCGATCGAGCTCGGGGTCGAAGAAGAGATCCTCACCGAGGCGCTCGACCACAACAAGATGGCGCGTCCCCACGGGGACGAGGGGGCCTGAGGCTAAAGGACCCTAGCCGCGGGGAAGTATCGCGGTCTCGTCTTCGCCCGGTTCGTCACCTTCGTCCGTTTCGTCACCCGGTTGCGTTTCGGTTTCGGGCTCGTCCGGGGTCTCGTCTAGCTGGTCCTCGAGTTCCTCTTCGAGTTCCGCCGGCGGCTGATCTTCCGTAGGGGTGTCGGCGGGCTCCTCGATCGGCGGAGTTGCCGCTCGCAGTTCCTGGGCCGCGCGCATCTCGGCCAGATCTTCCTTCCGTCTGGCCTCCGCATTCCGCTCGGCGGTCGCGGCGGCGACCGTCGCTTCGTTCCAGCCGATCTTCGACTTCAGCACCAGGATCAACAGGGGGTAGGCCATCAGGGCGGCGCCGATCACGAAAGCGCCGATGAAGGTGCCGAAGTCGAGTCGCCCGTCCTCGGAGGCGGCCCAGAACATCCAGACCGAGACCGGCAGGTAGACGAACACCGCACTGAGCGTGCCGGGGATGAGCCGGTCACCGCGGGCGCTCGGGAGCATGTGGAAGAAGACGGCATTGATGACGAAGAGCGCCGGCACCGCGAGGCTGACCGCGGGTGCCCACCAGCCGATCGCCGCGCCGGCGAGTGCACTGAAGATCAGCGCGGCGTTGGTGACGAAAAACTCACCCTCGGTGAAAGTGACGCCGAGCCGCGGGCCGATCTCGAAGTTGGCCCAGGTGACCCAGCCCTCCGAGTACTCCTCGATGACGTGGAGCGCGGCCGCGATTACTCCGACCCAGAGAACCCAGGAGTGACTGTCGATGTCCATCGGGTGATCCTATTCAGGCGAGTGTGCCGGCCCGACCCGGACTGGCGATTCGGGCTAACGCTTCCTTCTCTTTGCCTTGATCTTTACGGTGGCGCGGCCCTTCTTGCCGGAGACGTTGGCGGTGATCCTCGTCTTGCCCCTGGCCCTGCCCTTCGCACGAACGGTGATCCTGACCTTCTTCGTCGACTTGGCGGCGATCGACCTGATCGTGATCTTTCGGCGGACCTTGACCCGCTTGTTCGATGACTTCAGGAAGAGCTTCGCTTTCTTCTTGGCGGCGGTTCCCCGGTTGGTCACCTTGACCGTGAGCTTCGTCTTCTTGCCGGCCCTGACCCGCTTCCTCTTGGGCGTGACCTTCACCTTGGTGATCTTGGGGTAGGTCTTCGGCGGCGGGGGCGGCGGGACGACCTCGCGGCGCGGGTCCTTGATCAGCAGCTCGACGTTGCGGTCGGCGGGGGTGCCTTCGCCGCAGACCTCGGCACCGCACTGCGCGCCGCCGTTCTGGTTGTCGTTGTAGCCGATCGTCCGCCCGAGCGAGCCGAGCTGGTCCAGGGACATCCCGGCGGCCGGGGTGCCGTCGGCCGGAGCCGGAACGGGCGCGGCCTGATCGATCAGAGTGCCGAAGATCGACAGGTTGCCGTCCTTGTTGTCGAAGATCTCGAGCAGGCGGTTCTGCTTGGGCCAGTCGGCGAGGGCCGCGGTCCGGATGCTCCAGTACCCACCCTTGCCGGCCGGGTCCTGGAACGGCTCGACCGAGTTGACGTGACTGTGGCCGGAGACCCAGGCGACTGCCGCCGGGTACTTGTGCATCAGCGCGACCACGTCGTCGCCGAGCTTGATCGGGGTCGAGGCCCGCGGGTCGGCGTCACAGCCGATGACCTCGGCCGGATTGACGCTGGCACAGGAAGGCGCGTTCTCGTCGGGCACGTCGGCGGTCACGCTGCTGGCGGCGTGGTGCGAGAAGACGACGGCGATTTCGTTGGCGTCGGTGGCTTTCTGCAGTTCGGATTCCATCCAGTTGAACTGCGGGGTGTCGAGGTTGCCCTTGTCCGAGGTGAGGATCAGCCCGCCTTCGGAGGTGGTGTTGAGCGTGATGTAACGAACGCCCGACTTGACGAACGAGTAGTAACCGGCGGAGCCGTTCGAAGCGGCCGCTTCGGCCGGGTCGACGACATTGAATCCGTGACCGTCGGGGTCGCCGCCGCCCTTGAACACGTCCATGTACTGCTTCTGGGAGATCAGACGGCGGTCCGGGTCCGGCGGAACGGCCATGAACTGATCGGGGTTGTCGTCAACCAGATCGAGGAAGCCATCGACCGTGAGGTTCGGATCGGTGACCAGGTCGAGCAGGCTGAGCGGATCGAAGCTGCTGTTCTGCGGCTTCCTGTCGGCGACCGGCTTGAGGCAGCCCTGGGCGAACTGGTTGAAGAGCTTGCTCGCCCATGCGTTGCCCTGGACCAAACCGTCGTGGTTGCCGAACAGGACGTAGCCGGGCACGTTGAGGCCGGTGGCCTGGAACGGCTCCTGGGCCTTGTTCATCAAACCGGCGTGAGTCGGCGCGTCGGCGTAGGGGTTGACGTTCTGCGGATTGTCGAGGGTCGGATTGGGCTCGTCCGGATCGTAGAAGTAGAACTCCTTGCCGAGCGGCCAGTCGTCCCGGTCCTGGACGCCGGTGTATTCGGTCGGAGTAGCCGCATCCTTGATGCCACCGAGCGCAGTGATCTGGCTGGAGGGGCAGAGGGGGTTGGTGCCGATCGCAGGTGCCGGGTCGACGCCGCTGCCGGGGTTGATCATGTCGCCCTCGAGCAGCTGGCGGTTCCAGAGGGTCTCGTTGTACTGCTGGCTGTCGGAGATGTCGCCGGTGTTCATCACGAACGACATGGCCGGCTTGGTGCCGTCACCGCTCGCGACCGGAGCGTTCGCCGCAAAGGCGTTCATCTGCCGGATCATCGCGTCTTCTTCATGCGGGTTGAGCGCCTCTCCGGGACGCCAGGAAGAGGTGAAGGGACCGCCGACGGGATCGAGAAATTCGACTCGGGCAGGGCTCTCTTCGTCGGCGAGCTGGAAGTCAGTGAGCTGGCCGAAGTAGGCGAGCGGTACGCGGCGGGTTTCCCGGCCGTCTTTCGCTTCACCCAGCGTGACCGCGGGGGTGGCGGTGCCGGTACGGACCGTGTAGTCCTCTCCGGGTCCGGGGGCCAGGGTCTTGAAGTTGGTCGCGCCCTCGGGGAAGATCCGCTGCAAGAGCGTGCTCACGCCAAGCGTGTCACCCGGGGCCGCCTGGGCCACCGCAGCCGCGATCCCCGCGATCAGAAGCGAACACGCAATTACGCCAACCTTCAGCTTCGACATCTCCACCCTCCGTTAGTCCCCCGGTTCTGCTTCCGACAGGTTAGTCGAAAAAAGAAGCTCCTTCACAGGTTGGTAACCCGGGTTTCAGTCAGAAGTGTCACCCAGCCTGGAAGGTGACCATGCGCTCCTCGGTCAACTCGATCACCGAGTAGGCGGGCCCCTCGCGGGTGTTGCCCGAATCCTTGACGCCACCGTAAGGCTGCTGGTCGGCCCGGAACGTCGGCACTTCGTTGATCAGCACACCACCGAACTCGAGCGTGTTGCCGGCCTTGAGTCCATTGCCGATGTCGCGGGTGAAGACGCCTGCCTGGAGACCGAACTTGGAATCGTTGGCCCGGCGCAGCGCCTCGTCGAAGTCAGAGAAGCGGTCGACCGTCGCGACCGGACCGAAGATCTCCTCGCACCAGACCTTGGCCTCGGGATTGGGATGCTCGATCAGGGTCGGCGCGACACAGCGGTCTTCGTCGACCAACTCGCCGCCGGTCAGCAGCTTGCCGCCGCCGTCGACCGCCTCCTGGATCCAATCGATCACCCGGTCGCGGTCACCACGAGTGATCAGCGGACCGACGTCGGTGTTTTCATCGGAAGGGTCGCCGACTACGAGGCCTTCCATGTTGCTGACCAGGCGCTCGATGAACTGATCGGCGATCGCATCGTGGACGAGGATGCGCTGGATCGAGATGCAGCTCTGGCCGGCGTGCGAGAAGGCGTGGATCTGCGCCTTGTCGGCCGCGGTCTGCCAGTCGCCGTCTTCGTTGACGATCAGCGGGGCGTTCGATCCGAGCTCGAGGTTGACCTTCTTGTGAGGGACCTTGGCGGCGATGCCCCAGCCGACCGGGACCGACCCGGTGAAAGTGATCGCGCGAGTCAGTTCGTGTTCGACGATCGCGTTGCCGACTTCCTTGCCGCCACCGGGGATCACACTGAGCCAGCCGTTCGGCAGACCTGCGTCCATCAAGACCTGCGCCAGCTTGAGCGAGGAGATCGGGGTCTGCCCGGCCGGCTTCAGCACGACCGCATTGCCGGCGGCGATTGCCGGGCCGAGCTTGTGAGCGACCAGGTTGAGCGGGAAGTTGAAGGGGCTGATCGCGCCGACCACTCCGTAGGGCACCCGCAGCATCACGCCGAGCTTGCCCATGCCGGACTCCGCGGCCTCCATCGGGATCGTGCTGCCAGTCAGCTTGCGGGCCTCGGTGGCGGCGAACTTGAGGGTGTCGACGGTCCGGGTCGCCTCGACCGTGGCCGTCTTGATCGGCTTGCCGGCCTCTTCGCTGATCGTCTTCGCAAGGTCATCGCGGCGTTCGCGGACGAGGTCGGCGGCGCGGTCGAGGATTGCCGCCCGCTCGAACTGCGGCAACCCGCCTTCGGAAAACACCTGGTGGGCGGCCCCCACCGCCTTGCCGACCAGCGCTTCGTCGCCCTGGGCGACCCGGCCGATCAGGCTTTGGTCATAAGGGTTCGGGACTTCCGCCCACTCGCCGGTTTCGATCCATTCGCCTGCCAACAAGAGTTTGTGGTCCATGAATCCAGATTAGTTGATTGATGTTTCCTTGAAATGAACGGTTCCGGGCAGGGCGGAACCTTCGGGTGTTGAAACTGTTCCCTGTTGACATGCGCCCTTCCCGCAACAAGATCCTCGCAGCCCTCGTCACCACCCTGCTCGCGGGCATACTGCTGCTCGTTCCCGCCTCCGGGGCCAGCGCGACCTGGACGATCAAAGGGGGCGGCTTCGGTCACGGCGTCGGCATGAGCGCGTACGGCGCCTACGGCATGGCCAAACACGGCTGGAGCCACAAGAAGATCCTCCGCCACTACTACAGCGGCACCCGCATCCGAAAGGCGAAGCGCGCGCACGACGTGAAGGTGCTGCTCAAGACCGATCCCGGCAACGTGTACTTCTCCGGGGCCAGGCGGGCCTGCGGCATCGAGTTGACCGAGTCACGCACGTACGGGGCGAAGCTCAAAGGCAGCCGGATCGTTCTGATCCGGCGAAACGGCAAGAAGGTCGCCAACTGCAAACGAAAGCTGAGGACCGAGGCAACCGGCAAGGTCATCTTCAAAGGACTCGGGCGCTACCGCGGCGGCGTGATCGTCGTCCCGTCGGGTGGCGGGGGCCTCAACGCGATCAACCGGGTCGGCATTAATGCCTACGTCAAGGGCGTCATCCCCAACGAATCGATCCCGTCCTGGCCGATGAAAGCGCTGCGCGCCCAGGCCGTGGCTTCACGCACTTTCGCCCTGTCCGGCGGCCGTGACGGCAATGGCTTCGATCTCTATAACGACACCCGCAGCCAGGTCTACGGACCGATCAGCACCGAGTACGACCGCACCAGCCGGGCGGGGTCCCAGACTTCGAGCCAGATCGTCACCTACAAGGGCGATCCGGTGCTCACCGTCTTCTCGGCGAGTTCCGGCGGCCACACCGAGAACGCCGAGAACGTGTTCTTCGGCGGGGCGCTGCCTTACCTCAAGGGCGTGAAAGACCCGTTCGACAGCGTCTCCCCGTACCACCGCTGGACCGTCAACTTCTCCAACGCTGATATGAACGCGCGGCTCGGCGGTTACGTCAGCGGGCGTCTCAAGAGGATCAAGATCACCCGTTACGGCGTCTCCAAACGGGTCGTCTGGGCCCGGCTCTACGGAACCGGCGGACAAAGCAAGATCAGGGGCGACTCGTTTCAGTCGGCGCTCGGCCTGCTCGACCGGCTGGTCTTCAGCATCAAACGCGGCGGCCGCATCGACAAGACGGCAGCCGCGGTTCAGTCAGCCGAGAGTCCGGCGCCCGGCGCCGGAATCGGCACCGTGCCGCCCAGCACCGTGCCGAGCAGCGCTCCGGCGACCACGTCCGAGGGGTAGTGCATTCCCAGATACGGGCGGGTGACGGCCATCGTGGCCGCGGCACCGAACAGGGCCAGCTTCAGCTCCGGTGCGAAGCGTGACATCGCGGTCGCCGCGGCGAACGAAGCCGTGGCGTGGGCCGAGGGGAATGAAAGCGAGGATGGCGCGCCGCCCAGCGGCGGCAACCCTTCGAGCGTCGGCCGCGGTCGTTTCACCATCAGCTTGATGCCGAAGTTGAGTCCGATCGCGACCGGGCCGATCATGGCGGCAAAGAGCCACTGCCGCCGCCGCGGCGGGTCGAAGGCCGCTCCGGCCACTCCGATCCCGAACCACAGGTAGCCGTTCTCGCCGGTCCCCGCGATCAGCTGTGCGGCCTTCTCGGCCACCGGGGTGTGGCCGCGGGTGCGCATGAAGCGCAGGAGCTTGAGGTCGGCGTTCTTCATCCGGGGCGCAGGATACGACGGGCCGGTCGGGCATGATCATCTCGTGGCTCCGACGACCGATCCGACCGAACTCGAACTCGAGGCGTACGAGCGCGACTTCCGCAGGGCAGGCCTGCCGCTCTTCACCGAGGACTACTCGGCGAGCTCGGACATCTTCAACCGGGCCGTCCCGCTGCTCGGCCTGGTGCTGCTGCTCGAGATCCTCGGACCGCTCAACCGCGAATGGTCGGTCTGGCAGAACCTGATCGCGGTGGTGGTGAGTCTCGGGATCATCCTGACCGCGATGGGGATCACCAACCGGTTGCGCGGCCGGCCGTTCTTCTCCCGCATGCAGCGGGTCGGAAGGGCCGAGCTGGCCGGTTTCGTGATCCTGCCGGCGCTGCTGCCGGGACTCATCTCCGACCACTGGGGCATCGCGCTGACCACGGCGCTCGCCAACCTGGTTCTGCTCGCCCTGATCTTCGGCGTCGTCGGGTTCGGGTTGCTCTCGATCCTCCGCTGGGCGATCACCCGGCTGCTCGACGAGCTGTCCCGTTCGCTCGGACTGCTGGTCAAGGCGGTACCGCTGCTGATGATCTTCTCGCTGATCCTCTTCCTGACGCCGGAACTCTGGCAGGTATTCGGGCAGCTTGACGACCTCTCGCTGGGGCTGCTGGTCGGCCTGTTCGTGGCACTCGGCTCGGCCTTTCTGGTCGCCCGTCTGCCGGGCGAAGTGGAAAGTCTCGAGAAGTCGGCCGGTGGCGAGGGGCCGGAGCTGAGCACTCCTCAGCGCTTCAACGTCGGCCTGGTCCTCTTTGTCAGCCAGTCGCTCCAGGTGCTGCTCGTGGCGCTGGCGGTCGCCGGATTCTTCGTGATCTTCGGCCTGCTGACGATCAACGCCGATCTGATCAGCGGCTGGATCCGGGAAACGCCCGACGTTCTGTTCGGCTTTCGGATCGGCGACCGGGAGGCCCAGGTGACGACCGAGCTTCTGCGCGTCGCCGGAGCGATCGCCGCGTTCACCGGCCTCTACTTCGCGATCTCAATGCTGACCGACGACCTCTACCGGCGGGAGTTCCTGAGTCAGATCACCGACGAGATGAAGGCGACCTTCGAAAAACGCGCCGAGTACCTGGCACTCCGGGAAAAAGCATGACCGCAGAATTCAATCACGCGGCAACATCTTCCAGCGCTACGATTGGAGGTATGGAGAAGCGTGCAGGCAACTGGACACCGGACCGCCGAGCCGAAAGGGCGGCCCTACGCCGTGACTTCGAGAATCTCACCCCGGGGCAGAGGGTGGAGCAGGCGATCATTCTGAGCCGAGAACTGACCAGCCTCGCGGCCCGGCGTGCCGCAAGCACTTGAAACTTCCTCCCGCTCTTGATGCGGGGCGCCTCCTCACGGCATTGCGTGAGGCGCAGGTCGAGTTTGTTGTGATCGGGGGCTTCGCTGTCAGCGCACACGGATACCCGCGAGGTACCAAGGACCTGGACATCGTCCCGAATCCCGAAGCCGAGAATCTGGTACGCCTCTCACGACTACTCGAGGAGTTGGGAGCGGAGATGCTCGGGGCCGAGGACTTCGAGCCGCACGAACTCATCCAGCCGGATTTCGAGGGCCTTTGCTCTGGTGGCAATTTCGTGCTCGGCACGAAACTTGGCCGCCTCGACATTATGCAGTCGGTAGGACCTGACCTGGATTTCCAGGCACTTAAGGCCGACTCCGTCAAGGATGAGGTGTTCGGCCAGCCGGTTCTATTCTGTGGGTACGAGCATCTGGTCGAGATGAAGAAGATCGCCGGCCGACCGGAAGATCTGATTGACCTCGAACGATTGCGAGAAGCGCGGGAAGACGTCTAGGGTCGCCGGGCTAGAAGCCGACTTTGGCGGCGCTGGAGGTGACCCGCAGGAAGATGACCTTGCTCAGGTCGAGAATCAGGATCCCCTCTTCGTAAGTGACCTCGTGGGCCTTGGCTTCACCGGTAAGCGAGGAGCGAAGCAAGGCGAGCTGGT
>JBBSKC010000035.1:0-22819 GCA_038256675.1 Solirubrobacterales bacterium | reverse complement strand
GGTCGCGTCCGGCTGGAAGGTGGCGATCACTCCATAAAGACCGAGTGCGAGGACACCGATCACGACGACCAGCGCACCTTTCCCGTCCCGGATTCCGATCCAGACCAGATATGCCCCGCCGATTTCGGCGATCGCGGCCGCAGCGAAGAGAAGGATCGAGCGCCCGGTCATGGCGGGATTGTGTCAGGACGGTTGCCGTAGCCCCAGCCCATCTCGATGTTGGGTCCGCCAATTCGATTTCAGATAACAGCATTATCCAAATAATGCTATTATGTGAAAATGAAACCGAACCTGACTCAGTCCGCCTTGGAAACTCGCGTTCAAAGCCAGGACCGGACCAGGAACGAACTGATTGCGGCAACCCACCGGGTGTACCTTCGCGAAGGCTTCGACGGCACGACGGTGAGCAAGATCGCTCGGGAGGCCGGATATACGACCGGGGCGGTCTACTCGAACTTCTCCGGCAAGCTGGACCTCCTGTTCGCCCTGATGGAGCGCGAGGCAGAGATCTTCGCACTGGGCAGGCTGAAGGTCGCTGTCGATCTGCCCGACTTCGACACGATGTTCGCCGCCCTGTCGTCCCAGTGGCAGGCCACGATCGAAGACAACATCGAGATCTACCGGCTGCTCTACCGCCTCCAGGCCCTCTCCCTGGGTGATGCCGAAGCCGGCCGCAGGTTCGAGCAACTCGACCAGGGGATCAGGGACCGACTGGCGAACTTGATCGAGGAAGTACTGGTCGAGCTCGGGTTCGAACTCACGGTGCCGGTCGCGCGGCTGGCGAGCGCGGTACAGGCCCTATCCAACGGGTACTCGATGCGCCAGACCAACCGGATCGACCCCGGTCTTTCTCTCGTGTTCTCGGAAGATGTCCGTGTCCTCTTCCGCAGCATGACCCGGCCCGAGAATCCGGCAGAGCGATGACCACCCTCACCAACTCCGAGGCGCTCGAGTCTGACGTCGAGGCGAACGGGGCGGAAACTGCTCCCGTCAGGAATCTCGCCGATCTGGTCAGGCGTACCGCCAAACAGAACCCCGATCAGGTTGCCATCCACTTTCCGGTCGGAACCGGACGGGACGGCCGGAACTCGTACGAACACGTGACTTTCGCCCAGCTCGATCAGGAAATCGATCGCCTGGCCCGTGGCCTGACCAGGGCGGGATTCGAGCCGGGCGACAAGACGATCGTGCTCATCAAGCCATCGCCCGAGCTGTTCTCCGTCTTCTTCGCGATGGTCCGGGCCGGAATCGTGCCGGTCGTCGTCGACCCGGGCCTCGGCCGCAAGCGACTGGCATCCAGCATCGCCACCATCCGGCCCGATGCGTTCATCGGGGAACCGATCGCGCACGCCGCAAGGATCGCCCTGGGGCTGGGGCGCGGCACGGTAGAAAAAACGGTGACCACCGGTGACCGCGCGATCGGTGCCGGGTTCACCCTCGACCGGATTCGGGAGCTGGGAGCATCCGAAACCGGGCCCTTCATTTCGGATACCGACCCGGATGACATCGCGGCCATCGCTTTCACCAGTGGCAGCACCGGCGTCCCCAAGGGCGTCGTCTACCGCCACCGGAACCTGACGGCCCAGACCGGGCTCATCGCCGAAGCCTTCGGCCTCTATCCCGGAGAGACGGACCTCGCCACGATGCCGCTGTTCTGCCTGTTTGCGGTCGCCGGAGGAGTCACGGTAGTCATCGCCGAAATGGACTTCAGCAAGCCCGCCGAGGCCGATCCGGCAAAGCTTGCCGCCGCGATCGACGAGTTCGGGGTGACCACTCTCTTCGCATCACCGGCCTTGCTCGAAACGCTGAGCCGCTGGGCGGAGGCCGAAGGCAGGACATTGCCTTCGCTTCGCCGGCTCGTTTCGGCGGGCGCCCCGGTGTCGCCAGACCTGATTTCCCGTTGCCACAAGATGCTGGACGAGTCCGGCGGGATGATGATTCCTTACGGCGCGACTGAAGCTCTGCCGGTCGCCGGAATCGCCGGCGACGACGCCGTCCAGGCAAACTCGCTTGAAGGACGAAAGGGCGCTGGGGTCTGCGTGGGGCAACCTTTCGAAGGCGTACGCGTTTCAATCATCGTGGCTACCGACTCGAAGATCGGGGCGTGGGATGACGACCTGCTGGTCGAACCCGGAGAGATCGGAGAACTGGTCGTCTCCGGGGATCACATAACCGATTCGTATTTCAACGACCAGGAGAACACCGAGAAGTCCAAGATCGAGATTGCGGCGGGTGAACCTCCACTGCACCGCATGGGCGACCTCGGGTACTTCGACGAGCAGGGACGGATCTGGCTTTGCGGCAGAAAGTCACAGCGGATCCATGCGGCCGACGGGACGGTCCACGACACGGGCAGGGTCGAACCCGTCTTCGAGGCACATCCGTTGGTCTACCGGGCAGCGCTGGTAGCAGTTGACAGCGGGGCGGGGATACGTCCCGCTCTCTGCGTGGAAACGGATCGCGATCTGTCCGGAGCCGAGTTGGACGAACTGCGTAAGGATTTGCTAGAGATCGGCAGCCGCTACGAGACCACGGGTGGCATCAAGGAGATCCTCTTTCACCCGGCGTTCCCGGTCGACGCCCGACACAACGCGAAGATCGAACGCGAAGCCCTTGGCGTCTGGGCCACCGGACAACTGGGCGGGCTGCCAACCGCGGACCATGAATTCTTCCAGTCCCGCCACGGCCGCATTCACTTTCGCCACGAAGGATCCGGACCGCCGGTCATCTTCCTGCACAACGGTGGAACCAGCCATGAAATCTGGTCCCGTCAGGTCGACGAGCTTTCTCGAAGCCACGAGACCTTCGCACTCGACCTGCTCGGCTTCGGATGCTCGGACAAGCCGATGATCGATTATGACCTCGATCTGAACGTCGAGATCCTCGGTCAGTTCATCGATGACCTGGAGATCGAGCGACCGGTCCTCGTCGGCAACTGCATGGGCAGCGCCACCGCTCTCCGCTACGCCGAAGACAACCCCTCCCGGGTCGCCGGAGTCTTCGCGATCAACACCCTTGCCGAGAGCACGGTCGACGAAGGCGTGTTCAGGCTCGTTTCGAAGCTGGCGAGAACCCTGCGCAGCACCCGTTTTTCGATTCGGGCCTTGCCTGAGCGGGTCCCGGTGCCGGCGCCGCTGCTCCGCTTGCTGGCCGCCACCCAGTTTCCGCATCCCGGCCGGCTCGAACGCCGAATGGTCGAAGAGCGTTATCGAAGCCCGGCCCAGCTTCGAGTGATGACGAGCCTCTTCGCGAACATCGAGAGCTTCGCTGCGGTCGACCGAATCGACGAGAAACCGGACGGCGTGCCGATCTGGTCGGTATGGGGCCGGGAAAACCGGGTTCTGCCGCTCGAATCGGGCGAACTTTTGATGGACCGGATCAACCCGGACCGTCGCGAGGTGATCAGCGGAGGCCATCTCATGATGGTTGACAACCACGCAGAAGTCACCGCCCTGCTCGGGGAATTCCTCGAGAACGCAACTTATCCGGACTCGGACCGTTTCAAAGCATGAGTCCCAACGAGAAGCACGACGTTGAACTCAGCACCAAAACACCAAGAGCGCAGGAGAACCGATGAATACGACGATGAAACGCCTGATCACCCTGGTACCCGCGGTGCTGGCACTGTGGGTCCTTTTGCCATCGACGGCTTCCGCGGCTTCGGCGATCGATATCGAGGTGCTCTCCAGCAAATCGAACCGGGTCACCGGTGGCGACGCACTGGTCGCCGTGAAGATTCCCGGAGACGCTTCTCCGGCGAAGACCGGCGTCCGCCTGAACGGCAAGGGCGTCAAGAGCTCGTTGAACCCCGTCGCCGGCAACTCGCGCCACCTGACCGGCGTCATCTCCGGCTTCCGTGACGGCAACAACCGGCTGTCCGCGTGGGCCGGGCGCCGAAACAACGCCACGACACTTGAGATCTACAACAGCCCGATCACCGGCCCGGTCTTCTCCGGTCCGCACCAGACACCATTCATCTGCCGGACGGCACAGAACGATCTCGGTGAACCAATCGACGCGAATTGTTCCGCCAACCGCAAGACCGAGTTTTTCTACCGTTCGACCGGTGGCGATTTCAAGCCGCTTGCCGACCCGGCCGTGAAGCCCGGCGATCTAGCGCAGACCACAACTTCAGACGGCCGCACGGTGGACTACATAGTCCGCGTCGAATCCGGCACGATCAACCGGTCGATCTATCGCTGGGCTATCCTGGTCCCCGGAGGAAGTCCGGATGCCGGCTGGAACGACCGCCTCGTCTTCCAGCACGGTGGCGGCTGTACAGCCGGCCATCAGCAGGGAGCAGCCAATACCAACCAGGTACTTCAAAACGAGTATCTGAAGCTTGGGTTTTCGGTCGTCACTTCCAGCCTGACCAACTTCCAGACCGCCTGCAACGACGTGCTCTCTGCCGAGACCGTGTCGATGCTGAAGGAGTACGTGATCGAGACCCTGGGCCGCGCGCCCTACTGGACGATCGGTGCCGGTGCCTCCGGTGGCTCGATGCAGGTTCAGATGAACGCACAGAACTACCCGGGGCTGTTCGACGGCATCCTGCCGGCCGCGAGCTTCCCGGACAACGTGACCCCTCCTCAGCCGGATTGCCGACTGCTGTACCGGTACTTCGACTCGCCGGCTGCGGCCGGTCTCACCGAAGCCGAGCGCATCGCGATCACCGGCATCGTCACCGAAGCGGCCTGTATAGGGCTTGGTAGTAATACGGGCGATGTGCTGAATGCAAGCGAAGGCTGCGCCAACCCCGTCCCGTCGGAGCTGATCTTCGACCCGATCAGCAACCCCGGCGGAATCCGCTGCTCGCTGGTCGAGAGCATGGTCAACATCTACGGCAAGGATCCCGCCACCGGTTACGCCTACAGTCCGATCGACAACGTCGGTACCCAGTACGGCCTCGAGGCCCTGGCTGAAGGCAAGATCAATCTGAACGAGTTCCTCGACCTGAACGAGCTCGTCGGAGGATTTGACGTGAACGGCGAGTTTCGCCCGGAACGGTCAGTCGGCGATCCGGAAGCCCTGGAGACCATCTACAAGACGGGCAGGATCAATCGTGGAGCCGGCGGAAGCCCTGGTACCCCGATGATCGACGTTCGCCGCTACGCCGACGACCAACCGAATGTTCACGTCTTCCTGCCTTCCTACATGACGCGGGCCCGGATCCGGGCGACCAACGGAGGCTCGCCCAATCACGTCATGTTCCGCGCCAGCGGCAATGTCAACAACCGGGCGATGGAAGATGCTGCGGTCGAGACGATGTCAGCCTGGCTGGATGCAATCAAGGCTGATGACTCGGATGCCACTCTCCCGGAAAAGGTCGCGAACAACCGGCCGGCCGACGCGGTCGATGCCTGCTGGGCAGACGACGGTCAGCGCATCAACGATCCGGCAGAGATCGGCGCGACTGGTCCCTGCACGACGCTCTACCCCCCACACAGTCTGCCTCAGCAACGGGCCGGTAAGCCACTCGCGTCGCTGGTCTACAAATGCCAGCTCAAGCCGGTGAACCCCGCCGACTTCGGCAGTCCGAATCCGGCACAGATCGCCCGGCTCAATCAGGTCTTCCCGACCGGCGTTTGCGATTACAGCCTGCCCGGTGTCGGGGAGCAACCGCTCGAGGGCACCGACATCTCGTTCGGCCCGGAGCAGAAGGTCGACTTCAAGAAGCGCAAGCTGTTCGTCAAGACGAACAAGCGGAAGGTCTGGAAGAGCAGGCGTGGCCGGCAGGTCAGGCTGACCGCAACGCTCTACCCCTGTCCCGAGGTCACCTGGCAGCGCGTGATCTTCGAACGCAAGATCAGGAAGGGCAACAAGAAGGTCTGGGTCAGGGCCGGATCAAAGCTCGTCACCGGATCGAAGTGCCGGGCGAGCACGAGGATCAAGAAGATCAGGAATTACACCCGCCTCCGCGCCCGGGCAGTCAAGATCAGCGGCTTCTACCGCACCTACGCCAAGCCGAAGGCGGTCAGGATCCGGCGTTAGGTTCGAGCCAGCCGAAAACTCGAAGGTCGTCCGGGTGACGTAGGTTTTCAACAGTTGAGTTCAGAGGAGGAAAACCCCCGGTCGGCCCGACGCCGCGCTCAGCGCGAGCGCGCCAGACGCCGTGTGCTGATGCGGCGGCGGACCGGGCTGGCCTTGGTGTCCGTGGCGGTCGTCGCGGTGATCGCGGGCCTGACGGTCGGAAAATCGGGATCCGGCGAGGAACCTGCTCCGAAGCAGCCGACGGCTGAGGAGATCGATCGGGTTGAGGCCAGGCAGAACGCCAGGGAAGAGCGGGGAATCGACCACGTGCTCGGGTATTCGACCTTCGTCCAGGCGGGCCGCGGCCGGAAGCGTCAGGTCGCGCTGACTTTCGACGATGGGCCCGGCCCCCAGACCTCGGCGATTCTCCGGATCCTCCGGCGGACGAAAACGCCGGCGACCTTCTTCGTGGTCGGTTCGATGATTCCCGGGTCGGAGGGCACGATCCGGAAGATCGTGCGACAGGGCCACGTGATCGGCAACCACACCCAGGACCATTCCCCAATGGGCGACCTCGGTGTGGCGGAGCAGATCACCCAGCTGAGTGAACAGACCGCCCTGATGGAGGGTGTCGGCGGGCCGGAACAGCGACTCTTCCGGCCGCCCTACCGATCTTTCGACGGGTCGACGATCGAGATGCTGGCCGAGCGCGACCTGCTGATGGTGCTCTGGAGTGTCGACACCGGCGACTACGAGGGAATTGACGCCGGGGAGATCGTGAAACGAGCCCTCGCCGACGTCGAACCCGGGTCGATCATCCTGATGCACGATGGCGGGGGCAATCGATCCGAATCAGTCAAGGCGCTGCCCGGCATCATCAAGGGGCTCGAGCGCCGAAAGCTCAAACCGGTCACGGTGCCGCGGCTCGTGCTCGACGATCCCCCCGCAGACGGTTACCCGTTGCCTGACGGTCTTTCGGGAGCATCCGGGTGACTTGATCGTGGCCGACAGCGGAGGGGGAGGGATTCGAACCCTCGATACGCCATTAAGACGCATGCTGGTTTTCAAGACCAGTGCATTCAACCGCTCTGCCACCCCTCCGGATGTTTCAGCGGTACTTCAAGCGGCACAAGTCTGACATGCCGCGGTCCGTCCGGTTGAACCGCCGGGCTTCCGGGTCAGGTTGACTGGCTTCCGGCGAACACCCGAGTTGAACGGAAGGTGAGGGTTCGCGGTTACACTCGAACCACCAGTCAACCAAGGAGGACATCTTGTCGGCCATCGACAAAGCCATTGAACAGCTCGAGAAGTCAGTCGAAAAGATCCGGGAATTTTCGGTCAGCGAATCGAAGGCAGTAGAAAAGGCCGTTCGGGAATCCTCCGGAAGTGCCAGAACCAGAGTCGAGACCGACTATGCGGCGACCAAGAAGCGCCTGCTGAAGGAAGCCAAGGACGCCGAGAAGTCGCTCAAGGAAGCCATCACCAGAATCGAGAAGGCGTTCGGGCAGGGCAAGCCGGCCAGGAAACGGGCGACCAGGTCGACGACGAAATCCGCGGCGAAGCCGAAGCGGAAGACCGCGACAAAGCCGAAGGCAAAAGCCAAGGCCGCGGCAAAGCCGAAGGCTAAGACGGCGAAAAAGGCGGCGAAAAAGGCGACAAAAAAGGCGGCGGCGAAAAAGACAGCCACCAAGGCTGCAGCCAAGTCGACCAGGAAGCCGAAAGCGAAGACCGCGAAGAAACCGGCTGCGAAAAAGTCGACCGCGAAAAAGTCGACCAAGTAGGCCGGCTGGCCCTCAGAACGTAAACCGGAGGCACATAAGTCTGACACGGCGTACGTGACCAGGTACGCCGGTGGTGACAGGATGGGGTCGTGCGTCGTCTGCTCTTTCTTGCCTGCGCGGTCGTCTTTCTTGACGTCATGTTCTTCGCTGTCCTGACGCCGCTGCTTCCTTCGTATCAGGATGACCTCGGGATCGGTGACGGCGCGGCCGGGATCCTCTCAGCGAGCTACGCCGCCGGCACCCTGATCGTGGCGCTTCCGGCCGGCTGGCTTGCTGCCCGTTTCGGACCGCGCCGGACCCTGATCGCCGGACTCGTCGGCATCGGCATCTTCAGCCCGCTCTTCGGGTTCGCCGATGGGCTCGCGGTGCTCGATGTCTGTCGTTTCCTCCAGGGTGCGTCGGGTGCGCTGATGTGGGCCGGGGCGATCACCTGGGTCGTTTCGGCCGCACCGCGGAGCCAGCGCGGCCGTGTACTTGGCACGGTGATCAGCGCCGCCGTCGTCGGCGAGTTGATGGGTGCTCCGCTCGGCGCGGTGGCCCACGAGGTCGGGACCGAGATCGTCTTCGGTTCGGTGTTCTTCCTGGCGCTCGGCCTCGGTGCCCTCGCGCTCACCATCCCGCAGGTGTCCGAAGTCGAGGGTCAGCCGGTCCGGGAGGCGGTCACTGCGTTCCGCGGCTCGAACGTCTGGCGGGGCATGGTCATGCTCGGGGGTCCGTCGATCGCCTTTGGGCTGATGGTCGTGGTCGCGCCGCTCCGCATGGACGATCTCGGCGCTTCGCCGTTCCTGATCGCCGCCGCGTTCGGCGCCGGATCGGTGTCCGAGGCGATCGTCGGTCCGATCATCGGCCGCTACAGCGACCGGGTGGGGCGGACCGCGCCCTTCCTCTTCGGCATCGTCGTCATAACCGCGGGGATCGTCGCGATGGGCGCCTTCAACGTGCTGTCGATCCTGGTCGTTTCGGTGGTGCTGGTCGCCTTCGGGGCAGGCCTTTCATTCACTCCCGCCAGCACCCTGATCACCGACGCCGCGACCTCGGCCGGGATCAACCAGGGCTACGCGTCGGGTGCCTCCAACGTCGCCTGGGGTGGCGGCCAGATGATCGGCTCCGCCGGTGCCGGTCTGCTTGCCGCGGCTTCGGGCTACCTGCTGCCCTCGCTGCTGGTCGCGATCCTGCTAATCGGGGTCGCGGCGGTCGCGCGTCGTACGATTCAGGCACTGCCGGTCGACACCGGGGAGCTGAAGCTATGACCAAAGACGCCAAACACTCATGGTCCAACTGGGCGGGGGAGCAAACCTGTCACCCGGACCTGATCCTCCGGCCCTCCGGACTCGGCGAGCTGACCGAAGCCGTCGGGGCGGCCGCCACGCGCGGTGGTCAGATCACAGTCGCGGCCTCGGGACATTCCTTCAGCGGCGCGGCGCTGACCGATGACCTGATGATCGATGCCGGCAGCTTCAGCGGGGTGATCGAAGCCGACCGCGCCTCCGGCTTGGTCAAGGTCGGCGGAGGCACGGTCCTCTCCGACCTCAACCGGGAACTGGACCGGCTCGGTCTCGCCATGCCGAACCTGGGCGACATCGACACCCAGACGATTAGCGGAGCGATCTCCACCGGCACCCACGGCACCGGGGCGGAACTGCCGAACATCTCGGCGCAGGTCGTGGCCGTGGACCTGGTCACCGCCGATGGCCGTCTCCACCACCTGACCGAGGACACGCCGAAGAAGCTGCGGGCGGCACGGATCGCGATCGGCTCGCTCGGCGTGATCACCGCGGTCACCTTGAAGACGGTCCCGGCTTTCAACCTCCACCGGATCGACAGCCCGATGCCCCTCGATGACGTGCTGGCCAACTTCGACGAGCTGGCCGCCGACAACACGCACTTCGAGTTCTTCCTCTTTCCGTATACACGGAAGGCCCTGACCATCCGCCGCAACCGGACTTCGAGGCCGGCGGCACCGCGGGGCAGGTTCGAGAGCTACCTCAGTGACGTCGTGTTCGAGAACGGCATCGGCGACATCGTCCTGCGCTGGAGCGGCCGGATTCCGGCGACGATCCCGAAGCTCGCCCGGTTCTCGGGCGTGGCGATGAACCAGGCGGAGCGCGTCGACGTGTCCCACCGGGTTTTCGCCAACTACCGGACGATCCGCTTCAACGAGATGGAATACGCGTTGCCGTTGGAGGCCGCGCCCGAGGCGGTCAGTCGCGTGCTCGACCTGATCGAATCGCAGCGCTTCCCGATGGGCATGCCGATCGAGTGCCGCGTGGTGGCGCCCGATGATGCGCTGCTCAGCCCGGCGTTCGGCCGGCCGAGCACGTACATCGCGGTCCACCAGTACCGCGGCATGGAATGGCAGCCGTACTTCGACGCGATCGAGGAGATCTTTGATTCGTACGGGGGTCGGCCGCACTGGGGTAAACGCAACTCGCAGACCGCGGCGACGCTGGAACCGCGCTACCCGGAGTGGGAGAAGTTCCAGAAGGTGAGACAGAAGTTCGACCCCGATCGCGTCTTCACCAACGAGTACGTACGAAAGGTCCTCGGGGACTGACCGATCGGAGTTCTGTGCCGAGTTTTATGGAATAGGGACAAGAACGCGGCACAGAACCCCCTGCGGCCTTCCGCATCCAGCCGGCCTAATCGGTCGGGCGATCTATAGGAAGGTCTGGCCGTCGCCGCGGTAGGTGGCGACTTCGTCGACGATCTCGCCGTTCTCGATCAGGAGGAGGGAGTCGAACCGTTCGCAGAGTTCGCCGGCCTTGCTGTGGCGCATGTAGACGTTGTCACCGAGGCCGAGGCCGTCGGCAGCTTCGCCGAGCAGCGGAGTCTGGACCTCTCCGGCCCCCTCGTCTTCATCCAGGGTGAGTCCCGTTGGCAGCCACGGCACCGGCAGCCGGGCCTGACCGGCGGCGCCCGACGAGTGGTAGCCGCCGCCGAGCGCGGTCACGACGCCCGGCCCCGGCCGCCGCACGACCGGAAGCGCAAAAGCCGCCGCGGGCGTGAGCGTGAACCATGAGTAATGGTCGAACTGGGCGGGGGCGTAGAAGCCGGAGCCCGCCGCGAGCTCGGTCACCGCATCTTCTTGCGACGTGAAGTTCAGGGAGCCCGTGCCGCCACCGTTGACGATCTTCAGGTTCGCGACCTTGCCGACCGCTTCGACCACGGCGGCCCGACGCTCCTTGAGCTCCTCGATCGATCGCTTCTGCATCCACTTGATCTTCCGAGCTCGGATCGGCTGATTCGGCGGCAGATCTCCGACCCCGGCGATCTGGCTCTCGTATGCCATCAGAGCGACCAGCTCGAGCTTGTCGCGCCGGCAGATCTCTTCAGCCAGGGCGACGGCCTGTTCGGGAGTCCGAATCGGCGAACGCCTGGCCCCGGCGCGGATCCGGCCACCCATCGCTTCGAAACCGGCGTCGAGTTCGAGGCTCACCCTTACGGGCCCGGCCTCTTTGCCGAGAACCGATTCGATCAGGTCAAGGTGCTCGACGGAGTCGACCGTGAGGATCGGCGCAACGTCGGGCAGGGCCGCGTTGTGGAGGGCGAGTTCGCGTAGCGCTTCGAGGTCGGTAGTCGGGTAGGCCAGCAGCAGGTCGGTGAATCCAGCGTCGGCCAGCCAGAGGGTCTCCGGCAGGGTGAACGTCATGAGGCCCCGGAAGCGGTCGTCCCGGTTGAGGATGCGCCCGATCAGGTCGAGGCTGCGGATCGATTTCGAAGCGACCCGGATCGGCCTGTTGCCGGAGCGGGCAAGCATCGAGTCGGCGTTCGCCCACATCGCGTCGAGGTCGACGAAGGCGAAAGGTGCCTCGACCTCGCTGAAGATCTCTTCGTAGTGGCCGTGGTCGCGGGAGGGGAGGTCCATGTGCCTACGGAGAGTAGAGGCCGCGCAGGCTGTAAACGGAGAGGGAGGGATTCGAACCCTCGATACGGGGTTGCCGCATACTTCCTTAGCAGGGAAGCGCCTTCAGCCACTCGGCCACCTCTCCGGGCCGGGTGATTGTATGGAATCCAGCTCTGGCGGAGTCGTCGGAGCAGCCCATCGGGTGTGGGGCCGTCCCTTTAAACCGAAGTGCCCCGGACTTTCATCCGGGGCACTTGGTCGGCCTCCCATCGGGTTGCCGCAGACGGTCAGTCGTCGGAAATACCGCCTGCTCTGCGACCCAGACTTTTCAATTGGGGGCTCGTTCTGGGAGGGAGCTATAGGGGGATATAGCTGCCCTGCCGCAAGAAGTACCCCATGTTTATCCAGCGAAACACACAGTTCATATAACGGTATGAATCGCCAGCGTCCATCCCGGGGTGGTTCCAAATAACCCCGAGGGGTGGGGCTATTTGGAACCACCCGATGCCAGGGGCTCGCTCCAGCGGGAGGTGGTTCCAAATAACCCCGACAGTTGGGGCTATTTGGAACCACCTCGTCTTTTTGCTTCGTTCATGGACCAGGTTCCACTGCGGCGTCCATCGTTGCCAGGGTCTGGAGCAGCAGGAGATTTCTCAGGGGGGCCCCGTAGAGGAGTGCCGGCGGCCGGAAGTCGACCGACTTTCGCAGGGCATTCCGCGCCCGGAACCCTCCTGGCGTCTCGAGGTGGAACCCGTCGAAGAAGCCCTGGTCGAATTCGATCATCCCGTGGTTGATCAGTCGCTCGTCGGCCAGAACTCCCCATTGGTCGAACAGCGGAACTCTTGCCCTTTCCGCCACCCGCTTGATCCACTCGCTGGTCTCCCTGGCGAAGACCCAGCGGCCCTGCTTGTCCCCGTAGTCGAGCTGCGGCGGGATCGTGAAGACGACGGGCACCGGCCCGAGGCGTTTGATTTCGTCGATGACCCGGCCGGCGTCCTCGGCGGTCTGCTCGCTCGTCATGCCGTAACTGGCCCCATTGGTGCCGAAGTTGACGAAGACATATCTCGGCTGGGTCAGGCGGATCTCGAAACTCAGCATCGATTCCTCCGGAGGACAGTCCGGATCGGGCTTCCAGGTGGTCGGGCTGTCGGGACCGTCGTACCGGCCCGAGGGGAGGAGGACCTGGTCGGCGATGATTCCCGAGCGGGCGGCCGCCGAGGCCCGGCTGAACGAATTCCAAGGAGTGCGCTTGGCGGCGGGCGGGGCCTGGCCGGCCGGGCCTTCGCCCGCCGGCAGTTCGGTCTTCCGGTAGCGCAACATGGTCTGCTCGAGCGATCCGTACTGGTCCCACACAGGCGACCGGCAGCCGAGGCCGTAGAGCGAGTTGTAGGCGGCGAGGTTGGAATCGCCGGCTTTGGCGAAGACGTCGCCCCGCATGCCCATGCGGTCGGCCCTGGCAACGTCCTCCTTCAGCCGGGCGGCCGCAGTCTCGTTCCAGTGTCCGCTGAAGGCGACCTCGAACAGTTCGCGCGCGATCACCCCGGACACGCCGCGCGGCTTTCGAAATGGACGAATCACCGGTCAGACCCTACGGGGCGAATCGTTCGTTGTGCGAAGCTGTTGTAGACATAGGTGTACCGACCTTTACCAGCTAGATTGACCGAGGAGAGATACATGCGTCGCTTGACCGTGCTCACCGCACTCCTGATGTTCGCCGTTTTCGGCCTGGCCCCGGCCGCCAGCGCCGCGCCCAAGGATTACTCGGCCACGTCGCTGAACATCATCCCCTCCGGACAGTGGGGGTCGATCCCACCGCCCGCGGGTGCGGACAGCCAGGCCCTCATGTACGACGCGCTCACCCCGCTCTTCAACAACGTCAGCTTTTCGGACATCAAGAAGAACTTCAAGTCGCAAAAGCTCGGCATCGGACCCGACGGTCCCGGCACGAATGAGCCGGTCTCCTACCCCGGAGTGACGATTACCCGCGACAAGTTCAACGTGCCCCATGTCAACTCGACCAGCTACGACGGTGGCATCTGGGCAGCCGGCTGGATCGCCCAGAAGGACCGCGGGTTCCTGCTCGCCCAGGCGCGCTTCAACTCGAGGGCGGCGGCGATCGATCTTCCAAACATCACTGCCTTCAGCCTGATCCTCGGACTGCAGACCTTCAAGCCGAGCGCCGAGACCGAAGGGGTGGTAGCGCAGCAGACCGAAGCTCTCAAGTCGAAGGGTGCCGACGGCAAGGCCGTGCTGGCCGACATCGACACCTTCCTCGAGGGCATGAACGCCTTCCTGTCGGAAAACAGTCCGAGTACAGAACCATGGACCCGTAACGACATCTATGCCCTGAACGCCTTCAAGGGCCAGTTCCTCGGTCAAGGCGGCGGTGACGAAGCCCGCCGCTCGCAGTTCCTCGCCGGGCTGCAGGACCGGCTCGGTAAAGGAAACGGCTGGAAAGTCTTCAATGACGTCGGCCAGCAGAAGAACCCCGGCCAGCCGATTTCGGTCGACGGTAAGTTCCCCTACTTGCCGATTCCTCAGAACGGCCGTGCCGGAACCGTGATCCTCGACCACGACAGCTACCAGAAGGTCGACCCGGTGGATTCCGGTGCGCCGGTTCCGCTGTCGGCCGGCCAGCCGAGCACTGAGGCTTCGAACACCCTGATGATCTCGAAGAAGAAGTCGGCGACCAACAAGCCGCTGATGGTCGGCGGCCCGCAGATCGGCTACAACTACCCGGGCTTCACCTACGAGATCGACATGAACGCACCCGGCCTGACCTGGCGCGGTGCCACCTCTGCTCCGTTCCCGGGTTACCTGCTGATCGGCCGCGGCGTCGACTTCTCGACCACTCTGACTTCGGCCTCGGCCGACATCATCGACCAGTACGCCGAGACACTCTGCGGCGGCAGCGACACCAAGTACAGGTACAAGGGCAAGTGCATCGACATGGAGCCGTTCAATGCCGGAACGCTCAACGGCAAACCGGTCAATTTCATGACCACGGTCCACGGATCGGTGACCGGTTACGGCACGGTCGACGGCACGCGTGTGGCGATTTCGTCGAAACGCTCCACCTACGGCAAGGACGTGCTCGACGTCATGTTCAACCGCGACCTGTCGAACGGCACGGTGAGGAACGCGCAGACGTTCTTCGACGCCGCGAACAAGTCGCCGCAGACGTTCAACTCGTTCTACATCGACCACAAGGTGATCGCCGAATACACCAGCGGCAAGCTGCCCAAGCGTCACCCGCAGGTGGACCCCCGCCTGCTGACCAAGGGCACCGGTCAGTACGAGTGGACCGGATTCCTGAACCAGAGCGAACACCCTCGGGGCATCAAGAAGAACGGCACGATCGTCAACTGGAACAACGGCGTCGCCAGGCAGTTCGGCTCGGCGGACGACCAGTGGGGTCGCGCCGGCTCGGTCCAGCGCGTCGATCTGCTGACCAGGCAGCTCCAGAAGAACAAGAACGACAAGGGGCGCTGGAACCTGCCGGCCGTCACCTCGGCGATGAACTCGGGCGCTACCCAGGACGTCCGCGCAGTGGTCACCGTGCCGTTGCTGCGTGCCCTCCTGAACGGCTCCAAGCCGCCCACGGCCCAGGCTGGGCGGATGCTCGAGCAGATGAAGCTCTGGACCCAGAAGGCCGGGAGCCGGCTCGACTGGAACGACGACGGCCTGATCGATTTCCCCGGTGCCGCCTCGATGGACGGTGCGTGGGACAACATCGCGAACGCGTTCATGCGGCCGCAGATCGGCTCCCAGCTCGACGAACTGAACTCGCTGTTCAGCCGCTTCGACGACCCGCCGGGCGGTCAGTACTCGGGCTGGTACCAGTACTTCGAACGCGACATCAAGAAGCTGCTCGGCAGGAGCCAGCCGAAGCCGTTCAAGAAGAGCTACTGCGGCAAGGGCAAAAAGAGCGCCTGCCAGACTGCCGTCTGGAACGCGATCGCCCAGTCCGGCCAGGAACTCGAGGCCGAGTACGGCACGCCTGATCCGTCGCAGTGGCGCGCCAGCGCCGCCGACGAGCAGATCAGGTTCTCGCCGATCAACATCCTGACCATGCGCTACACCAACCGGCCCAGCGGCTACCAGCAGGTCGTCGCTTACAAGGGCCACCGCTAAGGATCGGACCTGGATTGATCAGGAGCTCCGTCGCCGAAAGGTTTCGGGGCTCCTGAACTTTCGGGCCCCGCTGCGGCCCCGGGGCTGACCTGCAAGTATCCGGCGCGTGCTCGACGTAACAACAACCGCCTGGCTGGTCACGATCGGTGTGATCGCCGCCCTGTTTATCGTAGATCTCGGGCAGGCGATTCTCCGACCGCACGAGGTCAAGTTCCGCGAAGCCGCGATCGCATCGATCTTCTACATCGCGGTCGCAATCACTTTCGGCATAGTTTTCGGCTTCGTTGCCGGCTGGGAGTGGGGCGGGGAGTATTTCGCCGGCTACATTCTCGAGAAGAGCCTGTCGGTCGACAACCTGTTCGTCTTCGTGGTGATCATGACCACTTTCGCGGTACCGAAGGCGTACCAGCAGAAAGTGCTGATCATCGGCATCTTCCTGGCGCTGATCCTGCGGGTGATCTTCATCCTGCTCGGCGCCACCCTGCTCGACAAATTCTCGTTCATGTTCCTGCTGTTCGGCCTGCTGCTGATCTTCACCGCGATCCAGCTCTTCCGTCACCGTGACCAGGATCCCTCGATCGAGGACAACGCGGTAGTCGGGTTCGCCCGGAACCACCTCGCGGTCACCGACGAGTACGACGAAGGAAAACTCTCCACCAGAATCGATGGCAAGCGGTACTTCACGCCGCTCTTCCTTGTGCTGCTGGCGATCGGCAGCGTCGACATCCTCTTCGCGCTCGACTCGATCCCGGCGATCTTCGGCGTGACCCAGGAGGTCTACATCGTGGTTGCCGCCAACGCTTTCGCCCTGCTCGGGCTGCGGGCACTGTTTTTCCTGGTCACCGGTCTGCTCGACCGGCTGGTCTACCTCTCGACCGGCCTCGCTCTGATCCTGGCGTTTATCGGCGTCAAGCTCGGTCTCCACTGGGGCCACCTGCAATGGGACAGTGTGCCGGAGATATCGACGGGCTTCTCGCTGGTCGTGATCGGCATCGTGCTCACGATCACGACGATCGCCAGCCTGATCAAGTCGAAGCGTGACCCGTCGAAGAAGGCCCATGCGGGATCGTTGCGAGCGCACCCGTCGAAGAAGAAACCCGGCAGCGGCCAGCCTCCGAAGTAGGCTCGCGTCAGAATAGGCGCGTGAGCCTGAGCAAAGTCAGAAAAACCAAGATCGTCGCGACCGTCGGCCCGGCCAGCTGGGACCCGGACACCCTGGTCGAGATGATCGAGGCCGGGGTCGATGTGTTCCGCCTCAACTTTTCCCACGCCGACGTCGCGCGCCACGCGCGGACGGTAAGCGACATCCGCGCCGCATCTGAGGTGGCAGGCCGCGAGATCGCGATCCTGGGCGACCTGCCCGGACCGAAGCTGCGGGTCGGCCATTTCCCCGACGGCGTGGTCGAACTGGTCACCGACAGCGAAGTCACGCTCACCTCCGGTGACGAAGACGGCTCGTCCACCCGCATACCGGTGCCCTGGGTCGAGATGACGGACATCCTCGATGTCGGAGCCACGATCTTCCTCGCCGATGGCTCGATCCGCCTGCAGGTGACCGGCAAGTCCCCCGGCACACTGACCGCAAACGTCGAAGTCGGCGGACCGCTCTCCTCACACAAAGGCATGAATCTGCCCGACGTCGATTCAGGACTCGCGGCAGTCTCCGATGTCGACCTCGGCTGGGTCGATTTCGCGGTCAGCAACGAACTCGACCTGCTGGCCGTCTCTTTCGTCCGTAAGCCATCCGACCTGGATCCGGTCCAGAAGAAGCTCGACGAACTCGGCTCCGACCTGCCGATCATCGCCAAGATCGAAAAGCCCGAAGCGGCCGACGCGATCGAGGAGATCGTCGACGCCGCCAACGGCGGCATCATGGTCGCCCGCGGTGACCTCGGCATCGAAGTGCCGCTGTACAAGGTGCCGGTCATGCAGAAGCGGTTGATCAAGGCGGCCGGCCACGCCTCCAAGCCGACGATCACCGCGACCCAGATGCTGGCCTCGATGGTCACCTCCAAGCGGCCGACCCGGGCCGAGGTGACCGATGTCGCCACCGCGATCTTCGACGGCACCGACGCGGTGATGCTCTCCGAGGAGACCGCGATCGGCGAACATCCGGTCGAGGCGATCAGGGTCATGGACCAGATCGCCCGCGCGACCGAACCCGACCTGCCGTACTGGGACTGGCTGCTCAACCGGACCAGCCAGGACGAGATGGACGTTTCCGCGTCCGTGACCCAGAGCGCGGTCGTCGCCGCGTACCGGCTGAACCTCCAGTCGATCATCGTGCCGACCGCCACCGGCCGGACCGCGGTCGTGGTTGCGGCCCACCGGCCGCAGGTGCCGGTGCTCGCCGTCACCCACACGCTCAAAGCGGTGCGCAGGCTCCGGCTGGTCTTCGGGATAGAACCGGTGCTCTACGACCACGTCAACGAGATCCGCGACCTCCTATACACCTGCGCCGACGTCGCCGTGGCCGAGGGCGCAGCCAAATCCGGCGACCTGATCGCGATCGTCGCCGGCCTCAGCGATATGAAACTCGGAACGAATCTGTTTGAAGTACACCGCGTGCCGTGATCGGTCCTGGCTACTTCGCATTGCTTCGTCGGCAGTCGCCGAAGGGCTTGTGCCCTCCGGCTCCTTTCTCCTTGCACTGCTCGCATCCAGAACCGCTCACGGACACGCGGCATCGACAATGACCCATCGCTGGGTCGCTGTCTTGGTGGCGGTAATACTTGCGCTGGAAGTTTCCGCCTGCGGGAGTTACTCGGATGACGGGGAAGAGTCGCTTCAGTCTGCGACCCTCGTGCTCGACTACCTGCCGAACGGGGTTCACGCCGGGATCTTCGACGCGATTGAGAACGGGTACTACGAAGACGAAGGCATCGACCTCAAGGTGGTCACTCCGACCTCGACCGCCGACACCCTGCGGCTGATCGAGGCCGGCAAGGCAGACTTCGGCCTGGCCGACGGCATCGACATCGCAACGCAGATCGACGCCGGCCGCGGCGCCCAGGCGATCATGGCGGTGACCCAGCGACCGTCGGGCGGGCTGATCACCCTGGCCGCCGAAGGGATCGAGTCGCCGGCGGGGCTCGAAGGCAAGACGGTCGGGGTGACCGGAGTGCCCTCGGACGACGCGGTCTACGAGACGATCGTCGCAGACGACGGCGGTGATCCGGAATCGGCCAGGGTGGTGACGATCGGCTTCAACGGGATCCAGGCGCTCCAGGCCGGCCGGATCTCGGCCTTCACCGGGTACATCCCGGCCGATGCCACCGCGATCGAGGCGGCCGGCAAGAAGACGAAGTCCTTCGCCTTCGATGAATTCGGTGGCCCGTCCTACCCGGGTCTGGTCGCTTTCTCGACCAGGGCGCGGATCGCCGAAGACCCGGGGCTGATGGCCGGGTTCGTCGCGGCGACGACCGAGGGCTACCAGGACGCGCTGGCGGATCCAGGCGGTGCGATCGATGACCTCGTGGCGGCCAGCCCTGAAGTCGATCCCGAGCTGGCCCGCGAAACCTTCGAGGCCTACGAACCCCTGATCGGCGGTCCCGGCTCGCTCGGGTCGTTCGACGAGCGGCACCTGGCTGAACTCTCGGACTTCCTGGTCGGGGAGGACCTGGTCGGTTCCCCGGTCCCGCCAGACCGGTTCGCGACGGACGAGTTCGTGTCGACCGATTAAAAGACCCGGCCCGGAGCAGTTGCCCCGGGCCGGTCAATCAGGCGGCCGGTTTCCCGAACGCGATGGTGAGAGTGATCAGGCCTTCTGGACGCGGAATACTCGTCCACCGGGTCCGGCGCGGAACCGGGCCTTGGCGGCGTTCAGCTTCCAGGGAGCGGGCAGCCTGCCGTCCGTCCTCTGGAGGAACCGGGTGAAGAGGCTTGATGCGCTCTTGCAGCTCAGCGGGACCCTGGTACCGACGGTGATGTAGTACCGACCCCTCGGCAGGCGGAGCGCGCCGATGCGGTCGTTGTGGAGTACCCGGAAGGTACCGGCGCAACGGGCGTACTTGCCGGAGGGCTTCGGAGCCGGATCCGGACCGTAGGCCTTGTTGATGTTGAACCCGATCTTCGGGTTAGTGCTCCTGTAGAAGGTCGCGCTCGACACCTTGATCTTCCAGGGGGACGGCAGCTTACCGTCGAAGTCCTGGAGGAACTCCTTGAAGTTCAGTGCGGCCTTCTTGCAGGTCAGGCGCTGGTTTCCGTCGACCAGGGTGATGCGGTACTTACCGGCGGGAACCTTCAGCCTGCCGATGCGGTCGTTGTGGAGGACCGTGAAGTAACCGGGGCAGGAAGCCGGGGTGGAGGTTCCGCCTTTGCCGCCGGAGCCGGAATTTCCGACCTTGAAGCCGACGTCCGAGCCGGCTCCCCGACTGAACGTGGCCGTGGAAGCGTTGAGAATCCAGGGCTTCCGCAGCTTGCCGTCATAGTCCTGAAGGAATTCAGCGAACAGCTTCGAGGCCGAAGCACAGGACAACTTGGCCGAGTTGAGCAGAGTGATTTTGTAGTAGCCCGCCGGTAGGTCCAGGGTGCCGATCCGGTCATGATGCAGGACGTGGAAGCTCGGGCACTTGGCCTTGGCGGCGTCGGCCGGCTTGACGTTGCCGCCCATGAGAAGCATCAGCGTTGCCGCTGCGGCTGCCACAAGGGCGATAGAGATTCTGAGGTGCTTCGCTGAATTGGTCATTGATGCCCTAACACTAGAGCCTCCGTCAAGTACCGCTCGGTGTCTAATAACTTCGGATGAACTGGTCACCGGCAGCTTCCGAGAAAAAGTGCATTCTTCCCCGAGTGGGCTCGGCTATCGACGGGCATTTGCGCCGGCACGAAAAGGTCGGGTTCCGGTCGGGGAAAGTCGGGTAATGTCGCAGGGGTGTCGTCCGCTTCCAAAACGCAGCGATCAAAGGGTATGGCCGGGCGGTTCGCGGTGGTCTGGGAAGCCCTGCGGGCCAGCTTCGGGTTCCCGTCGGGGGTGGCAATGATCCTCGGCGTACTGGTTGGCCTGTTCCTTCCCGCGATTGACGATGCGCTCAACGTCACCCTTGCTGTGCTCACTTTTGACAGCCAAGCAACCGCCCGGGGCCTCCTCGAGACAATCGCGACCGCAACCG
This sequence comes from Solirubrobacterales bacterium, assembly GCA_038256675.1. Taxonomy (GTDB): domain Bacteria; phylum Actinomycetota; class Thermoleophilia; order Solirubrobacterales; family 70-9; genus 67-14. The sequence continues at coordinate 1,979 of JBBSKC010000035.1, read as the reverse complement.
TTTCGGTCGCCGGACTCAGCTTCTCGGTCATCGTCGTCGCGTTCGCCCTCGCTTCGCAGCAGCTCAGTCCGCGCGTGCTGCGCTCGTTTCGCAGCGACCGCCTGAGCCAGGTAACCCTGGCCCTCTTCCTCGGGACTTTCATCTACTGCCTGACCCTCCTCGTTCGGCTCGGGGTGAGCGGACTAGGCGCGGAGCCTCCGAACCTCTCGGTCACTCTGGCGATCCTGCTCGCGCTCGCTTCATTCACGACCTTCACCGTGTTCATCGCGCACGTGGTCAGCATGCTTCAGCCCTCATCGTTGATCTCGGCGGTAAGGAGTGATGCGGTCGGTGCGATCCCAAACCATTACCCGGGCGGACCGGGGGAGCCTGAAGATGAAGCACTCGCCGCCCGGACTTTCAGCCGGCTGACCGGGGAGGGCGGATCTCGCCAGATTCTCGCGAAAGAATCGGGTTCGCTTACGGTCGTCGAATCCGGTTCAATCATCGAGTGTGCTTCCGAAGCCGATGCCCTGGTTCGGCAATCGGTCTGTATCGGCGAGTACGTCCTCCCCGGGCAGTCGATCGCTGAATACTGGGTCTCCGGCTCTGACGAGCAACTCGAAGACCTCGAGGACCGGGTCAGGCACGCCTTCGGGCTCGGTGACCAGCGCACGCTGGTTCAGGACATCGCTTTCCCGGTCCGCCAGCTCGCAGACATTGCGCTCAAGGGGCTATCGCCTGGCATCAACGATCCGACGACTGCCGAGGACGCGATGAACGCGATGGGGACCTTCCTGGTCGAGTTCGCGGCGTCCGAACCCCCGTCGCCGGTGAGGGTGGACTCCGACGGCAATCCCCGGTTCAAAGCCCTCGCGCCCGATCTCGACTACCTGGTGAAGCTCGGTTTCAGCCAGGTGATCCACGCGGCCGCGGACCTGCCCACGACCATGGCACGGCTCGACGAGCAGATCAGAATGGTCGGCGACTTGGCCCGCCGGAACGGTGTCCCAAGCGACGAGTGCGAGCGCCAGCGGCGGTCAATCGCGCACCTTGAACATTCTTGATAGTCGCCGCGGGATCACGTCAACAGCGCTTCTGGGGCCTGTTCCATACAATCCGCCGCTCAGGAGCACCAGCTCCCACTCACCTGCGCCCGTAGCTCAGCTGGATAGAGCGTCGGTCTACGAAACCGAAGGTCACTGGTTCGAATCCAGTCGGGCGCACTTATCATCTGGCTTGACCGCTGGCGAAGCTCCGAGCGGTCTCCCGCGCGCTCCTCAACGGGGTGCAGTCAAGCGGACAGTCAAGCACCCTCGTCGGCGTAATTGCTGGCTACGAATCCACCTGCGTCTTCAGGTCGGTCCGGAACTCCGCCTCGCCCGGCTGGGTGTATTCCGTGATCCGGTCAACTGCGTCAAGCATGTGCTCCAGATATACGCGCTGCCTCTTCAGAGCGAAACCGCCTCACGAAGAACCTCACTCCTCAGATGCCGGGATAGACCGGCCTCAGTCAACAGATCGACCTCGAGTCCCAGGGCGTCCTCGATGTCGAGTTTCAAAGCAATGAGATCCAGGAGACTCTTTCCTTCTTTCATGTCCACCAAGAGATCCAGATCACTGGCGGGACTGGGATCTCCGCGGCCATGTGAACCGAAAACTCGAACGTTGCTGCCTCCGCGACGTTCAGCGAGCGCGCGCACAGTCTTGCGCTGACTCGATGTCAGGGCGCGGTTTCGATCGGGTTGCGTAACGGTTGCCATGGCCTCATGCTACGCCTTGCCCTGCGCGGAGTCGAGACCCTTACCCAGACGGTAGGAATTGACCGGATCCCCGATTCCGAGGCTGATGACCGGAGCTCTACGAAACCGAAGGTCACTGGTTCGAATCCAGTCGGGCGCACTCTTCGAAGGTGGTGAATCTCGCTCAACCTTGCGGAGTTTCCCGGGTTGACTGAATTCGACCCGAATGGGCGGAATTCGCGCTTCGCTTGTTCAGGC
>JBBSKC010000034.1:0-23073 GCA_038256675.1 Solirubrobacterales bacterium | reverse complement strand
TGATGGTGTTTTCGTAAATAGATTACGATTGAGTCATGGCCGAGAAAATTGATCGCCGGCGTAGGAAAACGCAGAAAGCCGTGCTCGACGCGGCCGAAGAGCTGTTCTTGGAAAGCGGATATCGGTCGGCCAGCCTCGAAGCAATCGCCGCACGGGCCGACGTCGCGGTCAGTTCGATCTACTTCAACTTCAAGGGTGGTAAGAGCGACCTCTACCTGGCACTGGCCGAAAGGGCGGCTGTGACAAATGCCGAAATGCTCGAGCCGGCGTACGACGATTCGCTCGACCCGTTCGAGCAGCTTTCCGCAGTCAGCCGGGCGTACGTCAGGTTCCACATGGAGAACCCGCTGGCGCTCCGCCTGCTCTCGCTGCACGACGTCGACCGCAAGGGCGACGAACGGGTACAGGCGGCGCGATCCCGGATCAAGTCCAGCCTCTTCGTGATGCTGGAAAGGCTCGAAGAACTGGTCTCCGAGGCCCTCGAGGCCGGGGGCAACGAAGGCGCTTCCCCGCGGGCGGTGACGGTCTTCCTCTTCGCCTCGTGGAACGGCGTCCTTTCGATGCATGCGCGCGGCGAACTTGGATCCAGAAATCTCAAAGGCGTGCTGAGTACCGGTGAACAGCTGGTTATCGGCGCGATTCGCAGCGGCAACGCCGCTGACCTCGAACAGACAAGGAAATGACGATGGAAGCTTCAGCGACAGCCGGCGTCAACGTGGAAGTAAGCGTGGGCGGCATCGCCGTCGTCCGCATGCAGCTCGGCGAGAACCGGTTCAACCCGGACACGCTCGACGGCCTCGAAACCGCGCTCGACCAGGTCGAGGCGATCGAAGGCCCGGCCGCCCTCATCCTGACCGGCGATGGCAAGTTCTTCTCGAACGGCCTCGACCTCGAATGGCTCGGCGGCGCAGATGATGACGGCCGACGCCAGACCTTGAGCCGGGTCTATCGGCTCTTCGCGCGGTTGCTCGCCTTTCCGGCACCGACCGTGGCTGCGATCAACGGTCACGTCTTTGCCGGTGGCGCGATGCTGGCGATGGCCTGCGACTGGCGGGTGATGCGCGAGGACCGTGGGTACTTTTGCCTGCCGGAGGCAGACATAGGCCTGGTGTTCGTGCCTGGCATGAACGCCCTGCTCACCGACAAGATGAGCGCCAGGGCTGCCCGCGACACCATGCTCACCGGGCAACGCTTCGGTGCTCCCCAGTGCCTGGATCTCGGCGTCGTCGACGCTGTCGCACCAGAAGAGGAAGTCATCACGGTCGCGTCGGCGCTGGTGGAACCGCTCGCCGCAAAATCGAAACATGTTCAGCAGGGCATCAAGCGAGGCATCTCGCAGAACGCGATTGCGGCACTCGAGGTGGAGGGCGAATCCGCGTTGACCCTCAAGTTCTGAATCAACCGATGTTGTAAGTCGCGAGACCCTTCGCGACCAGATTCCCGTCGGCAGCCGTCCGAATCTCCATCTCGACGGCGCAGAGCGACGCGCCCCGGCGGAGCAGCTTGCCTTCGCCGATCAGGTCCTCGCCGTGGGCCGCGTTGATGAACTCGGTCGACATCGAGACGGTGACGCCGCGGAGCTTCTCCGGAATGTCGGTGCCGGCCCAGGACGCCGCCATCGCGGTGATGTCCATCAGGCCGGCGATCGCCGCGCCGTGGACCATGTCGCCAACCGTGGCAAGCTCCGGCCGGAACGGGAGGGACAACACTGCGCGACCGTCCTCGATCTCGACCAGTCTGACGCCGAGTTCCTGGACGAAAGGCGAGGCGGGCAGGAAGACCTTCATCAGCTCGCTGCCGTCTTTAGGCATGTTGTCGTCAGGCAGGCTTTCGGCGGTGACTTGTTCGCTCATGGTTCTCCTGTTTTCGGAAGTAGTTTACGAAATCGGAAAGAGCTTACACAATTCGTGGACGAAGTTCCACGCTAGGATCCATCTCATGAACCGACTCGAGATAACCGGACCGGACTCAATCGCGGAATTGATCGGCAAGCAGGCCGGCCCGACCGAATGGCGCGAGGTGACCCAGGACATGATCGACACCTTCGCCGGCCTCTCCGGTGACCACCAGTGGATCCACACCGACGTGGAACGGGCGGCGAAAGAAAGCCCGTTCGGCACAACGATCGCCCACGGAAATTTGACCCTCGCCCTGATCGACGGTTTTCGCGACCAGCTGATCGACGTGACCGGCGGCTACCAGCTCGGGGTCAACTACGGCTGGAACAAAGTGCGGTTCCCGACTCCAGTACCCGCCGGATCGCGGGTGCGCGCCACCGCAGAGCTGGCCAGCTCGGAAGTGCTGGACAACGGCTGGACCCACAATGTGACGGTGTTCAAGATCGAGGTCGAAGGCAACGAAAAGCCGTGCTGCGTGGCCGAGAGCGTCACCCGGCTGCTGGCCGGCTGACCTTCCTTACCTGCCGCTGAACTCGGCCTTGTCGCCGTCGAGGAAGGCGGTGACAGCTCCCCGCAGGTCCTCCGTGCCCATCGAGTTGGCGATCCCGTGTCGCTCGAGCTGCAGGTGGTCATGGAGGCTGTTCTCGAGGCTTACGTGGACCAGCTCCTTGGCCATCTTCGCGTAGTACGGGGACCTGGTCGCGAGCTTTCCCGCCTTGGCCTTCGCCCGGTCCATCAATTCGTCCGCCGGCACGACTTCCGTCACCAGGCCGGCGTCGAGAGCGTCCTGTGCGGTCAGGTTGGGATCGTTCAGAAGCAGTTCGATCGCCTTGGACGGACCGACTACCCGCGGCAGGAAATACGTCATGCCGCCGTCCGGCGATGCACCGATCCGGCCGTAGGCGCAGACGAACACGGCCGCGTCCGAGCTGATCCGCAGGTCGCAGCCGAGGGCGAGCGAGAAGCCGGCTCCGGCCGCGGGTCCGTTGACGGCGGCGATTACCGGGTAGGGAATGCGCTGCATCTCGACGATGCCCTGATGGAGCTGGTCGGCGCCGGCGCGCACTCCCGCAACGATGTCGATGTCGGGGTCGTCCAGGCCCTTCTTGAACCAGTTGATGTCGCCGCCCGCGCAGAAGGCGAATCCGGCGCCGGTGATGATCAGGGCGCGAAGCCGGGCGCGATCGGCCAGCCAGGCGAAGATCACCGGGAACTCTCTGATCATCTCCGGGCTCATCGCGTTGAGCGCGTCGGGCCGGTTCAGGGTGAGGATTCCGACGTCTCCATCGATTTCCAGCGTCATCGTGTTCAGTTCGGGCGGAATTGCGGTGCCTTGTTCCAATTTGATCCTTTTTCGTCGCGATCCGGGTCCGCGCCGGAGCCTACCGACCCCACCGAGGCCTTGGCCTACTCTTCAGCTGTGCCAGGCCAACGCGAAACCCGGAAGGAAAGGGAGGACCGGAGCGAGCGAATCGTCGCCGAGCGGCGCTCGCTGCCCGACTCGCCCGGCGTCTACCTGTTCCGGGACCGTGACGACGAAGTGATCTACGTCGGCAAGGCGATCTCGATCCGCAAACGGGTCGCGTCGCACTTCAATGCGGGCAATGCCGAGATGACCCGCCTGGTCGACCGGATCGAGTTCCTGGTCACCGAGAACGAGTCCGACGCCCTGATCACCGAGCAGAACTTCGTCAAGCGCCACCGTCCCCGTTTCAACATCAAGCTGCGCGACGACAAGTCGTACCCGTACATCGCGGTCAGCCTGGACGAGGAGTACCCACGGGTCTATTTCACCCGGGAGCGCCACCGGACCGGCCGGGCGTACTTCGGCCCGTTCTCCTCGGCTCGCCGGGTGCGGGACACGCTCGACCTGCTGGGGAAGCTCTTCCAGTACCGGACCTGCGAGGGCAAGGTACCGGGACGGCGCTCGGGCAGCCCCTGTCTCGACTACTTCATCAAGCGCTGTGGTGCTCCCTGCGTCGGGTACATCGACCAGGCCGATTACCGGAAGAACATCGATGCCGTCATCGACTTCCTTTCCGGCCGCTACGCACAGATCGAGAACGATCTCGAAAGCCAGATGGAGGCGGCCGCCGGTGCTCAGGACTTCGAGGCCGCGGCGGCGTTCCGCGACCGGCTGCAGTCGGTCAGGTCGCTCTTCGAGCGGCAGCGCATCTCCGGTTCGAAAGTGGGTACCGCCGACCTCATCGGTGTCGCCGCCGAAGGCACGGACGCCAACGCCCAGGTCTTCCAGGTCCGGGACGGCATCCTCGCCGAGCGGCAGAGCTTCTACCTCGAGAACCCGGCCGAGCGGGGCCTGGCCGAGGTCACGGCCGAGTTCATCGAGCAGTTCTATTCGGCGTCGCCTTCGATCCCGAAGCGGATCGTGCTCGGCCCCTACATGGCCGACCAGGCCGAGGAGATCGAGCGGTTCCTTGCCACCAGGAGGAGCCAGTCGAAGGTCGAGGTCCGGATTGCCGAACGCGGCGATTCGCGCCGCCTGCGGGAACTGGCCGAGCGCAACGCCAGGCTCGCCCTCGACCAGGACCGTTTGCGGTCCGAGCACAGCCAGCAGCGCCGGGTCGAGTCGCTTTCTTCGCTCGCCGAAGCCCTCTCCATGGACGAGCTGCCGATCCGGATCGAAGGTTTCGACATCTCGAACCTCGGCGGCAGCCACACAGTGGCGTCGATGGTGGTCTTCGAGGGCGGCAAGCCAAAGAAGTCGGACTACCGCCGCTTCCGCGTCCGCGGCGATTTCGGGCACGACGGCCCGGACGACTTCGCGTCGATGGAGGAAATCCTCGGACGACGACTTGCCCAGTACCGGGAACAGGCCGACCTCTCTCCGCACGACGGCTCACGAGATGAGAGTTTTGCGGCACTTCCCTCGCTGATCCTGATCGACGGCGGTAAAGGCCAGCTCGCCGCCGGAATTCGCGCCCTCGGCGAGTTCATCGAAGCCGGCGTGACCGTCATCGGGCTGGCCAAGAAGCTCGAGGAGGTTTACGTGCCGGGCAGCTCGGACCCGATCGACCTGCCACCGGATTCGCAGGGTTCGATGCTCCTCCAGCGGGTCCGGGACGAAGCCCACCGGTTCGCGATCAGCCACCACCGGGGCCGGCGGGACCGCGCGATGACCGAATCGGCGCTCGACTCGCTGCGCGGGGTGGGTCCTGCCAGAAAGCGCCTGCTGATCAAGCATTTCGGTACCCCGGACGGGGTGATCTCGGCCAGCCGGGAAGAAATCGAATCGGTGCCCGGACTGCCCGGTAAGGTGGCCCGGGAGATCCACGAGCAATTGAACAGGATCGGATAGACACTCAGATGGCCGAGCAAGAAGAGCCGGGGGAGGGCGGTGCGGCAAAAAATGTGACCCTGGTGGTGATCACCGGGCACTCCGGCGCCGGAAAATCAGAGGCAATTGCCGCCTTCGAGGACAACGGCTACTTCTGCGTCGACAACCTGCCGCCGCAGATGATCGGGGCGCTCGGCGAGATGTTCCGCCTGCCCGGCAGCGGCGTCGAACGTGCGGCCGTCGTCTCCGACGTGCGCAGCGGCGAGTATTTCGACGAACTGCTTCAGGTGCTCGAAGACCTCGAGCAGGACGGCCTCCGGCCCCAGGTGCTCTTTCTCGAAGCTAACGAGGAGATCCTCACCGACCGTTACAAGGAGACGCGTCGCCGCCACCCGCTGGCACCCGAGGGCCGGATCCTCGACGGCATCACAGCCGAGCGCGAACTGCTGGCACCACTGCGGTTGCGGGCGGACATGGTCATGGACACCTCGACCGACACGGCCGCGATGCTGCGGCGACGGATTGCCGAAGGAATGGTTGCGACCGAGGACGGCGGCCGTATGGCGGTCACCCTGCTGACCTTCGGCTTCAAGAACGGCCCGCCGCGAGATGCCGACCTGACCCTCGACGTGCGTTTTCTTCCGAACCCGCACTACGTCGACGACCTGCGCCCGATGACCGGCCTCGATGAAGAGGTGCGCGAGTTCGTCGAGGCGGGCACCCAGGCCGGCGAGTTCTACGGCCGGCTACTGCCGCTGCTCGAGTTCCTGGTCCCCGCCTACGTCACCGAGGGCAAGAGCCACCTGACGATCGCGATCGGCTGCACCGGGGGCCGACACCGCTCGGTGACGGTCGCCGAGCGGATCTGGCGCGACCTCTCCCGCCGCGAGGACGTCGTCGTCCGGGTGACCCACCGCGACCTCGCCAAGTGACCGGAGCGCAGGGCTGACCCCGGCCTTGAAGCGCTGATCCATAGGATCAGCCCGTGCCTGACCCAGTCATATCCATTCGGGGGCTTCGCAAGTCCTACGGCGAGTTCGAGGCAGTGAAAGGCATCGATCTCGAGGTCGGCCGGGAGGAGATCCTCGGCGTGCTGGGGCCGAACGGCGCCGGCAAGACGACCTCGGTCGAGATCCTCGAGGGCTACCTCGGACGCGACGGCGGCGAGGTCGAAGTACTCGGAGTCGATCCCGCCAAACCAACCAGGGCGTGGCGCGAAAAGATCGGCATCGTGCTCCAGGGCACGACCCTCGAACCGACGCTGACAGTGGCGGAATCGCTCCAGCTCTACGCCGGCTACTACAGCAACCCGCGTCCGGTTGAAGAGGTGATCAGCCTGGTCGGACTCGAGGAGAGCGCCGGCAAACGTGCGGGTCGGCTTTCCGGCGGCCAGCAGCGTCGCCTCGACGTCGGCATCGCACTGGTCGGCGACCCGGAACTGCTCTTCCTCGACGAACCGACGACCGGATTCGACCCGTCGGCGAGGCGTCACGCCTGGGAAATGATCAGCGGGCTGCGGGATCTCGGCAAGACTGTCCTGCTGACCACGCACTACCTCGACGAGGCACAGGCCCTGGCCGACCGCGTGGCCGTGATGAGCGAAGGAGTGATCGTGGCCGAGGACACCCCGGAGAACCTCGGGGGACGCGAGAGCCTGCCGACCAGGATCACCTTCGTCCTGCCGGAGGGCATCGGCCCGGACGAGCTGCCGACGATCGGTCGAGCGGCGGTCGATGGCGAACCCGGTGGGGAAGCCCGGATCGTGATGATCGAAACCGACGACGCGGTCGAGGACCTCCAGATCCTGACCGCATGGGCGCTGGAGCGCAACCTGCCCCTGGCCGGCCTCGAAGTGAAACGGCCGAGCCTCGAAGACGTCTACCTCCGGTTGACCGCAGCATGAGTTCCGTCCGACTCGTCCTCCACGAGTTCAGGTTCATCCAGAAAGTCTTCTGGCGGAATCCTGCATCGGTCTTCTTCACGGCGCTGCTGCCGGTGATCTTCCTGCTGATCTTCGCCACGATCTTCGGCAACGACAAGATCGAGAAGCTCGGCAACCTGCCGACCACGACCTACTACGTTCCGGCGATCGTCACGCTGGCGGTCATTTCGGCGACCATGGTCAGCCTGGCGACGAACCTCACCATCGCCCGCGAAGCCGGCCTGCTCAAAAGGGGTCGGGGCACACCCCTGCCAGCGTGGGTTTTCATTGCCGGCCGGGTCGGCAATGCGATCGTTATCTCCGTCCTGATGGTCGTCGTGGTGACGGTCATCGGGCGGGTCCTCTACGACGCGCCGATCCCCTGGGAGCGGCTGCCGGCCCTGATCACGACCCTGTTCGTCGGAGCAGCGTCTTTCTGCTGTCTTGGCATCGCGATGACCGCGATCATCCCTTCCCGGGAAGCGGCGCCGGCGATCACCAACCTGATCACGCTGCCGTTGTACTTTCTCTCCGGGATCTTCATCCCGGAGAGCGAGATTCCCGACGGGGTGCTCTCGTTCGCGAACCACTTCCCGATCCGGGACTTCTTCGAGGCGTTCTTCGCCGCCTACAACCCGAACACGGTCGGGTCAGGCTTCGAGTGGGGCGATCTTGCCGTGGTCGCGATCTGGGGTCTGGCCGGCCTCCTGCTCGCGATCCGGTTCTTCCGCTGGACTCCGCGCCACTGATCGCGGTGGAACGTATGACTCGGCCGGCGGGCAGGGGACCTTTGTCGCACGATCTTCAATAGCCTGCCGCGCGTGCTTCATCACATCGTTCTCGAAATCTCCGACCTCAGGCGGTCCTCCTCCTTCTACGACGCGCTGCTCTCGCCGCTCGGCTGGCGGCGTCACGTGAACGAAGCGGGAGCGATCGGATACGGGATCTCCCGGCCAATCCTCTTCATCAGCGAACGCATGGGCGCCCGTGCCGAAGGAACGCTGGTCAGTCTCGGGGCTCCGGGCATCGCCGCGGTCAAGGCGGCCTGGGAGGGCGGCTGCAACTCCGGTGGTTCGAGCGTCGCGAAGCCCGGCGAACCGGGCGGTCACGGATCCGGCTCGTATTCGGCTTTCCTCCGGGACCCGGACGGCCACGACATCGAATTGACCGTCGGCACCGACTGACCCGGGAGGGGTCCGGCCGACTTGGACCCGCTCCCCAATAGAATCCCTCCCGGAAAGTTCAGTCAAAGATTCATCAATCTCAGGAGGCAGCAGCGAATGGGCGTGAAGGTCGGCATCAACGGATTTGGGCGAATCGGTCGCAATGTGTTCCACGCGGCGAAGGCTTCCGGAGCGGATATCGACATCGTCGCGGTCAACGACCTCACCGACAACGAGACCCTCGCTCACCTTCTGAAGTACGACTCCATCCTTGGCCGTTTCGATGGCACCGTCGAATCTTCTGAAGGTTCGATCACGGTCGACGGCAAGGAGATTGCCGCCCTTTCCGAGCGCGATCCCGCTCAGCTGCCGTGGTCTGACCTCGGCGTCGACGTCGTTCTCGAATCGACCGGCTTCTTTACGGCCCGCGCCGATGCCGGCAAGCACCTCGAAGCCGGCGCGAAGAAGGTCGTCATCTCGGCCCCGGCCAAGGAGCCGGACGTCACCGTCGTCCTCGGTGTGAACTTCGACGCGTACGACCCTGAGAACCACCACATCATCTCCAACGCGTCCTGCACCACGAACTGCCTGGCGCCGTTCGCCAAGGCGATCAACGACGCGGTCGGAATCGATCACGGCCTGATGACGACGATCCACGCCTACACCTCGGACCAGCGCCTCCAGGACATGCCGCACTCGGACCTGCGCCGCGCCCGCGCAGCCGCGATCAACCTGATCCCGACGACGACCGGTGCCGCCAAGGCGGTCAGCCTCGTCCTGCCCGAACTGGCCGGCAAACTGAACGGTTTCGCCGTGCGTGCCCCCGTGGTCACCGGCTCGGTCGTCGACCTGACCTTCAAGCCGTCGAAGGCGACGACCGCTGAAGAAGTGAACGCTGCGGTCAAGGCCGCGGCCGAGGGCCCGCTGAAGGGCATTTTGGCCCATACCGAGGACCCGATCGTGTCGACCGACATCGTCGGTGACCCGCATTCCTCGATCTTCGACTCTTCTCTCACCCAGGTGATCGGTGACGGCGAGCTGATCAAGGCGATCTCATGGTACGACAACGAGTGGGGCTACTCGAATCGCTGCGTCGAACTGCTCGGCAAGGTGCTTTAGTCGCGGTTCCGGCGGGCGAGCGGCCAATGGCCTTCTCCAGAGCTTCGGTCCGGGACGCTGACGTAAACGGTCGGCATGTCCTGGTCCGGGTCGACTTCAACGTGCCGCTCGAGGGTGGCACGGTTACGGACGACACCCGGATCCGGGCGGCCCTGCCGACCATCCAGTATCTGGTCGAAAACGACGCGAAGGTCATCCTGGCGTCGCATCTCGGGCGTCCGAAAGGCCAGCGAATCGATGACCTCTCGCTGAAGCCGGCGGCCCAGAGGCTCGACGAACTGCTCGACACCAAAGTCAGCCTTTCGACCGAGTCGACCGGGCCGACCGCCAAGGCGATGGTTGACTCACTCCAGCCCGGGCAGGTGCTGCTGCTCGAGAACATCCGTTTCCACAAAGGCGAGACGGCGAACGACCCGGAGCTGGCCCTGGCCCTCTCCGAGCTGGCCGACATCTACGTGAACGACGCCTTCGGCACCGCCCACCGCGCCCACGCCAGCACGGCCGGGGTGGCCGAACTGCTCCCGGCCTATGCGGGTCTGCTGCTCGAACGCGAGGTCGAGAACCTCGATGCCGTCGCCGACGAGCCTGCGCGCCCTCTCGTGGTAATTCTCGGTGGGGCCAAGGTCTCGGACAAAGTCGGCGTGATCGACCGGTTCATCGACCTGGCCGACCAGATCCTGATCGGCGGCGCCATGTGCTTTCCGTTCTACCGGGCGCAAGGAATCAGTACCGGAAACTCCCTGGTCGAGGAAGATGGAATCCCGCTGGCGGCGGAAGCCCTGAAAAAGGCCGAGTCCTCGAACTGCGAGCTGATTCTGCCGACTGACCTCGCGATCGGCCGCGAATTTTCGAACGACACCGAAACTGCCGGCCTGGACGGGGTGGAAGTGCCGGACGGCTGGATGGGGCTCGACATCGGGCCGAAGTCGGCGGCCGGGTACGCCGAGCGGATATCGGGTGCCGGAACCGTGCTCTGGAACGGTCCGATGGGCGCCTTCGAACTCGAACCGTTTGCCGCCGGGACGAAGGTCGTTGCCGAAGCGGTCGCCGAGGCGCCGGGATTCACGGTGGTCGGTGGCGGCGATTCAGTCGCCGCTCTCGCGAAGTTCGGTCTTACCGACGACGTCGACTGGGTCTCGACCGGCGGTGGTGCCTCCCTCGAGTTGCTCGAGGGAAAAAGACTGCCCGGCGTCGAAGCCCTGAAGGAGGCATGATCCAGGCATGAGCCGCCGCCCCTACATCGCCGCGAACTGGAAAATGAACAAGACGGCGAGCGAGGCCGACGAGTTTCTCGACGTCTTCCTGCCGACCCAGTCGGCCGACGGGCCCGAAGTCGCCCTCTGTCCCACCTTTCTCGCCTTGGCCAGGGTCGCCGAGCGCTGCGCGGGGACGCCGGTCAAGGCGGCCGCGCAGAATATGTACTTCGAGGACTCCGGTGCATTCACCGGCGAGATATCCGCGCCGATGCTGCTCGACATCGGCGTCGACGGCGTGATTCTCGGCCATTCCGAACGACGGCAGAACTTCGGCGAGACCGACGAAGCCCTGGCCCGGAAGGTCCGTCGCGCGATCGAGGCAGGCCTCCAGCCGATCCTCTGCTGCGGCGAGACCGAGGCCGAGCGCGAGTCCGATGACACCGAAGCCGTTCTGTCGCACCAGGTGATCACCGACCTGGCCGAGATCCACACCGACGACCTCGACAAGGTGGTCATCGCGTACGAACCGATCTGGGCGATCGGGACCGGCAAGACCGCCTCGCTCGAGCAAGCCCAGGAAGCGGTCCAGTTCATTCGCAACCTGCTCAGGTCCCGAGACCCGGAAGCGGCCCAGCGCGTGCGCATCCTCTACGGCGGGTCGGTCAAGGCCGGCAACGCCGCCGAGCTGATGGCCCAGCCGGACATCGACGGCGCTCTCGTCGGCGGCGCATCGCTCGGCCCCGAGGACTTCGGCGGTATCGTTTCGGCCGCATCGGGCACCTGATGGCCGGAGCACCCCGGGAGCTGCCGGTAGTCAGCGTGGCCCTGGTCATCCTCGACGGATGGGGGCTCGCGCCACCGGGTCCTGGCAACGCGATCTCGCTCGCCAGCACACCGAACTTCGACCGTCTCTGGGAGACATATCCGAAGACGCAGCTCAGTGCACAGGGTCCCGATGTGGGCCTGCCCGAAGGGCAGATGGGCAACTCCGAGGTTGGTCACCTGAACCTCGGGGCCGGTGCCATCGTCAAGCAGGACCTTGCCCGGATCGACACCGCTGTCGCCGACGGCACCTTCTTCGACAACGAGGCTCTGGTGGCTGCCTGTCGCCGCGCAGCTGACAGTCCGCGAGGACGACTCCACCTGATCGGCCTCGTCTCGGACGGGGGCGTGCATTCGGGGTGGGAGCACCTCGAAGCCTGCGTCGAGCTGGCCAGCCAGGAAGGCGTGCCGGACGTCGTCTTCCACGCGATCACCGACGGCCGCGACACGCTGCCGCACGGTGGCCAGAAGTACGTCGAGGAACTTGAGCGGTGGCTGCGCTCAGCCGGCCGGGTCGGCACGGTGAGCGGTCGTTATTACGCAATGGACCGGGATACGCGCTGGCAGCGCGTCAAGCTCGCCTACGACGCGATGGTCCACGCCGAGGGCCCAAAATCACCGGACTCCAAAACGGCAATCACCGACGCTTACGCGGCTGGCACGACCGACGAGTTCATCCCGCCCACCGTGATCGGCGAGTACGACGGCATGGGCGAAGGGGACGTCGCGATCTTCGTCAACTTCCGGCCGGACCGGGCGCGCGAGCTGACCCGGGCCCTGGCCGATCCCGGCTTCGACGAGTTCCCGAGGTCGAATGGGCCGCTGGTCGACCTGACCACGATGACCGTCTACCGCAAGGGCTGGCCCTACCCGGTCGCCTACCCCGAGCGGCGACCGGCTGTGACCATTGCCCAGGTGATCTCTGAAGCCGGCGGCCTGCAGCTGCACGTGGCCGAAACCGAGAAGTATGCACACGTCACCTACTTCTTCAATGGAGGGCGCGAAGAGGAGTGGCAGGGTGAGGATCGCCGGCTGGTCGAATCGCCCCGTGATGTGCCGACCTACGACTTCAAGCCGGAGATGAGTGCCAATGCGGCTATGCAGGCGTTCATCGCCGGCTGGCAGGCGGAAGAGCCGCGCTTCGGCATCATCAACTTCGCCAATCCCGACATGGTCGGGCACACGGGCGTGATCCCCGCGGCGGTCAAAGCCATCGAAGCGGTCGATGCCTGCCTCGGCCGGGTCGTCGAAACGGTCCTCGCGTCGGGCGGAGCTTGCCTCGTGACCGCCGACCACGGCAACGCCGACAACATGCTCGAACCCGACGGTTCGCCGAACACGGCCCATTCGCTGAACCCGGTGCCACTGATCCTGACCGTGCCCGGTCCGGACCTTGAAGGCGGCGGCATCCTCGCCGACGTCGCCCCGACCATCCTCGACGCCCTCGGAATAGAGCAACCGAAGGAAATGACCGGTAAGTCACTAGTCCAGGAATAAGGCATCCAAGTCGCTTCGCTCATGACGAATAAATGTCGGTCTCGCTGTGTGACTTGGATGGTGAGTACTGTGGCCACTCTTGCGAACTGACCCGGACAGACTGAAGTTTGAGATTTCGGCTCGCGATGGTGATGCGCGTCGGGGCACGCTTCAGACGCCGCATGGGCCTGTTGAGACGCCGGCTTTCATTCCTCTGGCTACCAAAGGGAGCGTGCGTGGGATGTCCTCTCGGGAAGTTGCCGGAATGGGTTACGAGATGGTGCTCGGCAACACCTATCACCTGCTGGTCGCGCCGGGACCGGATCGCATTCGGGACGCCGGTGGCCTCCACGAATTCATGGCCTGGGACAAGGCGATCATCACCGACTCGGGCGGGTTCCAGGTCTTTTCCCTGGCCCACGGAGGCGTGGCCGAGGAGATCAAGGGATCCGGCCGGAAGATGCAGGGCCTCGCAAAGACCCTCGGCATCGAAGAGGAAGGAGTACGGTTTCGCTCCTACAAGGACGGCTCGGAGCTGATGCTCTCGCCGGAGGAGTCGATGTCGGTGCAGGCCTCCCTCGGCTCCGACATCGCTCTCGTCTTCGATGAGTGCACCCCGTTCCACGCCGATCGCGAATACACCGCCCGCTCGACCGAGCGGACCCACCGCTGGCTCCACCGGAGCCTCGACTGGCACAGCGAGCACGGCCCCGAAAGGCAAGCCGTCTTCGGGATCATCCAGGGCGGAACCTACGAAGACCTGCGGCTCGACTCCTGCGAGGCGGTGGCCTCGGCCGATATCGACGGGATCGCGATCGGCGGCACACTCGGACGCGACAAGGAGGAGATGGCCGAAGTGCTCGGGTTCACGGTCCCCGCACTGCCGGTGGAAGCGCCCAAGCACCTGCTTGGCATCGGCGAAGTCGACGACCTGATGCGCGGCATCAGTCTCGGAATCGACGTCTTCGACTGTGCCGTGCCGACCCGCCTCGCCCGGCACGGGATGGCCCTGGCGCCGGTCCCGGACCAGCGGTTCCGAATCGACGTGCGCAAGGGTTACATGGCGAATGACCACCGCCCGCTGGTCGAAGGATGTCCCTGCGTCGGTTGCCAGGACTACGACCGGGATTACCTGAATTATATTTCGCGCTCGGAGGAGTTGACCGCCGTGAGAATCCTGGTCGAACACAACCTGACTTACATGGAACACCTGATGAGCGGCGCCCGCACCGCGATTTCAAACGGCAGCTTCGATGTCTATGCCGGATCGATCCTTGGCGGATCCGCGCCCTGGGAAGCCGGATGACCGCGATCCTCGCTTCAGTCGACGGTATCTCGAAGCGCTTCGGCAAGACCCAGGCGCTGAGCGGCCTTTCGCTGGCCGTGCCCGAGGGATCGGTCTGCGGCCTTCTCGGACCGAATGGATCCGGCAAGACCACCGCGATCCGGATCCTGCTCGGCCTCAGCCGCGCCGATTCCGGTAGCGCCGAACTGCTCGGGACCACGGTCGGCGGCCGCGGCTTCAAGGACGTGGTCAGCCGGACCGGATCGCTCATCGAGGGCCCGGCGCTCTACGGGCGCGCCACCGCACGTCAAAACATGCGGATCCAGGCGAGGGCCCGGGGCCTGAGTGACGACCAGGCCGGGATCGACCGGCTGCTTCAACTTGTCGGCCTGAACGAGCGGGCGAACACCAACGCTCGCGGGTTCTCCCTCGGCATGAAGCAGCGCCTCGGCCTGGCGATCAGCCTGATCGGAGACCCGAAGATGGTGATCCTCGACGAACCGACCAACGGGCTCGATCCGTCCGGCATCGTCGAGATTCGCGAGCTGATCACTCGCCTGCCGCAATCGGGGGTGACCGTGCTCGTGTCTTCCCACCTGCTTTCCGAAGTGCAGCTGATGTGCGATCGCGCGACGATCATCAACCACGGGTCGGTGGTCGCCGACGGGACCATGGAGCAGATTCTCCGTCGAGCCGGCGCCGCCGAAGCGGGCTTCCTGGTTCGGGTCGCACCTGACGAAGTGCTGAAAGCAACCGGCATCCTCACCGAGATCGGGCTTTCCGTGGCCGAGGCCCCCGGGGGAGAGCTGGCGGTCGGGGGGCGGATCGAGGATGGATCTCAGATCAATACCCTTCTGGCCGGCTCCGGAATCTACGTTTCAGAACTCCGGAAGAACCAGCCCGACCTCGAAGGCGTATTCATGTCGCTCACCCACGACCCGGACGCGCCGGTCACCTGATGCGCGCCGAACTACTTAAGATCAGGTCGATGCCGACGCCGATGTGGTGTCTGATCGCGCTTCTCATCTGCTTCGTGCTCGGCATCGCCGGAGTCATCAAGTGGGGCCCGGGTGACGACGCCGGCGCAGCCGACATCGCCGTCGGTCTCCCGACCCTGATCGCGGCAGTCATCTTCGGGGTCTGGATGGCCGGCGTCGAGTTCGGCCAGAACACTTTGCGCCAGGTCCTTACCGCAGACCCACGCCGCGGCCGACTGATCCTGGCAAAACTGTCTGTGATCGTGCTCGTTGTCGGGCTGGTGACGGCCGGGCTCTACCTGCTGTCCCTGCCGGTGTATCACCTGGCGGCGAGCGGTCATGAAGGTTCGATCACCACCGAGGCAGTACTGCGGGCAGGCCTGTCCGCGGTCGTTTCAAACCTGGCTTTCGCGATCGTCGGTTTCGCTTTTGCCCTGATCACGGCAAGCATGGCGGGTGGGATCACAATGGCCCTGGTGTTTATTTTCGTGATCGACACGGTCACCTCACTGATCCCGTGGATCGAGAACTACGCAATGGGGCCTGCGCTCAGCGACATCACCGAGAACATCAGCGGCGTCGACTCAGGCCTCTTCGGGGAGTCGGTGAGCAAGGCGACGGCCCAGGATGTGATCGTGGCTCTCGCCTGGCTGGTCGGGCTGGTCGCGCTCGGCAGCCTGCGGTTCATCCGCAGCGAGGTCAAGTAGCCGCTTACCGGGTGTTCTCCCGAACGAAGTCCTTGAGGTCCCGGGCGGCGCCGTTGACCGAGTTTTCGGTCCATTCGCGCACCTTGACCGAGGCGGCACGGTCGGTGAGGGCGATCACGGCGCCGGCGACGGCACCGGCGATCAGGACGAGCGCCACGAGGCCGAAGACGAAGCGGGCGAATCGAGACATGAAAGACCGCTTCTTGAGCGTCGGCCGGGGCGGCGGGCTCTTGTAGGTCGGTGGCGGCGGAGCCGGGCGATGCGCGGTGCGGGACGTGCGTTCCATTGGCCTCGTGGCGGTTTCCGCGCTGGGGAAATGCTCGGGTTCGGTTGGGGCGTCGTCCATCTGGAGAGTCACGTCTTCGCCGCGCAGACCGCGTTCGAGTCCGTCGGCAAGGGCGCCGGCGGTGTTGAAGCGGATGTTCTTGTCGCCCTCGAGCGCCCGCATGACCGAGGCGCTGACCGTTTCCGGAACGTCGTCGTTGTATGTACGCGGCGAGAGCGGTTTCTCGTTCTGCTGCCGGATCGCGAGTTCCGCCAGGGAGGACCCTTCGTACGGAAGGCGCCCGGTCAGGAACTGGTAGAGCACGACGCCGAGGGCGTATACGTCGGTTGCCGGAGTCGCCTCTTCTCCGCGCACCTGCTCGGGCGCGAGGTAGGCGGCGGTGCCCACTACGGAACCGACCTGGGTGATGCGGGTCTGCTCGGCCGCCCGGGCGATCCCGAAGTCGGTCAGTTTGCAGGTCATGTCGCCGCCGCCCACCGGGCCGCCCGTGACCATCAGGTTTCCTGGCTTGACGTCGCGGTGGATGATGCCGTGACGGTGGGCGTACTCGAGACCGGCGCAGGCCTGGACCCCGATTTCGATGGACGTTTCCGGGTCCAGCACGCCGTCGGACTTCAGGATCTGGGCCCCGGATCGGCCTTCGACGCATTCCATGACGATGAAATGACGGCCGCTGTCGACTCCCGTGTCATACACCTGCACGATGTTCGGGTGGATCAGCTTGGCCACAGCGAGTGCTTCCCGGCGAAACCGCGCGACGAAACGGTCATCGTCCGACAGATGCTCGGCGAGTACCTTCACGGCAACGGTCCGTTCGAGGATGCGATCGGTCGCCCGGTAGACATTCGACATGCCTCCGGAGCCGAGCTTGTCGCGAAGCTCGTAACGGTCGCCGAGGATTGTTGTGTTCGTCATGAGTGGTCTCCAGCCTTACTGATTCGGACTGACTCCGCCGGAACCCGATCCCGGGTCGACCGGCGGGTTGGCGTCGGGCGGCGGCTCCGGGGTTGGCGTGGGGGTTGGTTCAGGAGTCGGGTCGGGGGTCGGAGTGGGAGTCTCGGGTTTCTTTTCGCTGTTTTTCTTACCGGGGTCCTTTTCACCATCCGGCGTGGTTTCTTCGGGTGTTGTGACTCCGGTGTCCCCTGTGGGGCTGACTTCGGTTTCGGGTTCGGGTTCGGTCGGCTCAGTCGTAGTGCCCGTGGCGGTGCATTTATCCGCGTCACCGAGCAGTACCTGCAGGGCCACTACACCGTCGAGCAGCGTTCGTTTCAGCTTCGGATCGACGCTCTGGGGCAGTCCTTCAACCTGCTTCTGGACTTTTCTGGTCGCCTGGAGCGCCCGGAAGCAGTCCGTTCTGGCGAGCTTCTGAATACCGGTCAGGCTCACCTCGATCTCAGTGGCTGTGTCGCTGGGCAGCAGGTTGCTGCGGTCCTCGCCGCAGCCGGTAAATCCCGCTACAACGAAGGTCAGCAGCGTAGTCGCCACGAGGATTTTCGAGATCTTCAGCATCAATGCCCCTGGTAGAGCCGGTCTGCAAGGTGGCTGGGTAGGCCGGCCTCGCGGATCGAATCGGCCGCCATGTCGATCGGATACTCGACCCGATGGAAGGTGGCACACCCTGCGGTCGTGTCCAGCTCCAGCCAGGCGGCCCGCGGGTCGCCGTCGCGCGGCTGTCCGACGCTTCCCGGGTTGAGGAGCCATTCACCTTCGGCCAGGTCGATCGTGGATCCGTCAGTACCGAGGACCGAACTCGGCTCCACCGATTCGTCGGTCCGGTTGAAGTAGAGGGCGATGTGCGAGTGGCCGATCAGGGCGATCCGCTCGGTCTGGGCGTCCATGTTCTCGGCAGCCAGGTCGGCCTCGACCACGTATTCCCAAACCGGGTCGCGCGGGGATGCGTGGTAAAGGCCGAAGCCTTCTCTGGAGCCGGACGCCTCACCGAACTCACGCAGGATGTCGAGGTCTTCGGGGGACAGGTTCTCCATGGTCCACAGGGCCGAGCGCGCGGCGCCGGGGCTGAAAGTCGAGATGTCGATCTGACCGACGGCCGCGAGGTCGTGGTTGCCGAGCAGGCTGATCGAGCAGCGCGAGTCGACCAGCTGAAGGCACTTCGAGGGCTGGGCGCCGTAGCCGACGGCGTCACCGAGGAACCAGATCTCGTCGACTCCGGTCGAGTCGATGTCGTCCAGCACCTTCTCGAGGGCGGGCAGGTTGGCGTGGATGTCGGAAATCACGGCTGCGAGCATGGGCGGGGTTGTCTCAGGTGGGCTGGGGCGGAGGCCTGACTATCGTAAAGACCCATGAGCGCTGAGCGTAAGGGGAGGGATTTCCTGACGGCGGGTTCCCTGCCCTGGATCACCGGTGCGGGGGTTCTCTTCGCTTTTTTGCTGGCCTGGCTACTCGGCCCGGGCGGTGGGATCGATGCGCCTCAGGGAGATGCCGCAAGGTTCCTCGACTCCGACCTGATCGAGCGGGCCCGCGACTATAGGTCGGAGAGCCGCCTGCTCGCCGTCGCTTCGATGCTGCTCGGACTGGTCGTTCTTGCGGGACTGGCGTTCTGGCGCGGCCGGTTGCTCGGCAACGCATTCGAACGGCTGGACCGCCGTCCGATCATCGGAGCGGCGATGGCCGGCGCCGGCATCAACCTGCTGCTGGCCCTGGTCCGGTTCCCGCTCGACCTGGTCCGGTTCCACCACGGCCAGGACTACGGCCTGATCACCCAGGACTTCTCCGGCTGGCTCGGGGACCTCTTGGTCGGCACGCTGATCGGTCTGCTGCTGGCAGCGGCCGGGGCGGCCCTCGCGATGTGGCTCTGGCGCCGGTTCAGACAAAGGTTCTGGATTGCCGGCTCGATTCTGGCAGTCCTCTATGCGATGCTTTTCACCTGGCTCTGGCCGGTCGTGGTCTCGCCGCTCTTCAATACTTTCGAGCCTCTGCCCGAAGGGCCGGTGCGGCAGGAAGTGATCCGGCTCGCCGACCGGGCCGGGGTGGAGGTCGGCCAGGTCTACGAAGTCGACGCCAGCCGGCGGTCGTCGACTCTGAACGCCTACGTCAACGGCATCGGCTCTTCGAAGCGCGTGGTGATCTACGACAACGCGATCAACCGGCTTTCCGACGCCGAACTCTCGGCCCTGATCGCGCATGAGCTGTCACACGTCGAATCGAACGACCTGTACCGCGGCCTCGCTTTCGCGATCCTGGTGATCCCGCTCGGGGTGATCTTCGTCCAGGTGGCGACGACGGCGCTCGTGCGCCGTCGCGGTGACAACCTCCGGGGACCGGCGATCATCCCGGCGCTGGCGCTGACGGTCAGCCTGGCGACCATGGTGCTCTCTGTGCCCGGAAACGTGCTCTCCCGCGAGATCGAGGTGCATGCTGATCGTTCGGCGATGGAGCTGACCGGCAACCCGGATGGCCTGATCGGCCTTCAGGTACGGCTGGCCGAGTCCAACCTCACCGATCCCGACCCGCCCGGGGTCTACCAGTATCTGTTCGGTACCCACCCGACCACCGTCCAGCGGATTTCGGCCGCCGAAGCCGTGAAGGATGAAGGGGCCGGAGGATGAAGATCACCGTGCTCGCCGTCGGGCGGATCCGGCCGCCGTTCAATGAGGCCGAAGGCCATTACATGAAGATGCTGCGGACCAAACAGTCGGTCGAAGTCGTCGAAGTCAAGGACGACGAAGCCCTGTCCCGGCGACTCGGTCCCGACAGCCACGTCGTCGCCCTCGAACTCGGTGGCAAACAAATGGATTCCGGGAACTGGGCGAAGTGGCTCGACCGCCGCCGTCACGCCGGCCACAAGGTGACGATCCTGATCGGAGGTCCGGAGGGCCTGCCCACTGAGGTCCAGGAGAAAGTGGATGAGCGCCTCTCGCTGGGAAAGCAGACCCTGGCCCACCAACTGGCCCGAATAGTCCTCCTGGAGCAAATCTTCAGAGCAGCAAAAATCCTCGCCGGCGAGAAGTACCACCTATAGGGCAAAAATCTGTGGGCTTGTTCTCCTAACTCAGTTTTTGCCCGCCACCCGCGGAAGACCGACCGCCAAATAGCATGAAGCCCGTGAAGACCGACCCCGTCACCAGATTGCGCGAAACCATCACCCAGGTGGCCAGGACCTTTGCCGGGGATGAATCGCTCGAGCCGGGCCTGGAGGTGCCGCCCAAGGCCGAACTGGGTGACTACAGCTCGAACGCGGCCATGCTCATGGCCAAGTCGCTCGGCCGCCCGCCGCGCGACATCGCCGCCGATCTGGTCGGCGAGGTCAAGGCCGAATTAGGCGAAGCGGTCGATCAGATCGAGGTTGCCGGCCCCGGTTTCATAAACCTCTTCCTCGCTGACGCCTGGTACCGCGGTGTGGTCGGCGATCTGACCGCCGAAGGATCGGCGCCGGTTCCGCCGGTGGCCGAACCGGAACGGATACTGCTCGAGTTCGTCTCGGCCAATCCGACCGGTCCGCTGACCGCGGCTTCGGGCCGGCACGCGGCTTATGGCGACGCCACGTCGCGCCTGCTCAAGGCAACCGGCAATTCGGTGAGTACCGAGTACTACGTCAACGACGGCGGTTCGCAGGTTGAGAACTTCGCGGCCTCGATCAGCGCCCGGATGACCGGTGGCGAACCGCCCGAAAACGGATACCAGGGCGAGTACGTGAACGAACTCGCCGCGCGGGCCCGTGAAGAACGAATCGAACCGGACGAGCTGGAACGCCTGGCGACGACGGGCGTCGAATGGATGGTCGACGCCATCCGGGCTTCTCTGGTCAGGTTCGGGGTCGAGATGGACGATTTCTTCTCCGAGCGCTCGTTGTACGAAGGAGGCCGGGTCGATCACGGCCTCGAACGGCTGAAGGCCGCGGGTCACACCTTCGAAGACGAAGGTGCGCTCTGGTTGCGCACGACCGAGTTCGGCGACGACAAGGACCGCGTGCTGGTCCGCTCGGACGGCGAGCCGACTTACTTCGGCGCCGACGTGGCGTACCACGCCGACAAGATCGAGCGGGGTTACTCACGTCTGATCGACGTGCTCGGCGCCGACCACCACGGATACGTCGTGAGGATGGCCGCGGCGATCCCGACCTTCGGCGCGGAGGTCGATTTCGAAGCCCAGATCCTGCAGATGATCCACCTGGTCGAAGGTGGCCAGCGGACCAAGATGTCGAAGCGGGCCGGCGACATCGTCACCCTCGACGAACTGATCGGCGACATCGGTCCCGACGCCGCACGTTTCTTCCTGCTGCAGCGAAGTCACGACTCGACGATGGACCTCGACCTCGACCTCGCCCGGTCGCAATCTTCCGACAATCCGGTCTACTACGTCCAGTACGCGCACGCCCGCATCCAGAGCATCCTGCGGAAGGCGGAGGGGCTGGGCCGGAGCGGGGCTGAGCTTGCCGCCACGCCGGTGGATGCCTCCGAGAAGGCTCTGATCGCCAGGTTGCTCTCCTTCCCGGCGGAGGTCCACGAAGCCGCCGCCCGCCGCGCACCGCACCGGATCTGCGCTTACGCGAGCCAGACCGCGGCCGCGTACCACGCCTTCTACCGCGACTGTCAGGTGATCGGAGCGGAAGGGGAGGGCGTCGAAGCCGCCCGGTTGAACCTCTGCGAAGTGACCGGCAACACGATCAAGGCCTCACTGGCACTCCTGGGAATTTCAGCCCCCGACCGCATGTAGATCCATAGGGCGCGGCACGGCTACCAAGGGCTCGTTCTCCTGGTTCCGCTTTTGCCCGCCCCCGCGGAAGACTGATACTCGACCCAGTTAGAGGTCGTACTTCGCCATGTCCCTGTCCAGCAGTTCGTCGTCGCCCCGCGGCGTCGCCGATGGCTTGTCCGACGGCGGCTCCAGCTTCTTGTTCCGTCTCCACCGGATCACCGAATAGAGGACTCCCAGGGCTGCCAGGATGAAACCGAGGACCGGGACCAGGTAGGCGTAGAGGTTGATGCCTTCGTCGTCGGGCAGGGCCAGGACCTGGGGTCCGTACTCGGCGACCAGGGCGTCCTTGATCTCGTCCTCGTCCTTGCCCTGTTTGATCAGGCCGCGGATGTAGACGCGCTGGCGCTCGGCGGCGGGCGCCCGGGAGAGGCCGAGCAGGGTGCCGCAGATCGGGCACATGACTTCGTCCTCGAGCTGGGGCAGGCTGGCCTGTGGTTCGACTGCCGATGCCACGGTCGTGAAACCAATCGTCAGGACCAGGGCCAGCGAGAGCAGCCGTTTCATCCGGCCGGAACCTTTTTGCCGGAGAGCGCGGGCGCGGCGAACTTTTCGATCTCGGCCTCGGTCTGGAACGGGCCGGAGAAGTGCGCGACGAGGTTGCCTTCGGGGTCAACCAGGAAGGACTCGGGCACGCCGGTCGTCTTCAGGTCGTCGGCGTAATCGCCGCTCGCGTCCCGGATCTGGGCGTAGTTGATGTCGTACTCATCGAGGAAATCCATCGCGTCCCCGGAGAGGTCGCGGGTGTCGACCCCGAGCACCGAGATCGCACCGCGGTTCTCTTTCTCGAACTGTTCGAGCGCCGGGGACTCGTCGCGGCAGGGGACGCACCAAGACGCCCAGACGTTGAGCAGCACCCATTCGCCGCGGAAGTCTTCGATCGAGGCCTCGCCGCCGGGTGGCAGGGTCGGCAAGGTCGATACCGGAACCGGGTCACCCTTCGCCAGGCCGGCGTCGCCCGACTGAACCAGACCCCAGGTGAGAAAGGCGAGAAGCACCGTAACCCCGATGACGGTCAGTCCGGTTGTGAATCCAATGGTCACGCCAAGGAGAACTATTTCTCTGGGTCTCTTCAAGTCACCCAGAGTATGAAGAACCGGGCCCTTCGCCCGCCCGGCTGTTCATCGGCGGCCCCTAGGGTCTCGCCGCCTGTCCTCCGCGCGTCAGCGTGGAGACAGACGTCAGGACCCGGTCCTTATGTTTCTCGCCGCCTGTC